>JBJKOV010000001.1:0-1815 GCA_046707105.1 Thermodesulfovibrionales bacterium
ACAAGAGGCTTTTACAAATTCCTTTTGTGGTGCGGGAGGGGGCTATGGGATTTGCCGAAAAAATCGAGAGGCTTGCCAGGATCATCCCGGGCATAGGCGGCTACCAGGACAGGGAGACCTCGCGGGATACGGACAAGTCGGTACGACTTAAACTTTCTGCGGAAATTGAGGACCTGAAGCTCGAAATAGAAAAAGAGAAGAGAGTCTGCATGGACAGGGATAATCTTTCTCTTCTGCCTGCGCTTGATACTTTGGCCTCAAAACTGGACAAGACCGCAAATCTCATCAAGTATGCCGAACGGGGATACAGCGGGATATTCGATATTCACAAGGTCGGCCAGGACAAGCTGGAGAAGCTCTGTTCGTTTGACCTCGCCCTCTTTGATGAAATAGAGACTTTAAAGACGGTATTGCGGGGCCTGCACGACGCCTCTTCCGAACCTTCCGCCGCAAAAGAACAGGTCCGTAAGCTTGATGAAGCGATAGAGGGGTTCGGAAAGAAATTTTCCAGCCGGCGTGATCTATTAACATCCCGATAGGAGAAGACAATGTCTGAATTCATGGAGGTCATCGAGTGGTTTGACAAGACGGGACAGGAGATAGTGCACCGTTATCCGGAAGAGGGTTCCGCGGCAATAAAGTTCGGCGGTCAGCTGATCGTAAGGGAGAACCAGGCGGCTGTTTTTTTCAGGGACGGAAAGGGTCTCGACGTCGTCGGACCGGGAAGACATACCATCTCCACGCAAAACCTGCCCATACTGACCAAGGTCTTTTCACTGCCGTGGGGCTTCACGAGTCCTTTCAGGGCGGAGGTCTATTTCGTCAACCTGAAGGTCTTTACCAACATGCGGTGGGGGACAAAAGACCCTGTTGCCTTCAAGGATGAAAAATTCGGGCTCATACGCCTCCGGGCCTTCGGCACATTCACTATGCAAGTGACACAGCCCCTTCTGTTTATCAATACGCTCGTTGGAACACAGGGGACTTTCGAAACCTCAAATATCGAAGATTATCTGAGGGACGTTATCGTTTCAAGACTCAACGATTTCCTGGGAGAAAAGGTCGACAGCCTTCTGAACCTTCCTGAATATTACGATGAAATGGCCGTTGCGGTAAAGACCCGCCTCACCGAGGATTTTCGCAAATACGGCATGGAGATGGTCGATTTCTACATAAACCGGATTACGCCTCCAGAAGATGTACAGAAAATGATAGATGAGAGGTCGGGAATGGCGGCGGTGGGAAACCTCGACGACTTTCTTAAGTATAAAGCCGCCAAGGCACTGGGTGACGCTGTCACATCCGGGGGAACCCCTGGGGCAGGAGGCACCGCCGCAGCCGGCATGGGGCTCGGGGTTGGCGCCGGTCTGGGCATGATGATACCGGGCATGCTCAATAAAGTATTGGGAAACGGCGAGCCGACGCCCGAGAAAATCGTCAAGAAGGGAACTGTCAACTGTCCTTCATGCCATGGGGACGTTCCTCTGAACAGCCGCTTTTGTCCGCACTGCGGGCATCAAATGGTCGTTATCAGGAAATGTCCCAAGTGCAACAGAGACCTTGATGCTGCGGACAGGTTCTGTCCCTCCTGCGGCCTGGACCTGAGCACTGAATTACGGTGTAAGAACTGTCATGCCAAACTGCCGCCGGGGACAAAATTCTGCCTTAGCTGCGGCGAAAAGGTTTCTGACGGATAATTGGGAAAGTCGCGTGTAATGTTTCCAACACTTCCTGAGATAAGTGTGCGTGTTTCTTGGCCGTCATTCCCGCGAAGGCGGGAATCCAGGGTGCTCTGTCTTCAAAGACAATGGATTC
>JBJKOV010000002.1:0-1458 GCA_046707105.1 Thermodesulfovibrionales bacterium
TGTCGATAATTACCTTCATCAACCCGTTCAGAAAGGCTACCGAGGTGCCCTGTTTCATCTTCAGGTGGGTTGTGCTGTGTCTCGTGAGCTTCGTCTCTTTCGAGTCCGCGACGATCAGCTGCGAGCCTTCCCTCTTTGCCTGGAGGATATTGAGGCCGAAGACAGGATGGGTTACGCTTATGTCGGACTCGACGATCAGTATGGCCTCTTTCCCGAGGGGGGCCTTCATGTCTATGGGATGAGCCTTGAGTCCGAAGGCATCGTCGAGCACCTTCTGCACCTTCGCATATCCGAAGGCCGCAGCGGAGTCGAGGTTATTCGACCCGACGACCGTGGTCATGAATTTCTTCAGCATGTGGTTGTCTTCGTTTGTGCACCGGTGGGAGCCGATAGCGCCCACGGACGAACTGCCGTGGGAATCGATGACGAACTTCATCTTCTCGCCGATGTAGGAAAGCGCTTCGTCCCACGTGGCGGGAACAAGAACCCCCTCCTTCCTGATCATCGGGGTCTTCAGCCGGGTTTCGCTGTAAATATAATCGAAGCCGAACCGGCCCCTTCCGCAGAGGTTCCCTTCTGAGCGGCCGTTGTCCTCCTTCCCCCGGGAGCGAAGTATCTTGCCTTCTCTGAGACCGAGTGTGAGGGTGCACCCGCAGCCGCAGAAGGAACAGATGGTGTCCTTCTCTTCCAGAAACCATGCACGTGCCTGGAACTTGAATGGCTTGCTCAGAAGCGCCCCTGTGGGACAGATATCGATGCACTGTCCGCAGTAGTCGCACTCGAGGATCTCGCCGAAGGCCGGCTGGACCACGGTCGGAAAGCCCCTTCCGATGAGACCGAGTGCACCCCTGCTCTGATGCTCGGCGCAGATGCGGACACACTTTCCGCAGAGGATGCATCTGTTTGCGGTCAGCTCTACAAGCGGACCCCTTACGTCAGGCGGCGCCGCTTTCCTGTGCCTTATGAAACGTCCCTCCGGCTTTCCGTATTCGTAGGCGATGTCCTGGAGGTCGCATTCGCCAGCCTTGTCGCAGATCGGGCAGTCGAGGGGGTGGTGGATCAGGAGAAGTTCCAGTACCGTCTGGCGCGCCTTTCTCAGCTTCGGCGTTTCCGTTTTGACGATCATGCCCGGCGCCACGGGGGTCGAACAGGATGCGAAGAGCCTCGGTTGTCCTTCCACCTCGACGACGCAGAGCCTGCAGCCGCCGTAAGGTCTCAGCCTCTTGTCGTAGCACATGTTCGGTATATGGATCCCGTTTTGCTGAGCGGCCTTGAGTATAGTGGTGCCCTCTTCGACAGATATCGCTTTTTCGTTTATCTTAAGTTCAACCATTTATGCTTCCCCCTTTGCTGTCCCGCCTTCCGGCGTCCCGGCCTTCACCAGTTTCGAAGGGTCTCCGTCATAGCCGGCAGGCATGATCTTTATCGATTTGAATTTGCATGCTTCATAGCAGGTCC
>JBJKOV010000003.1:0-1388 GCA_046707105.1 Thermodesulfovibrionales bacterium
ATGGATTCCCGATTACTACCTCGGGAATGACGACAAATAGATTTCTGAAAGCTCCTGCATAAAGTAATGCTTGCTCGGCTCAACCGTTCGCGTGTCTGCTCTTGTAATCCTCTATCGCTTTTTTCAATGCGTCTGCGCCAAGGTTGGAACAGTGCATCTTCTGGGGCGGGAGGCCGCCCAATTCGTTCGCAACCGCTTCCTTTGATATGGCAAGAGCCTCGTCGAGCGTCTTGCCCTTCACCATTTCCGTCACCATGCTGCTCACCGCGATGGCTGCGCCGCACCCGAACGTTTTGAACTTGGCGTCCACAATTCGCCCGTCTTCCACCTTAATATAGATCTTCATTGCATCCCCGCAAGTGGGATTCCCTTCTATCCCCACGCCGTCGGGGTTTTCCATGTCCCCCACATTCCGCGGGTTCATAAAATGGTCCATCACTCTTTCACTGTACATTCTTCTCCACCTCCCTCTCTGTCCCCCCAGCCCTGCG
Organism: Thermodesulfovibrionales bacterium; assembly: GCA_046707105.1. Lineage (GTDB taxonomy): Bacteria > Nitrospirota > Thermodesulfovibrionia > Thermodesulfovibrionales > UBA6898 > JARRRD01. Next base: position 492 of record JBJKOV010000003.1, read on the forward strand.
CATAGGGGGAAATTTCTCTCAACCGTTTAATAACCGCCGGAAATTCATCCAGCAGGTGATCCACATCTTCAGCCGTGTTTCCCCTTCCCAGAGAAAAGACTATCGCCCCCTGGGCAAGACTTGAAGAGATTCCCATTGACAGGAGCACCGGGGAAGCCTTCAATGCCTTTGAAGAACAGGCGGACCCGCTCGCCGCAAAAATCCCCTTCCCGGCCAGAAGAAGAAGCATCGCCTCCCCCTCGATAAACTCAGCGCAGAAACTGCCGTGGCCGGGCAGTCTTCTCTCCCTGTCGCCCGTAAGATAAACGTTCGGCACCCCGGAAATCGTATCGATTATCCTGTCCCTTAGAGGCCGCAGATACTCGATCCTTTTCTGCATATCCGCCTTCGCAAGTTCCGCCGCCTTCCCCATCCCGACAATAGCGGGTACATTCTCGGTGCCGGCCCTTCTGCCTGATTCCTGAATGCCGCCGTAGATCAGGGGAACGATCCTCGTGCCCTGTTTTACATAAAGCGCGGACGCGCCCTTCGGGCCATAGAATTGATGGGCAGACATGCTGAGCAGGTCGACCCCGAGTTCCATAACATCAACGGGAATGTTCCCGGTCGTGGCGACAGCGTCGGTATGGACCGTGATATTCCGCTCCTTCGCCACCTTCACGATCTCCTTTATGGGTTCGATCGTCCCCACCTCGCTGCTCGCATGGGTTATGGAGATCACAGTCGTCTCCTTGGTGATGGCCTTTTTCACAGTCTCGGGGTCCACAAGGCCGTTCCTGCCGACGGGGAGGTATGTCACCGCAAAACCGCTCTTTTCCAGAAACCTCGCCGAATTCAGTATCGAATGGTGCTCCATCCTCGAAACCAGCAGATGCTTGCCTTCGTTCTGCCTGGCAA
>JBJKOV010000004.1:0-3858 GCA_046707105.1 Thermodesulfovibrionales bacterium
TGTACATCTGCCCGAGCGACTTAATGGTCTTGAATGTCGAGAACATGAAGGCTTACAACCAGGAGCCTGATCAGTGCTGGGAATGCTATTCCTGTGTCAAGATTTGCCCCCAGGGCGCGATATCTGTAAGAGCTTACTCTGATATCGTTCCCCTCGGCGGTGTCGTGCAGCCGATGATGAGCTCGGATTCCATCATGTGGACCATCCAGTTCAGAAACGGCAACCTGCAGCGTTTCAAATTCCCGATCAGAACGACGCCTGAAGGTTCAATCGACCCCAAGAATGCTGCTCACAAGGGAAAGGATCTCGCCACCGAGAGACTCTCCGACGAAGAGGTCGATAATGTAGAGCTCAAAAGGCCGATTGCCATTCACGGCAAATAATTGACAGAAAAATCAAAACAGGAGGAATAGAGACATGGCATTACCTAACAAGCCAATAGGCGAATTACCGGCAACGTTAGACCCGGCAGTAGCCGAGCTGGAAACGGATATCCTGATCGTCGGCGGCGGCATGGCGGCATGCGGCACTGCCTACGAAATAAAGAAGTGGGCCCCTGAGGGCACGAAGATCCTTCTCTGCGACAAGGCGGCTCTCGAGAGGAGCGGCGCGGTTGCACAGGGACTTTCCGCTATTAACACATACCTCGGAGAGAACACCCCGGACGACTATGTGAGGATGATCAGGAACGACCTCATGGGCATCGTCAGGGAAGACCTCATCTTCGACGTAGGCCGTCACGTTGACAGGTCGGTGTATCTCTTCGAAGAGTGGGGCCTTCCGATCTGGAAGACCCTCGAAGACGGCAAGACCGTTGACGGCGCGCAGGGCGCTCCGATCCTCAAGATCGGGACAAAGCCTGTCCGTTCGGGCCGCTGGCAGATCATGATCAACGGCGAGTCATACAAGAGGATCGTCGCCGAGGCTGCGAAGGCCGCCCTCGGTTCGGACAATATCATCGAGAGATGTTTCATCGTGAAGCTCCTTCTCGACGCCAACGAGCCCAACAGGATCGCAGGCGCGGTGGGCTTCAGCGTCAGGGAAAACAAGGTATACGTCATAAAGGCCAAGACGATGATGGTCGCATGCGGCGGCGCCGTGAACATCTACAGGCCGAGGGCTACCGGTGAGGGCATGGGCAGATGCTGGTACCCTGTCTGGAACGCAGGCTCCACCTATACCATGTGCGGCGAAGTCGGCGCAGAGCTGACCATGATGGAAAACAGGTTCGTGCCCGCCAGGTTTAAAGACGGCTACGGCCCTGTCGGCGCGTGGTTCCTCCTCTTCAAGGCGAAGGCCACCAACACCCTCGGCGAAAATTACATGGCAACGAACGCTGAGATGCTCAAGCAGTATCCTCCGTACGGCCTTGCAAAAGTACCTGCATCCTGCCTCAGAAACCACCTCATGCTGAAAGAGATGAGGGAAGGCAGAGGCCCGATCTTCATGGATACGCCTACCGCCCTTGCAAACCTCTCGGCCAACATGACCCCGAAGGAAGTTAAGCACCTCCTCGCCGAGGCATGGGAAGACTTCCTCGACATGTCCGTGGGCCAGGCCGGTCTCTGGGCAGGCACGAACACCGAGCCCGAGAAGGTCGGCTCCGAGATCATGCCTACCGAGCCTTATCTCCTCGGTTCGCACTCCGGCTGCTGCGGCATCTGGGTTGCAGGCCCGAACGAAGACTGGGTTCCGGATTCATACAAGGTCCCTTACAAGGGTAAGAACTACAAGGGCATGACCACCGTCAATGGCCTCTTCACCGCAGGCGACGGCACCGGCGCTTCCGGACACAAGTTCTCCTCCGGTTCACATGCCGAGGGAAGAATGGTTGCGAAGTCGATGGTCAGGTTCATAGCGGACAACGCCGATTTCAAGCCGACTCTCAAAGAGTCCACGAAAGACCTTGTTGACCTGGTCTACAGGCCGGTAAGGACCTTCATGGAACACTATCAGAAGTCGACGTCCGTAGATGTCAACCCGAACTACATCAAGCCGGCCGGCTTCCAGAGAAGGCTCATGAAGATCACCGACGAGTACGGTGCAGGCATTGCCACCTCATACGTTACCAGCAAGGCGATGCTCGAAAGGGCTTTCCACCTCCTCGGCATGTTGAGGGAAGACTCCGAGAAGATGGCTGCGGGCGACCTCCACGAACTGCTCAGGGCCTGGGAGAACTACCACAGGCTTGGCACCGTCGAGTCCCACCTCAGACATATCCTCTTCAGGGAAGAGTCCAGGTATCCAGGCTTCTACTACAGGTCCGACTTCGATGTCGTCGACGAGCAGAACTGGAAGTGCTTCGTGAACTCGAAGTTCAACCCCGAAACGAAGGAATGGTCGGTCTTCAAGAAAGACTATATCCAGATCATACCGGATTAGTCTGAATACTGCAGTTGTTGTGTTGTGCCCAGGGCCCTCAGGGCCCTGGGCACAATGCGGATAAGGCTGCTGATTCGGGAAAGGACTTCATCCGGACAGATTAAGTCCTTTCCCCAGTTGGCAGAGAAAAAGAAGGATGACGGCTGGATTACCCTATTTATTTTCATAATGTTATAATGGGTTGCCTGGCTTGAAGGATTTGACGCAGTTGCTTTGTTAACCCGTGTAAAGATGGAGGAAAATATGGCGGATGAAAAAACCGGTACCCCTGTTTCCGGAACTATTCTGGTTGTGGGGGGAGGAATCAGTGGTATTACCACAGCTCTCGAAGCGGCTGAGGTCGGGTACGAAGTTTTCATCGTGGAAAAGAACCCCTACCTGGGCGGAAGAGTGGCCCAGCTCAATAAGTATTTCCCGAAGATATGCCCGCCCACATGCGGACTGGAAATAAACTTCCAGCGGATAAAGAAGAGCAAGAACATCAAGTGGTTCACCCTGACCGAAGTCGAGAAGATAGCCGGGGGCCCGCGGAATTATGACGTTACCCTCAAGACCAGTCCACGCTATGTTAATTCGAAGTGCACCTGCTGCGGCAAGTGCGCCGAGGCCTGTGACGCAGAGATACCGAACGTTTTCAACTTCGGGATGGACAGGAGAAAGGCTGCCTATCTGCCGCATGAAATGGCTTTCCCGCAGCGTTATGTTCTCGATCAGTCGATAATAGGAACGGCTGCCGCTCAGAAATGCAAGGATGCCTGTGCCTACGATGCAGTCGATCTTGAGGATAAGGCCAAGACTTTTACCATCAAGGCGGCGTCGGTTGTCTGGGCGACCGGCTGGAACCCTTACGATGCAACAAAAATGACGAACCTTTCTTTTGGAAAAGTCCGGAACGTAATCACGAATATGATGATGGAAAGACTCGCCGCAACGAACGGCCCCACCCAAGGGAAGATTGTGAGACCCTCGGACGGCAAACAAGTTAATAATATCGCCTTTGTCCAGTGTGCGGGCTCCAGGGATGAAAATCATCTGCCGTTCTGTTCATACATATGCTGCCTGGCCTCGCTCAAGCAGACGACCTATATCAGGGAGGCGAACCCGGAATCAAAGTCGACCGTTTACTACATAGACCTTAGGACGCCCGGAAGGTACGAGAAGTTCTACAACAAGGTAAAGGCGGACGCCAACGTCTCCTTTGTAAAGGGCAAGGTCGCGAAGATTGAAGAGGACCCGTTGACCGGGGACGTCATCCTGACCGTCGAGGATACGCTCTCGGGCAAGAAGATCGAGAGACGCCATGAAATGGTCGTCCTTGCCACCGGAATGGAGCCGTCCACCGCTTCAGCAAAGGTCCCGGGCAATGCGAAATATGACGAAAACAACTTTGTGATTTCCGACGAGATACTGTCAACCGGCTGCGTTAAAAAACCGACGGATGTCATGTCGTCGGGTCAGACGGCTACCGGGACCGCT
>JBJKOV010000005.1:0-10325 GCA_046707105.1 Thermodesulfovibrionales bacterium
TTCGCTTTTTCAGGGGTGACAAGGAGTTCACGCATTTTCTTTGCGAGCTCGGATGGACCCGTTTCGAAGGCGGCCCCTTCACGGTAGAAGTCCTCGATAAAAGGGAAGTTCTCCATGTGGTGCCCGCAGATTATGGCCTTTCCCCAGTATGCCGGCTCAAGGGGGTTCTGCCCGCCGTGCCCTGTGAAGCTCTTGCCTATGACCGCTATGTCGGCGATGCCGTAGACGGAGGCCAGCTCTCCCACGCTGTCGAGAAGCACGACCCCGTATGAAGATGTGCTGCGAAGATGCCGGGCTGCCAGATCAGAGCGCCTTGCGAATGCGACATCCTTTGCCCTGAGCATATCCTCCACTTCACTGAACCGCTCCGGATGCCTCGGGGCGATGATGAGCTTGAGAGCGGGGAACCTGTCGATGTTCTGGAGGTAGGCGGAAAGTATTATCTCCTCCTCTCCCCTGAAGGTGCTCCCCGCCACGATGACAGGTCCGCCGAGAGCGGCAGCCCAGGAGGGTATCTCCTCCGGCATCGAGAGGTCGAACTTGAAGTTCCCGAGTACGACGATCTTTTCCGGGGCGGCTCCGATCTCTCTGAGTCTCTGCCCGTCGGCCGGCCCCTGCATGCCGAATACCCCTACATGACCGAAGACCTTCTTCATGAAAAAGGAGACCTTCCTGTATCCCCGGGATGACTTTTCGGATATCCTTCCGTTGAGCATGACCACAGGTATGCCTTCCGAGGACAGCGTCCTGAACAGGTTCGGCCAGATTTCGGTCTCGATCACAATGAAGATGCGGGGCCGGATTCTTTTTATAAATCCTCTCAGAATGAATCCCAGGTCGAAGGGCAGATATACGACCCTCGTCCCTTCAGGGGCCTTGTCCATTGCTACTCTCCGCCCTGTGTCGGTGATTGTAGAAAGAATGATAGGGATCTCCGGATGCAGGCCTTTCAATTTCCTCAGAAGGGGGATGCAGGCCCCCACCTCGCCCACGGATACCGCGTGAACCCATATGCACCGCGGGCCCGCCGGCAGAATTTCCGGCCCCGGAAAACCGAACTTTTCCCTGAGCCACCCCTTCCTGAGGTCCTCAGGTCTCTTCAGATACTGCGGTATGAAAAGGAAAATGAGAGCCACTGTGTACAGGAAGCTATATATCAGATACATCGGCATCCCTTCTTGTCCGCACTTCTTTACCCTTTGTTCCCTGAGCTGTCTGCGATAATGCCGCTGCAGCAGGGCCTTTTCACAAATCCGGCCGCCCGTTTCTCCGGGAAGCTCATCTCCAGCCCGCCATCTCCATGACGATTCCGGCAACCCTGTCTGATGCATCTTTCCCGGAAAACATTCCGCTCACTTCAGCGCATGCCTCCAGCATCTTCGCCCTGTAGGATTCGTCCGTAACGATCTTCCGCAACTCGTCGACTATATTGGCGGCGGTGACATTCCCCTGGAGCAGTTCTTTGACGACCTCGCGGCCCGAGAGGATATTCACCAGCGATATGTATTTGACCCGGACTATCATCTTGCCAAGCCAGTAGGTAAGAGGAAAGAGCTTGTACATAACCACTATCGGAACTCCAAGGAAAACCGCCTGCAGGGATGCAGTGCCCGAGGCCACGACAGCCGCGTCCGAGGCAGCGAGGGTCCTGAGCGATTCTCCCTGGTTTACCGCTACGCCCATCCTCCGGAGTTCCTCTACCTCACCGGCGTAACGGCCCAATTCAGTGTTAGGGGCAAAGGGAACGCAGAACTGAAAGTCCCTGAACTCTTTCCGGAATTCCCTCACTACTGCAGATACCACCGGTAAAAGCCTGCTGATCTCATTGGGTCTGCTCCCCGGCAGAAGCGACAGGAGAGGCTGGCCGCTTTTCAGCCCGAGTGACTCCCTGAGCTCATTCCTGCCGGTCGCCGCCATGCCCCTTATCTCGTCACGCACGGGATGTCCGACGAATTCCACGGCAAGTCCGGTCTCCCTGTAGATCGCCTCTTCGAAGGGAAGTATCACCGCCATCCTGTCGACGAGTGCGGCGATCTTTTTCACCCTCTTCTTTCTCCAGGCCCAGACCTGCGGGCTGACGTAATAAAGTATCCTGATATTCTTCTTCTTCGCCTCTCCGGCCAGTTTCAGATTGAAGTCCGGATAGTCTATCAGAACGAGGACTGCCGGCCTGTCGGTCCTGAGCGCCGCGACAGCCCTGTTGAAAGTCGCCCTCAACGTCCCCAGAGAAGATATCACCTCCGTGAGACCGAAGGCGCCCGAGATACCCGATATCAGCTCTACGCCGGCCGCCCTCATCCTCTCGCCCCCTATCCCGGTGATCCTGAGGCCGGGCATCCTCCTCCGGAGGGACTGCGCCAGGATAGAGCCGTAAAGTTCGCCTGAGCTTTCCCCCGTGACTATCATGACCGAATCGGACATTACCGATAACCCCCGCCATATATGAGCTTTTTCTGCATGCCATCCCTCTTTATGGTGGCGCACCAGGGACAGGTTACGAACAGATATCGTTTATACTGTCCGCGATCTCCCTGATCTCGGCCTCTTCGAGTTCCGGGTACATGGGCAGGGAGAGTACCTTTGCCGCAGCGTCTTCAGCAACAGGGAAATCTCCCCGTTTATACCCCAGGAACTCCACCGCCTCCTGGAGATGCAGGGGGACCGGATAATACACCACTGACGCAATGTCCCTCTTGCGGAGACATTCCTGTATCCTGTCCCGCCTTCCGCTCCTGATCGTATATTGATGGTAAACATGGGTTGAGCCGGGTTTTTCAACCGGACGCTGGACGCTGTCCGACAGAAGCCCGTTATAAAGGGCCGCCTTCTCCCTCCTCAACCCGTTATATGAGTCTATGCGTTTGAATTTGATGAGGAGCACGGCTGCCTGAATCTCATCGAGCCTGCTGTTGAAGCCGACGGACTGATGCTGATACGGGCCTTTGGTCCCATGGTTCCGAAGCTTCCGGATATCCCCGGCGACGGTCGAGTCATTCAGCAATATCATACCGCCGTCCCCGCAGGCCCCGAGGTTCTTGGAAGGGTAAAAGCTGAAGCAGCCTGCGTCTCCGAAACTGCCGGCCTTCTTTCCGTGAAATTCGGCCCCGAAAGACTGGGCACAGTCCTCTATCACATTCAGTCCATGCCGGTCCGCTATCGCACAGACGGCATCCATGTCGGCCGGATGGCCGAAGAGGTGGACCGGCAGGATAGCCTTCGTCCGCTTGGTGATGCGTTCTTCAATCCTGGAAGGGTCTATGTTCATGGTATCCGGCTTTATATCGACGAACACGGGCGTTGCACCGGTGTAAAGGATGGCCTCCGCTGTTGCGAAGAAGGTAAAGGGGGTTGTGATCACCTCATCTCCTTCTCCTATGCCCAGGGCTTCGATGGCAAGATGGAGGGCGTCCGTCCCGGAGGCGACCCCGACGGCCTGTTCGACGCCGTGATATCCTGCGATCTTTTCCTCGAGTTCCGCAACCCTCGGGCCTAGTATGTATTGCGAGCTTTCCAGCACCTCGGTGATTACTTCGCAGACCTCTCCCCTGATGTCATTAAACTGCTTTTTAAGGTCGACCATGGGAATCATATGAACTTTCTCCATTCCACTATTTTGTACCCGCTTTCTTTCCAGTCAGATCGTCCCGTTTCCGGACCGCTTCATGCCCGGTGTCCGCCTCTTACAGCGGCGCTTATCTCAATAACGGCCCGCAGCGCCATGGCCGCGTCATCGCCTGAAACCCGCGGTTTTTCTCTCGTCTTTACGCAGCGGACAAAGTCCTTCAGCTCTTCCTTAAGAGGTTCCCTGACCTCGGGCGTAATGACCTCTGGCGAGGCGCCGTCCTTCTTCCGGTGGCATACGATCCTCTGGTTTTGGTAATCGACCGATATATACGAATCCGCCTGGAAGACCTTCAGCGTCCGCCGTTTCTCCTGTTCAAGCCTGCTTGCGGAAAGCACGGCCGTGCATCCGTTCTCAAATTCCAGCCAGGCCTTTGCAACATCGATGTTCGGCGTCGCGATGCTTCCCCCTGCTGCCCGGACGTCACTAAGACCGGACTTGACCATGCTCATCACGATGTCGACATCATGAATCATCAGGTCCAGCGTGACATCCACATCGGTCCCCCTGCCGAGAAACGGGGAGAGCCGTTCGCATTCTATGAACCAGGGTTCCGTAATCATTTCCGAGACAGCAACCACTCCGGGATTGAACCGTTCGAGATGCCCGACCTGCAGGACCAGGTTTCTTCGCCGCGACTCCTCAATAATATCGCCTGCCTCTTCCAGGCTTTTTGTGATCGGCTTCTCGATGAGAATGTCCTTCCCGCCCCTGAGGCAGTCCAGTGCTATGTCGCGATGGGTCGACGTGGGAGTGACGATACTTACAGCATCGCAGAGAGTTATCAATTCCCTGTAATCGGCATATGAAGCGCAGCCGTACCTCCCGGCGATCTCTCCGGCCGCCGCCTTGTCCAGATCGGCAACACCGGCGAGTTCGACATCTGCGAGTTCGGAATAAATCCTCGCATGATGCCGCCCGAGATAACCCACGCCTATTACACCAACACGCACCGCCACGCTCAGCCCCCGCAAAAAAGTTTAAGTGATATTTTGCACTATCGCGCATCTTTTCGGCAAGGTACAGGGAAGGCTCCCTCATGGCCGTGTCAAAGTCCGTCCCGGTTTATTTATCGGCCCGAAATACCCCTTCACTCTGCGTCATCTTCCTCAGGGAAGGGACCGGAAGGCTTTCGGGATTGACGCGGGCTCCGCAGTGCGGTGTATATTAGAGAAGTGCGGACGTCCGCTGGAGCGAAAAAATTCAGATTGCGGGGAATCCGGTGAAAAGATCAGCCGCGGCCGGCAAAGAATTCTTTGACTCCCTTGAGACCCCCCTGGGAACCCTCTACCTGATCTTCAACGGCTCTGTTTTGACAGGTATAACCTTCCTGCGGCCTCACGGGATAATATTCAGAAGCGATCATGCGACCGCCGTCGCGAAGAAGGAGCTGACCGAATACTTCGACGGAGGAAGAACAGATTTTTCGTGCGAGACCTCTTTTGACGAGGGGAGCGAATTCGAAAGGCAGGTCTGGAATACTCTTAAAGAGGTCCCTTACGGTGAGACCAGGACCTACAAATGGCTTGCCGGCAGGATAGGCCGCCCCCGGGCATCCCGTGCCGTGGGTAACGCACTCGGCAAGAACCCCCTTCCGATCATTTTCCCCTGCCACAGGATCATAGAGTCCGACGGCTCCATAGGAGGCTACTCTTCCGGCATCGACATCAAAAGAAGACTTATAGAGATTGAGTATTATTCAAGACAATCGGTCCGAAACTAACCGATTTTTTTCAGTCCTTCCAATGACCTCGCATGATCAGGCGATTTCCTTAATGCCTTCTCGAACAGGCCTCCTGCCCTTTTAGGGAAGCCGAGATCCAGATACACAAACCCGAGCTCGGCCAGATATGTCGCATTGTCAGGCTCAAGCCTGAGAGCGGCTTCTATCGCCCTCGCAGCCTTCTGGGGCTGGCGTTGTTTTATGAACGATAAACCGTAATGATAGTGATATTCCGGGACCGCACTGTCAAAATAAGTCGCCTGCGCGAAGAGCGCCTCGGCTTTCCGGTGATCATGCTTTTTGAGATGCGTCTTGCCCTCCTCAAAGCAGGCCCTTGCCCTATCTTGTGCTGCGGCCGGTTTTGCCGGCCCAGTAGTCAGCAGTCCGTCGTATTTTCTTCTCTTTTGAGGATTTGATAATGTTGAGTAAGCATCATAGACGTATGAAAAGATATCGCTCAATTTGCCTTTGAGGGACTCATCAGCCTCGAAAAAATGCATGTCGGGATGGAATTTCTTCGCCGCTCTGTAATATGCACTCTTGATCTCGGGAAGTGATGCCTGAGCCTTGATCCCAAGAACACCGTAATATCCAAGGCTTTCGCATATACTGTGCATCTGCTCTATCATTTCCCTTAACTCCGGTGCCACGTCTCTCTCGGCTTTTTCCCGGAAAGTCTCCTCTATAACTTCTCGGGGTATCCCGGTAGAGGATTCACGGGAGGTAATTTCAAACATTCGCACACTTATGAGAGCGTAAACGGTCTTAAGGATCTCAAGGCCGTCTATCCGCGTGATGGAGATAATGTCGTCAAGAGATGTCTTGCCGTCAATCAATGACACCACTCTCCTGCCTGTAATATCAAGGTTGATGTCCTGAAGGAGGTCCAGCGGGTCTGACGAAAAAAAAGGTATGCAATCGACCGAAGGGAGTTCAGATTCGAAATGCCCCGGGGTGACGGCCCTTTTTACGCCGGAATAGATCAAATTCGCGGCCGATAACTTCAGGGTTATGACTTCCTGCGTCGGGAGCGGCGATTCCTCGAAAGAAAAGCTTCCTTCCTTCAGAAGGAAGAGACTTCTTATAATCTCCTCAGTGTGGTGTCTGACCGCTGTTACGAGCTCTTCAGGCCGCAGATACCCGAGCCTTACCAGTTCAGCGCCCTGCTTCCTGCCGGTTTTTTCCATCTCTGTCACTGAACGGCTGTATTGATCCGGCGTGATACTTTTTTCTCTGAGAAGCAGATCGCCAAGCCTGTCTTTGTTTTGGTTGGAGTCCGCAAATATCATATCGCCGTTCCTGATGTACAGCCTCTTGACGATGTCTCCGCTCTTGAATGTCAGAACGCCGGTCGTCAGCGTCCTTTGAAGACCGATCAGGGTATCGGCAATCCTGAAATCCGTGATGAGTCCTTTTAGTTGGCGAGCGTTCCTTAGCCCGATTCGTAATGCCCCTGGAACCTCTTTTGTCCATATAATCTCGCCAGTAAAATCGATCAAGGGTTCCTGCAGGCCTATCTTGACAATGTCCCCTTTCCCGAGCGGCGGCATGCCCGCTATCATCGCTCCTATGCCATTGAGGGAATAATCGAGCAGACTGCCCCTGTACGACTTCTTGTTCGATTCCAGAACAAACTCCGCAGTCTTCTTGTATCTTCGGAAATGTCTCCTGTCCTTCAGTGCCATGGGAGCGCCTTCCTCTGTATTTCAGGTGGTCGATTGACCTTAATCACGGGAACAGCGGATAGTACGTCATCGTCTAGATTATTGTCAATAATAGCCGTCATGAGTCCGTTGCACGAATTCGATTAGCGCCACCGCCGGACGGAGACGAGACGGTGCTCATTGCCGAAGATGACGAAAAGCTGCGAAAACTCTCTGAAATTGTTCTTGAGGAATATGGGTAGAGACGTAGTTGTTCCTGGATAATTTGGTTATAGATGCATAGTCGAGGTCGCCGGAAATGACCTCTTTTCAAAGTCAGTGCAGCCGGTCGGCCGACAATCGTGCCAAAGCAAGAGCGTGCTTTGCCGCGGGCAGACTCCAGTTGAAGATGAACAAATGTTCGGCAGCCGAGATGTTATTCGGACAGGCCCTGTACTTCGACAGCACTGTATCGCTTTATCATTATTACCAGGGCCTGGCGCAGGAAAAGCAGTGCCGCATGAAAGACGCCCGATGGGCATTCGAGAGGGCGCTCTGTCTCGATCCGTACAATGCGAAGAACCTTGCGAAGCTTAATCTCGTTTGCCGGCTTTCAAGGTTTGAGGACAAGCACAAAGGAGTATTCAAGATGTCGTCAATGGGCCGGCCTCACAGACGAAGTGCAACAAAGGGGCAAAAAAGATCAGGAGATTAAAACCGTGAGGTAATTTCTATAAATGTATCGCGACCGGCTTACGCCAATTTTGCCCGAATTCCATGCTGGCTGTGGCATAAGGTGTCATCAGTCTGAAGTCGGGAGGCAGCTCTTCTAAAAAAAATATTAACTTCCGGATTCAAAGGAAGGATAATGTCTTATATTGTTCAGCCCGAGGTAATTGCGTGATAAAAGCATTAAGACGTCGTTCAGGTACGCAGTTTGCTGCAGACTTGGTAGAAGGGATTGAGGCATGATTGGATTGATCAGGCGCATGACCAGGTCTATTTCCGGGAAACTTATCACAACCATCGGTCTGCTTTTTCTGGCGGGATGCGGCATTTCATGGTATGCGCTGATAACGTCCGAAAGAAATGTCCTTATGAAGGACGCCGTCGATGATACCGCCTCCTATTCCGACCTTATCCAAAAAAGTATTCATTATGCGATGCTCTCCGGCCATCGTGAATCCATACAGCGTGTAATCGAAAACATAGGCGCCCAGAAGAATGTCAAAATAATAAGAATTGTTGACAATCAGGGCAAGATTGTCTTCTCGTCGAGGCCCGCTGAGATCAATGGAAATGGCAGCAGGGAATCTGAGGGAATCCCCGGTAATCCCCCCACCGGTGAAGCAATTCACGGAGCTTCCGCATCAGTCAGACTATGGAAAATCCACGAAGACAGGGAAGGGAAGAAGTTTCTGGCCTTTTCCGATCCGATCTACAACGAGCCGGCATGTTTCAGCGCCGCCTGTCATGTCCACAATAAAGACGAAATGGTGCTCGGGACCCTCAGAACGGACTTTTCGCTTCAGGGCGCCGACGACAGCATACAAAGCCAGACCCGATATACTACCGTCTTTGCCGTTGTTTTCCTGTGTGTTACCTCGATAATTATGTACTTTTTCGTATGGAGATTTGTACATAAGCCCGCTTCATTGCTGATAAAGAACATGAAGAGAATTGCCGGAGGAGACCTTCGTCAAAGAGTTCCTGTAACGGGAGAGGATGAGATCGGCCACCTTGCGGGGACTTTCAATCAAATGGCTGAAGATCTGGAAAAAACGACGGTTTCCCGTGACTCCCTTGTTGCAGAAATCGAGGAGCGCAAGAAAATAGAGGAAAAGCTGCAGAAGTCCGAGCAATTCGTCAATACCGCGTTTGACAGCATCCATGATCCTTTTATTATCGTAGACACGGATTACAGGATCACGAGGGCGAACGACGCCTACTCTCTGATGAGAAACATCTCGTTGCAGGATTTGATAGGAAGGAAATGTTATGAAGTCCTCCATCAGAAAAGCGATGTCTGTGAAGACTGCACAGTGTCAAGGACCTTCCTTTCCCTCGATCCCTGCGCAAGCGAGCGATCTGCATTCCAAAATGGAATAGAGACATGGTACCAGGTATATACGTATCCGATGCTGGCGGCTGACGGAAAGGCATCGCACATCATCGAGTACTACAGGGACATTACAGACCGGAAGGTGGCCGAGAGAGCGGCCAAACTGGCCTATGCGGAGCTCGACCAGATATTCAATACCGCTGCGGACGGGATGTGCGTGATCGACAAGAAATTTAAACTCCAGAGGGTGAATAAAACGTTTCGTGCAATGTTCGGTATGAAGGGGGGACCGGTAATCGGGGAAAAATGTTATGAAACATTTCCGGGCCCCGAGTGTCACACGTCCCGCTGTCCCCTTACTATTATTTCTAACGGAGAGAAAGTCCTTCTCCAGTACGAGTCGGAGAAATTGCGCATGAATGGAGGACGCTTCCCGTGTCTGGTGTTTGCGACTGCGTTCCGCGGGCCCGGCGGCGAACTGATGGGAATCGTCGAGGACGTCAAGGACATCAGCGAGCGGAAGCACATGGAGGACGAACTGCGAAACATATCGCTGACTGATGAACTTACCGGACTTTATAACAGGCGCGGGTTTTACGCACTGGTCGAACAGGAGATGAAAATGTCCAACAGGCTCAGGAAAGGGATATATCTCCTTTACGCGGACCTTGACGGTTTTAAGACGATCAACGATACCCTCGGCCACAAAGAAGGCGATAAGGTGCTGATACATACCGCCCGAATCTTGCGGGAGACATTCCGGAATTCCGACATCATTTCTCGTCTCGGCGGAGATGAATTCGTGGTTGTTCCAATCGGGACCGGAGGCGACAATGTCGATATAATCGCAGAGCGCCTGCAGAAGAACCTCGACCTCTACAACTTAAGACCGGGCTTGAACTACGCTATTTCGATGAGCGTTGGGCTGGCATATTATGATCCGGAAGCTCCTTCCTCGATCGACGAGCTTCTTGCCATTGCGGACAAGAGCATGTATGACAATAAGAGGAGTAGAAAGTCTTCTTAGAGCGGAAGAACTTGAATAGATGACCAATGTCCTTGTGATCGATGATGACGCCCTTAAGGTTTATCTCACAACGGTCAGGTCCCCGGCCCCTATCCTTTTCAGTTCACCCGAGGGCAGGCGCACGAGCAGAATGCCATCATCATCGATGTCTTCGGCAAATCCGGATATCTTCCGGTTTCCCTCGGTTACGCATACATGCTTCCCCGGTGTACAGGACAGCTGTCTCCATCTATTGATGAGGGAGGGCC
>JBJKOV010000006.1:0-21761 GCA_046707105.1 Thermodesulfovibrionales bacterium
GCACATTGAGCAGATGGTTACTGTCTTCCCGTCGACGCGGTTCTCGGGGCCGCAGCCGGGTGAAATTAAATAATCATTCCCGGCGTCATAATCCTTCAGAAATTCGCTGAGTTTTATGTCGTCTTTCAAGACATGCCCGGTTATCCAGTCCGCGATTACGTGGACCGTCTCCACAGAAAGTTCATAGGAGCCCTTCAGCCCCAGAGTCCTTATATTGCGCAATTCTTCCTTCAGGAAGTCCAGTTCGGCGGCAAATTGTCCGTGCCTGCCCTTGTGGCTGCGACGGTCCGGATAGCCCACCTGCTTCATAAGCCACTCTTCTTCGCAGAAGCAAACTTCAACGTATTCTCCGAGAAAAGCCAACGTATTTTCGATGGTATAACGGCAAACCTGCGACCTAATGGCGGAACGCAGATCATTCAGTTTTGCACCGAGCTCTCTATGCCCTCTCGCGACAGACTGCGCGCCGGCTAGGAAGTCTTCAGTGGATTGCATGCATCACCCCGGATCTCAGGCGGTAAAAACGGACGCATTTTAAAGACGCTGTGTTTCTGCGTCATTTTCGGCCTGATCAGCCCTTATAAGCCATTTCAAGTAGAGGGGACATCTTCTATGTTCATATGTTTTACAGTACTCCTCGACCTCAAACCTGCTTGGCGCATAACGCGCCTTAAACGCTTCGCAGCACGTTACAGAACCCAGATTTGTCATATGGCGGCATCTCATGACCCGTTCCCCAATGTCGAAAGGTGACTGAAGCCGCGGGGTCCCCGTAACCCGCGATACTTCTTATTACTTTTTTTGATCGGACAACGATCATGGTCCCCCCGGCAGAAGTAGTGTCTGAAAAGTCTCGCAACCGGGATCCCTTTTTTGCACCTTTTAAAATCCGGGGAAAGCTCACTGCATTTCATCCTTGTCTCCATCTGTAGAGATAGCTCCATAATGATTTCTTTCCTTGCGGTACAAACTGTCTGAGAAGCCCTCGACCCACTCAAAAAGTCATATACCTTACGATACCACCGAAGTGTTGCATGACCATGTCGGAGATGTTAAAGTTCCACAATCTTTTTTCAAGGTCGAAAGAATCGATTTTGAGGCGATTCTGCTGTCAGAGCCTCCGTGGCGGACCGTGACCGCTGATATCTGCTTCTTTTGCCGTCATAATCAAAATGTCATCTCTTGGTAATACCGGCGTAAAATCGTCTCCGTAAGATATTGATATAACCTGCAAAAAGGAGGCGTGCAATGGCTATTGAAACGGCGGGAGAAACCCTATCAGTGCACGGCCGCTTTGCGGCAAAGATTGCGGCTACAGAGATCGAGACACAGTCTGCGATGAGACTCCGCTTTGAAGTGTTCAACAAGGAATTGAGGGAGGGCCTCCAAGAATCTTATTTGACTGGAATCGACAGGGACAAGTATGACGAGCATTGCACCCACTTGATCGTGTGCGATAGGTCAAGCGGGATGGTTGTCGGGACCTACCGTCTTATGTTCGGCAGTGTTGCCCAGCGAACCGTCGGATATTATTCAGAGACCGAATTCGACCTTTCCGCCATCAAACGTTTGCCGGGAGAAAAGCTGGAACTGGGACGTTCCTGTGTCCATAAGGATTACAGGAATTCCGCCGTTTTGGGGCTGCTCTGGAAAGGCATTGCAGCATTTGTAGAAAAAAATCGCGTGATTCATCTTTTCGGGTGTGCCAGTCTTCACACGCATGACCCGGTGGAGGTCGGCATGATCTACGAATATCTAAACCTTTTCCATAGGGCCGAGGCGCACTATAACGTTCCGCCTCTCAACCGGCTGGACGGGTTATGCACGTTACCTCTGTTCGAAAAAGAAATGGTCTTCTCCTTGCTGCCGCCGCTCATGAAAGGCTATCTGCGCCTCGGTGCACAAATATGCGGAGAACCGTCATACGACCCCGTGTTCGGCACAACCGACTTCTTCATCCTGCTGGACACGCAGAAACTACTCGGACGCTACCGGCGTAAGTTCTTCAGCGAGCACAGGGAGCCGGCATGTCTGACCTGAGGAGGGCCTCCAGGACAGTCATTCTTGTCTTCCTTGGTCTTGCAGGTTTTACTGCCGCAATTCTGCTCAGCACAATCTGGCGGACAGGCAAAGGACTCCGTGCACGGGCTAAATGTATGTCGCTCTGGTCACGGTGCGCCTGCCTTGCGCTAGGCATTCGCGTCAAGACGGAGGGAATTCGGGAAATCCCGGCGGGATCGTTTATTATAGCCAACCATTGCAGTTATCTCGATATTCTCATCCTTGGCAGTCTTACTCCAGGTGTCTTCGTCTCGAAGACAGAAGTTGCGTACTGGCCGCTTATCGGACGTCTCGTAAGGTCGGCTGGTACAGTATTTGTGAACCGCTCCTCCCGCCTATCTACGTCGCTGACAATCCGGGAAATAGAACATCGCATTTCATCCGGCGTAAGCGTCATCGTCTTTCCGGAAGGGACAACCAGCAACGGAACGGATGTCCTGAAATTCAAGTCTTCATTTTTCAAGGTCCCGATAGAAAAGAGATGTGTACTGCTGCCTGTGAGCATCGTGTATTGCCGCACAAACGGCGAAATAATTGACGCACTGGCGAGAGACGAGATTGCCTGGTATGGAAACATGAGTTTTCTCCCTCACTTATGGAACGTGCTTGGCATGCGCAGTATTGAAGTAACAGTGCGCAGAAATCCAGCTGTCCGCGATATCATTGCACTCGATTCTTCGTCGGCTAGAAAGCACCTTGCGGCCTATGCCTGGGAGAGCGTCAAGGCCGGGTACGAGGCCGTCTTGACAGAGTCAACACGATAAATTCGACAGCAAGACACCACGAGGATCTTAGTTTCACGATGGGTCCCGTTCATTTTCGCCCCTGGCAAAACACCAATGACGGCCCGCCATCACTTCAGGACTAGTTTCTTATTAGCCTGCGTCTTTCCAGTTCTTCCTGACATCCCCTGCAACAGAGCGCGAAAGGCATTGCCGAAAGTCGCCCTTCGCCAATGCCTTCTCCGCACTCTTCGCAAATTCCGTATCTACCCTCACTAAGCATAGACAAGGCCATATCAATTTTTTTAATGATTTCGCGCCTGGCTTCAAACTGGGAGCACATCATTACTTCGGACTGGTAAAAAGCCGTGAGATCTTCTTCGCCTTTCCTCTCTCCGGTAGCATTGGCCTGGCCCTCAGATATCATCTCTTTCAGGCTGCTTGATGCCTTCTTTAGCAGTTCCGCCTTCTTATTGTGCAGCGCCCTTCTCAGACGTTCCATATTAACGTTGTTCATAATGCTCCTTCTTATTTCCTGATTCTGCGTTTGTTGCACCTATAGTGTATTATTATGACGTTAAAATACGGTGACAATTTCACTAAATGTTCGGGTACAGCCGGACATAAAGAGAAGATTTAACATGAACTTTTTATAAAGACTAAACGTAACATCTTCCTTAAGCTGCCGGCAGAGAGGGACATCCGAACATACAGTAAACAAGCGGATTCTTCGCGACACTCAGAATGACAGGAAGGACTGGAACAGCATTTTTTGCAGCCGGCTCTTCAAAGCATTCGACATTCTTTGTCGTCTCTGCGTCCTTGCGCGGGCAACCGATCTTTTCCGGACTTCTATTGAGAAGGCGGCAGGTTTTCTATCGGGGTGTTAAGAGACTCTGCTCCCGCGGGACTTGCCGGCTGTCCTTCCTCTCCCATCTCCTCGTATTCGGGGACGACTATCCCCCTTCGCACCATGATCTTGTATATCAGATTCGCGCGATGGACAACGTATTTCGAATCGCCCAGAGGGTTGAACCGCCGTGGATTAGGCAGAATAGCAGCAAGCCTTGCCGCCTCTTCAGGCCCTAGTTCGGAGGCGTGCTTCCCATAGTAATGCCGTGAAGCCGCCTCTATGCCGAATATTCCCCCCGGTCCCCATTCGGCCACGTTCAGATATATCTCAAGTATCCGCCTCTTCGAAAGCGTCCTCTCAAGCCTCCAGGTGATAACGGCCTCCCTGATCTTCCTGACCGGGTTCTTTGAAGGCGAGAGATAGAGGTTCTTGGCCAGCTGCTGGGTTATCGTGCTTCCCCCCAGCTTGAACTTTCCCGCCTTGATGTCCTTCTCCATGGCCTTCTCCATAGCTTCATAGTCGAACCCCTCGTGATGCCAGAACTTGTCGTCCTCGCCTATGAGCACCGCCTTGACAAGGTAAGGCGATATCGCCTTATAGGGCACCCATATCTGATCTATCCGGTATTTCCTGCCCTCCCGCTTCCACTCCGCCATCCTGTATTTCATCATGGCGGTCATCCTCGGGTTCTCCCTCTTAAGTTTCGATACGTTGGGATAGACGAACTGGAAGGCGATAAACACTGCCACCAGGGCAATGACAACTGGTATGATCTTTCTCAGGGACGACCTGCTTTTTCGCGATTTCTTTCTTCCCATGACAACACTTTCCGGCTAGACCGATGGCCGCCTATTCCTCTTCGATGCCCTGCAACAAATCCGCGCTCCTCGGTTTGTGGTCTATCTGTTCGAGGACCTTTATCTCCTCGCCGCCCGTGGCGCCAAGCTCTTTGAACCTTCTCACCGAAGGCAGCACCCTCGCCTCCATTGAACCGATAATCTTATTGTATGCCCCGATCGTCTTCTCTATCGCTCCTCCCATTTCTCCGAAATATTTCGCAAGGGTAAAGATCCTTTCATAAAGTTCCTTGCCGAGCGAACTGATCTCCTGGGCGTTCTTTGTCAGCCGCTCCTGCCGCCAGCCGTACGCTATGGCGCGAAGGAGGGCGATGAAAGTGGTCGGAGTTGCGATTATCACCCTCTTCCGCATGCCGTCCTCCAGAAGGGCGCTGTCCGCCTCGAGCGCAGCGCTCAGAAAGGATTCACCCGGGATAAACAGAACGACAAACTCGGGCGATTGTTTAAACTGGCTCCAGTATTCCTTCGACCCCAGCCTGTTCATATGAGCCCTCACCTGCTGGGAGTGTCTGAGCATCCCGGCCTTCTTCTCCTCATCAGTGGATGCGGCCACAGCATCGAGGTACGCCTCAAGCGAAACCTTCGAGTCTACGATGATATCCCTCTCCATAGGGAGGTGAACGATCATATCCGGCCTTACCTTGCCCTTCTCTGTGTCAGCGGACTGCTGTTCCGTAAAATCGCAATGCATGGACATACCCGAGAGTTCAGCCACCCTCCTCAACTGCATCTCACCCCACCTGCCGCGGACCTGGGGCTTCCGCAGTGCCGACACGAGATTGCTCGTCTCCCGCTGAAGGTTTTCATGTGTCGAGGCCAGCGTCCTCAGCTGTTCGGAAAGACTTCCGTAAGCCTTGTGCCGGCTGTCCTCCATCGCCTTGATCTGCTCCTCATAGCGCTTCAATGTTTCAAACAAAGGCTTTATCATCCCGTCCATCGCCGCCTGATGCTCTCCCAGTTTACCCTTTGTTTCAGCCGCCGCCTTTCCCAGCGACTCCGATGCCAGTCTGAGAAAGTCTTCGCTGCTGCTTTTCAGGGCCGCCGAGGAAAGGGCGTTGAAGGTGTCGGTCATCTCCTTCTTTAAGGCATCCATCAGCGCCTTCTGTTCTTCAAAGCTCCTCCGGGCCTCTTCAAGTTTTGTGACCGATTCCACCCTGGACTGCCTCGCGCCGTCAAGCTCCTGCCTTATCTCGCGCACCTCTGCATCCTTCTGCAGGACCTGCTGCCTCAGCTCGCTGACGACGGCCTCCGCGCCCCTGGCCCTCCCCTCGATCTCTGCGGCCCTGCCCGCAAACTCCTTCTCCAGTTCCGAAATCCGTTCCGCCCATCTTTTCTGCTGGCGCGAGGACGATAGGAACCAGGCAGCGGCCCCGCAAATCAGGCCACTTGCGATAACCAGAAGGACAACTGGTAATCCCGTCATAAGCTTTCCTCCCCTCCCTTTCTCATCAATAATCTCTCCCGATCATATTGTCGTCTGTAAAATCACAATGAGTAGAACCCATCTCAAAATTGAAATATTATGATATCCGCTTTTTTTTGTCATTCCGGCTTGTCCGGAATCTTTCTTTCTTTTTCAGAAGGATTCCCGACGCGCTTTGCTTGCGGGAATGACAGTCTTGAACCTAGATCCAATTTTGAGATAGGTTCTAACCTCACAGTTCTCCAAAGAAGAGAGTTGGTGTGTGCCGCCCTGAAGCGGGACACGGCCCCGTGCGAGAACAGGGCTGTCAAGGAGCCTTAACCTTCCCTGCCCCCGACAGATGTCCCGGTCCGGTTTCCACCCGACTCAAAGTCCTCTCGCCGAAAAATCTTTCGACCTCCTCAATAGTATGCACTATAGTCGTCTCTGGCAGCGATGAGATTATAGCGCCCCCGTAAGAACTCCCGACAAGTCTGGCGTCGAGGATGGCGACCACACCGTAATCCTCCGCACCGCGTATGAGCCTCCCAAACCCCTGCCTCAACGCAAGTATGGCGGAAGGCAGGGCCAGATCGGCAAACCACCTGTTCCCAAGCCTCCTGCATCTCTCATCGTAGACCGGTTCACCAGGCGAGCCGAAGGGCATCTTCATGATGATCACGAGGCTCAACTTCTCGCCCTTTATGTCGATCCCCTGCCAGAAGGTGGCCGTCGCGAGCAGGACCGCCCCCCTGGTCTTCCTGAACCATTCCAGGAGCTTCGCCGGCGGCTTGTCGCCCTGGGATTTAAAGGGATACCCGAGACCGATATTATACTTGACGTAATTCAGGTGTCTGTAGGAAGTGAACAGGACGAGCGCCCTGCCCCTGGACGCCCCGATCAGGCCCTCGATAACCGGCAGGCCCTCTTTCCACGCGGCCTCGTTGTCATCTCTGGCAGGAGGCGGCAGATTCTTTTCGATATACAGCATGCACTGTCTTTTGAAATCGAAGGGCGACCCGGCCGTCATCTCCCGGAAGACCGGTCCAGACCCTGCTTCAGGACCGCCGATGCCGAGCCTCTTTTTCATGAAACCGAAACCGCCGCCAACAGCCAGTGTGGCGGACGTCATGACCACACTGTCATAGCCCCCCACAAGACCTTCGAAGGGCTGCCGGCATTCTACCATATTGCTCTTCAGTTCCAGCGACCCCTTGTTCCCGACAAGGTAATAGATCCGCTCATCGTCGTTTTGCTCCACGAAGTCGTCCATGACGGCCCCGAGGGAGGCGGTGCAGGTGATGGTGGTCTTGATCCGGTCTTCCAGCTCATCGCCGGCGAGAGATTCCATCTGAGCGCTCAGCTTCGGAAGCACCTTATCGAAGGCAAACAGGTCCCTCAGATTTCTCAATTCATCAATAACAGCCTCCGGTATCGGATGCACCGCCCGGGAAGACATTTCGCCCCCCTTAAAAAAAAGGTCCATCGGAGCGAATAGATGTTCGACAGATATCCTGAGACCTCTCAGCCGGTAGAGAAGCCATGACATCCGCGTGCGGGTGAGGCTGCTGCCGTAAACGTTCGAGATGACGTTTTCGAGTTGATGCGCCTCGTCTACGATGAGACGGCTGTGATGGGGCAGCAGGTTGCATCCGGAGAGCAGGTCATATATCAGGAGGTGATGGTTGACGACAAGGATATCGACCTTTCGAAGGCCCCTGTAGTGAATATAATAGAAACATTCCCCGTAAAAAGGGCACATGACCGAGTTGCAGTCGTCGGAATCTCCGCAGACCATAGACCAGAAATCCGGAATAAAGGAGAGTTCATCCCTGTCGCCCGTCTCCGTGCCCGAGGCCCATTCGCAGAACTTCTTATAGTTATCTCCCATACCGGAAAATTCCCTCTCCCTCTTCAGGCAGAGATAGTTGTTCTTCCCCTTAAGGAGGGCGAAGGAAAAGCTCCGGGGCAGCGCCTTCTGGAGAAAAGCGAGGTCTTTACGTACAAGCTGGTCCTGGAGTGCGATGGACGCGGTCGATACAGTCGTCTTTTCACCTGAGAGGATAGCGGGAATAAGATAGGCAAAAGACTTGCCCACGCCTGTTCCTGCCTCGACGAGCAGGTTCTCCCTGTCCCTGAGGCAGGAGAAAACCTCGTCAGCCATCTGCAGTTGCTGGGGCCGGTCTTCATAGCCCTTGAATCTCTTCTTTAAGATATCGAAGGCGGCAGCAATTTCCTTCACTTCCCCCGATTGTCTCATCGGACCCGCCACCGGCCGTAAATGTTCTTCTTCACCCGCCCGGCCCGCACAATATCAGGTTTCCGGAAATTCGGCAATCTCGGTACGCACCAGAGCGAGGACCGCGGAATGAGGGACTATAAGGTATTTCTTGCCTTCAAACTCGATCTCGACAGCAGCGTCCTTAAGGAAAAGGGCATAGTCTCCTTCGGCGGCCTGGAGAGGCATATATTTCATTTCGAGCCTGTTCCTGGACGACCACGGCTCCTCCATCATTACGTTGGGATCGTGGACGGGATAGCCCGGTCCGGCCTTGACGATGTGTCCTCCCATCACTTTTTCTTTTTCCTTGACGGTAGGGGGAAGGTAAAGGCCGGAAGATGTCTTGTTCGCCCTTTCGTCGGGGTCAATGAGGACCCTGTCGCCCACTACGATAAGATTTCTCTTCGCCTTCACACGATATTTTAAAACATCTCCGGCAGTTTTATCCTCCCGGGATGTCTTCGATTCACAGTCCTGTCATTATTCATAGATAATTCTTCGTAATCGAAGGAGTTACAACGGATTTCTTCCTTCAACTGTCATTCCGGCTTGTCCGGAATCCTTCTGAAGAGACGCTTCTAAAGTAGAAAAAAGAAGAAAGATTCCGGACAAGCCGGAATGACTAAGATATGGGGCCCTGGTTATAGTCGTCTTATTAAGCCAGCAGATCGGGCGTTATCATCCACTGGAGAGACCAATCCCCTCTTTCGTCCCTCCCGAGACATGCGACCCCGCCCATTTTGAATGAGACGACGCTCCGGCCCGGATCGCCGCACAGAAGCAGCGATGCCAGTTTCCCGAGATGCGGCAGATGGCCTACCAGCACGATATTTTCGGTGATGCTCGCTGTAAGGTATTTCAAACGTTCCGCCCAGGCCGACGGGTCGTCCAGAGGCGCCAGCCCGTCCGACTCCGCAACTCTCGCCGGCCGCATGTATTCAGCCATTATTTCGGCCGTCTGCTTCGCCCTGAGTTTATTGCTGTGAAGTATCCGGCTGATCATGAGCGGCAGCTTCGACAGGTGCAAGGCCACTCTCCTGATGTCCTTCAGCCCCTTCTCCGACAGCGGCCTTGCGGGGTCCTCTTCCTCTGTCCTGGCCTCAGCGTGCTGGACGAGATAAAGAACCATGATTTCCCCCTTTCACAGTAATCATAGGGAAATTCTAGCTCTTTGTCCATTAAGATGCAAACGGCAGCAAACGAAGAGAATGCCGCGAGGCACTAACCGACGATCTCCGTGCCGACGCCTTCCCTCGTGAAGATCTCAAGAAGGAGGCAGTGGGGTATCCTTCCGTCAACGATATGGGTCTTGCGCACACCGGCGGAGATGGCCTCAAGGCAGGCGGTGACTTTCGGGAGCATCCCCCCGGTGATTGTCCCGTTTTTTACAAGACTGTTGATACGGGCCTTTGTAAGGGTCGACAGGACGCCCCCCTTCTTGTCGAGAAGTCCGGGCACATCGGTAAGCAGAATGAGTTTCTCGGCCTTCAGCGCACCGGCCACCGCGGCAGCAACGAAGTCCGCATTGATGTTCAGGGTCTCGCCATTGGGGCCCGCCCCGATAGGGGAAATAACCGGGACAAAACCGTCCCTCTGCAGACTTCCTATGACGGCAGGGGCAACCTCCGTCACTTCGCCGACAAGCCCCATGTCAATTATTTCGCTGACGCCCGTCTCAGGCGTGATCTTGGTGATCATCTTCTTCCGGGCCGTGATCAGCCCCCCGTCTTTTCCGCTGAGCCCGACCGCCTTCCCGCCGCTTTTGTTAATAAGGGCCACGATCTCCTTGTTTACGAGACCTCCAAGTACCATCTCCACAATCTCCATAGTCTCCCGGTCCGTCACCCGCTGGCCGTGCACAAACTCGGGTTTCTTCCCCATTTTTTTCATGGTGGCCGATATTCGCGGACCGCCTCCGTGGACAATAACTGTGCGGATGCCGATGAAATTGAGCATCACTATATCCTTGGCAAAGGACTCTTTCAAATCATCCTGGGTCTGGGCCGCTCCCCCGTATTTGACAACGAAGGTCTTTCCGAAGAAATTCCTGATGTACGGAAGGGCATCGATGAGTATCTCAGCTTTCTTGATTATCTCTTCCATGCTATTTCCCTCCGAAGCACGGGATGCAGACTGTCTTCCCGTCTTTTATCCTTGCCCGCGGCTCCATCATTTTTTCACCGCAGGACTCACAGCGCAAGCTCTTGTATACCTCTGCCCCGGGAGGAGGCTCTTCTCTTCCACCGGTCAGCTTCATGAGTTCCTCTTCGTCCGCCTCCAGAATGCGGCGGATCTTCGCCGACCTTCTGTCATGGACGAATTTCACCACCCCGGCGGAACGCTCGCCTTTCATGTACCTGTCCCACATCGCCTTCTCCTCGGGCGTCTCCTCCGGTTTTTTCCAGTCCACCGAAATCCGGATGCCCCGGCCGGAAGGCCGTTTTATAAAAGTATAGACCTGTTTGCCGTAATCCCTGAATACCAGGTTTCCCTTACCGAAAGTGCACCCAGTCATGACCTGGACCGCATCGACGGCACAGGAATTGTTTTCCACAATCGCAACAATTTCCTCGTCCTCGGAGGGCCTTCCCCATTCCTTCAGCACCCGAAGCGAGACCCTGTAGCCCAGGGCAAGACCAGGGCAGGAATGTCCGTGAAAGGCAACCACTTCATCGTAGGTTTTCATGCAGTAATTTTACACAAAAAAAAATTTTTTGAATAGCACCAGCCCTCTCTCTCAGGCTTTAGTTTCTTCGTTGATTCGGCTAAGCCGGAACCAAGATGCATTTCACCGCGGAGACGCAGAGTTTATTTGCCCTGGTCGACCTTCAGCACTATTGTCTGATAACCCTCCTGCCCCAATTTTCCGGCGACCGATACCGCTTTATTGAAATCGCTGTAGTCCCCTATCCGCACCCTGTAGTATTTCGTCCCCTCCTGGACAGCTTCCTGGATATAGACATTGTCATATTCAAGGCTCAACCCGATCTTAAGCCTGATCGCATTCGTACTTCCGGCAAAGGAACCTACCTGGATTGCGAAAGGCCCACGCCGTCCATCCGTCTGAATCCTGGCTTTCCTGATATATGACATGTCCCTGCCCTCCACCTCCAGGAAAACCCTTCCCGTGCCCGGCCCTATCAGACCGATCTCCTTTGCGCAGGCGTAAGAAAGGTCGATGTCCCGGCCTTGAACGAACGGACCCCGGTCATTTACAACACACTCCACGCTCCTGCTATTCGACGGGTTCGTCACTTTAAGCCGTGTGCCGAACGGGTATTCCTTGTGGGCGCAAGTAAAGGCGTAAGTATTAAATATCTCGCCTGACGACGTCGGCTTTCCCTGGAAGGACGGGCCGTACCATGACGCCACTGCATATGTCGACCGGGGGAGGGCTTCGTGACGGACGGCCGAACAGGAACAGAGAAGAAGCAAGACAATTACCGGAAGGAAAAAACCCTGAAGACGACGAGGCCCGTTTCTGGACGCGATGGATGACCTCATTTCCCGAAGAAACCTATTCTCCGCGGTCATCAATCGTCATCCTCACAATATATATCTGCTCAGGTCCTCATCCATAACGATTTCACCCAGCTTTTCCCTGACATAGGCCCTGTCGATGCTTAGCTCCGTGCCCTGCTTTTCAGGCGCCTCGAAGGAGATGTCCTCGAGGAGTTTTTCGAGAATGGTATGCAGCCTTCTCGCACCGATATTTTCAGTCTTGTCGTTTACCAGGGCAGCGATTTCCGAAATCTCCTCGATCGAATCTTCCGAAAAATCGATCGCGACCTCCTCCGTCTGAAGCAGGGCCGTATACTGCTTTAAAAGCGCATTCTGGGGTTCAGTGAGTATGCGGCGGAAATCTTCCTTCCCGAGGGCGTCCAGTTCGACCCTTATCGGGAACCTTCCCTGCAGTTCGGGAATCAGGTCCGAAGGTTTCGCCATGTGAAAAGCCCCTGATGCTATGAAGAGAACATGCTCGGTACCGACGGGGCCGTATTTCGTAGTTACCGTCGACCCCTCCACGATCGGCAGAAGGTCGCGCTGAACGCCTTCCCTCGATACGTCCGGCCCCTGCCCGTGTCCTTTCGTCGCCACCTTATCGATTTCGTCGATGAACACTATCCCGGTCTGTTCGGCCCGCTGGACCGCCTCCTGCGTTATCTTGTCCATGTCGATCAGCTTGCCCGATTCTTCCTGCTCCAGAATCACAAGAGCCTCGGGTATCTTCACCTTCCTTCTCTTGGCCTTCTCCGGCAGCAGGTTGCCCAGCATCGACTTCAGGTTTATCTCCAGTTCTTCAAGACCCACATTCGAGATCACGCCGAAAGGCATCGTCTTCTCCTTTACCTCGACATCCACAGACCGCGAATCCAGTTTCCCGCTCCTCAGCTGCTCCCTGAGCCTCTCCCTTGTTTCACGCGTCCGCTCTCGCTCCTGCTCATCCGCTTCGGCCACTCTCAGGGTGCGGGGCTGGGGCAGAAGAATATCGAGGAGCCTCTCCTCGGCCAGACGCTTTGCCTTTTCCCTTATCTTTTCCAGGTGTTCCTGCCTCACCATATTTATGGATATCTCGGCAAGGTCCCTTATCATCGACTCCACGTCGCGGCCAACATACCCGACTTCCGTAAATTTAGAGGCTTCGACTTTCAGAAACGGGGCATTCGCAAGACGCGACAACCTTCTGGCGATCTCGGTCTTCCCGACGCCGGTCGGTCCGATCATGATGATATTCTTCGGCAGCACCTCGTCTTTCAACTCCGGCGACAGCCTCTGTCTCCTCCACCTGTTCCGCAGGGCCACGGCAACCGCTTTCTTTGCATTGTTCTGACCGATTATATATTTATCGAGTTCTTCGACGATCTTTCGCGGGGTAAGCGTATCCATCTTATGAGAGCTCCTCTATCGTGATATTTTCATTCGTATATATGCAGATGGCCGCAGCTATGGTCATTGCCTTTTCTATTATGCCCCTGGCGTCCAGTTCGGTGTTTTCATAAAGCGCGCGCGCAGCGGCCTGCGCGTAAGGCCCGCCTGATCCGATAGCTGCGATGCCTTCCTCCGGCTCAATTACATCTCCGGTCCCGGAAATGATGAATGTATGGTCCTGATCGGCGACCACAAGCAGGGCCTCGAGCCTCCTGAGTATCTTGTCGGTCCTCCAGTCCTTCGCGAGTTCGACAGCTGCCCGCGTGATATTCCCCCTGTATTTCTCCAGCTTCCCCTCAAATTTTTCGAAGAGAGTAAAAGCATCCGCAGTCGCCCCGGCAAATCCCGCGATTATTTTTTCACCGTATATCTTTCGTATTTTTTTCGCGTTGTGCTTGAGAACCGTATTACCCATGGTGACCTGGCCGTCACCTCCTATTGCCGTCTTTCCATTCCGCCTCACGCAAAGTATTGTCGTACCCTGAAACATCTTCACTCCTTATTGAATAATTGATTATTTTACACAATGCGGCCGCTGCCTGTCATTACATTGTTACATTATAGGCAGTTCGTGGAATGTCCCTTGTATCCGGTATACCGCGTCAACCGCTTCTTTACATGCGCCAAAGCCTTTTTTTGGGCCGTCATTCGCGCGCAGGAGGAAATCCAAGTTCCCTTTGTTTTAAGACGAATGGATTCCCGCTTACTACCTCGGGAATGACGAAGTTCTAACCCCCTTTATTCACAAAGTTTCCTGAATGCCGGAAGGGCCTAGTGTTTGAGCGGCTTTACTTGCCCGATACCCATACAGTGTATCTCTGATAATAAAGAGGGCAAGTTCCTCGGAGCGAAGCGAGAATGAGGGAAAACACTATGTCCTTCCGTGTCCACCACATTTCATGAATAATCCGGGCTAAAAGGACGCCTTCTATTTTTCCTCATTGTCTGAGAGGGGATGGGCCTTATCGTACACATCCATCAGGTGGGTGATATCAAGGTGTGTGTATTTCTGGGTAGTCGAAAGCGAGGAATGGCCGAGGAGTTCCTGGATGACCCTCAGGTCTGCGCCGCCCTGCAGCAGATGAGACGCGAAGGTGTGGCGGAGCGTATGCGGCCCGATCCGGCCGTTGATGCCGACCATCCTCGCATACTTCACTACGATCCTTCTCACCCCCCGTTCCGAAAGTTTCGTACCCATTCTGTTCAGAAACAGCGAACTGCTCTTTCTCTTGAGGAGTATCCGCTCCACGAGATACGACTTCACAGCATCCACCGCCTTGGCGCCCACTGGCACTATGCGCTCTTTTCTCCCCTTTCCCCTCACCTTTACCAGCCCTTCCCTGGTGTTGATGTCGTCGGTGTTCAGGTCGGCGATCTCGCTTACTCTCAACCCGCTGGAATAGAGGAGCTCCAGGATCGCCCTGTCCCTGGCGTGGATAAATCCTATCCCCTCCGGTTTTTCGATGAGAGTGAATGCGTCGTCAACGGAAAGAAACCTGGGCAGCGCCGCCTGTGTCCTGGGGGTAGACACCAGCTTTGCCGGGTTGGATTTGATATAGCCTTCCCTCTGCATGAATTTGAGAAAGGACCTCACCGAGGCCAGCCTGCGCCCCGCCGTCGCCTTGTTCAATCCCTGCTTTATCTGGAGGGCCACAAAGCCCCTCACGTCGATCATCCCGACATCCTGCGTATCCTTTCCGACATAGGCGCTGAAAGCCCCCAGATCTTTCCTGTAGGCCCTGAGCGTGTGTGCAGAGGCCCCCTTCTGCACCTCAAGATACCGTATGAATTGTTCTATATGTTCCTTCATGGATACTAACCGCCTTGCACTGTCATGAGATACTTCCTCCACTCCTCAACGGCCCTTTCAGTTATCATCTTCTTTTTCTGTTTCTTGTCCCTTATTCTGCCCGCACCTTCCGGAAACGGGAATAAACCGAAATTGATATTGCTCGGCTGGAAGTTCTTTCTTCCCGCTTCAGTGATATGTCTTATCAGCGCCCCATGCGATGTTGAAGACGGCACGGCCGCCGGCTGCATCCCCTTCAAAACAAAAGAGGCGTTGATGCCGGCTATAAGTCCCATAGCCGTAGACTCAATATACCCTTCCACTCCCGATATCTGACCCGCTATGAATATGTTCGTCCTGTTCTTGAGGGTAAGGTCCGTATTTAGAAATAGAGGGGAGTTTATGAAGGTATTTCTGTGGATACTGCCGTACCGCAGGAACTCTGCATGTTCAAGACCCTCGATCATTCTGAATACCCTCTTCTGTTCCGGCCATTTCAGCCGTGTCTGGAAACCCACCATGTTGTAAGCCGTCATCTCCCTGTTCTCGGACCTGAGCTGGACGACCGCATAGGGTTCCCTCCCCGTCCTCGGATCGGGCAAACCGACAGGTTTCATGGGGCCGAACCTGGGCGTATCGAAGCCCCGGGCAGCCATCACTTCAATCGGCATACAGCCTTCGAAAACCTTCTGTTCTTCGAACCCCCTCGGCGTCACCTTGTCGGCCTCCATGATGGCGTCATAAAACGCCCCGTACTCCTCCTTCGACATCGGACAGTTGAGATAATCGTCGCCACCCTTGCCGTACCTGGATGCCCTGTATACCTTGTCGTAATCCAGTGATTCAGCGTCCAGTATGGGGGCTATCGCATCATAGAAAAAGAGATGACCGGAACCGACGAGTTCACTGAGAGCACGTGCCAGGGGTTCCGAGGTGAGGGGACCTGTAGCGACAACAGCCGTCTTGTCAGGCAGGCCTGTTACTTCCTCCCTGATTATCTCAATATTCGGCTCCGCCGAAAGTCTGGAGGAGATAAAAGAGGAAAATATCTCCCTGTCCACCGCCAGCGCCGAACCCGCCGGCACAGAGGAAGCGCGCGCCGCCTCCATGATGAGGGACCCGGCCATGGTCAACTCTTCCTTTAACAGGCCGGGGGCGCTGTATATGTCCGCAGATCTCAGGGAATTGGAACAAACGAGTTCCCCGAGCATTCCGGTCCTGTGGGCCTCTGTCTGTTTGGCAGGCCTCATCTCATAAAGCAGGACCTTAATGCCACGCCGCGACGCCTGCCACGCCGCTTCGGAACCAGCCAGACCTCCGCCGACAACTATCAATTCCTCAGGCATCACTGATTATAACTTATACCGGGTTTTGCAGCGTACGCAATCTTCCGCACAGATCAATCAGAAAAACGCAGATGCCCGCAAAGGTCGTCAGCAGAACATGCCTCAAAATCGGGATCTCGTGATATCCGTTTTTGTATCATGCCCGACCCGTTCGGGGAAGCTTTCTCTGTTTTCAGGGGGGTTTCTGACCCCCGAAGGCATTCGGATCGCTGGGATGACAGTCCTGAACGAAGAGCCGATTTTGAGATAGGTTTGGTCTCACACGGTCCGTAATGGTAAAATTAATTGAGAGGGAGGCGGTCGGCCCCAACATATTTTTTGCGTTTTTCACTGATAGTCGGAAGCAGGAGATGATCGATCGGATGAGAAACAGATGTCTACGATAACACTGATAACAACCTTACTTTTCTCTGTCGCCATCGCATTTATATTTGCCGCCATCCTGCAGACAGTAAAAATCAGGGGTCACGTTCCGCCTGCGTTGAAACCCCGCTGGTGCATGATGATCGCCATGATGCTTTTTTTCCTGATCACCTATCTTTTCCTTCTCGTTATTCGTATCGACCACCTGGCCCTGCCTGCACAGCTGATCACCGCCCCCGTGCTGCTCTGCGGAGCATTTTTTGTCTTCATTGTCGTCAGTCTCACCCGGGACACAATCAACAGAATGAAGTTGGCGGAGGAAAGGCTCGCGAACAGCGAAAAATATCTGCGTTCGATTATTGAGACAGAACCGGAGTGCGTAAAACTCCTGGCTGAGGATGGCACCCTTTTAGCGATGAACCCGGCGGGACTTGAGATGGTCGAGGCGAAAACAGCCGATATGGTTGTTGGAAGGTCGGTTTACACCCTCGTGACTCCCGAATACCGCGCTTCCTTTCGGAAGTTTGTAGAAGACATATGTTGCGGCAACAAGGGATCATGCGAGTTCGAGATCGTCGGCCTCAAAGGAACTCGCTCCAGGCTTGAGTCTTACGCAGTGCCTTTCTACGATGAAAAAAACAGGAAATATGTGATGCTTTCCGTAACGAGGGACGTCACGGAGCGCCACAAACTGGAAGAACAGCTTTCCCAGGCCGCCAAGATGGAGGCCATAGGTACATTGACGGGAGGTATAGCGCACGATTTCAACAATATCCTTACGGTTATCATCGGGTATGGAGAGATCCTGGAAGGCGAGATGGCCCCGGCCGATCACTTAAGAAATTATGTCGGCCATATTCTTGCAGCCTCGAAGAAGGGAGCAGCACTCATAAACAGTCTCCTTGCGTTCAGCAGGAAACAGGTTATCCATACGCGCGCCGTGGAGATCGCGGATATAGTACGGTCGGCCGAACAATTTTTGCCAAGGCTCATAGGCAGGGAGATCGAACTCAAAATAGTACCGTCTGATGAAAGTCTGACAATACTGGCCGACCCCGCTCAGATCGACAGGGTCCTTATGAATCTGGCTTCCAATGCAAGAGATGCGATGCCAAATGGAGGACGGCTGCTGGTAGCAACGGAACAGGTTGAGCTGGACGATGATTTTATAAACTCCCGAGGTTATGGAAAAGCCGGCAGGTATGCGCTCATCACCGTTTCTGATACCGGTACAGGCATGGATGAAGAAACAAGAGAGAGGCTCTTCGAACCTTTTTTTACCACAAAAGGAACAGGCAGGGGCACAGGCCTTGGCCTCTCAACAGCTTATGGAATAATCAGACAGCACAACGGTTATATTAATGTTTACAGCGAGCCCGGAAAGGGTTCCAGTTTTAAGGTATATCTGCCTCTGGTTGAAAATAAAATCGCGGCCGAAGATGCGGTACGGCAGCCGGGGCCTGCCGTGGGCGGCACGGAAACAGTGCTTCTGGCGGAAGATGACGATACGGTGAGAGGACTGACCAGGTCCCTGCTTGAAAGGCATGGATACAAGGTGATCGAGGCTGTAAATGGAGAGGACGCTATAAAAAACTTCGTGAAAAATAAAGATACGGTTCAACTCCTTCTCTTTGACGTAGTAATGCCCGTAAAGAATGGCAAGGAGGCGTATGAAGCGATAAAGAAGATCAGGGCCGATGTGAAAGTCATTTTCGCAAGCGGTCACCCCGGTGAAATCCTCCATGACAACGCAGATCCCGGGGATAACATCGAATTACTTTCAAAACCTGTCTTGTCCGCGGAACTCCTGAGGAAAGTGAGAAAGGTCCTGGACAAACGACCCTGAACCCGCTTGCCAAAAAATCTGAAAAAAGCTGTTTGACCCTTCAGGCGACAACGTCGTCCTTCCGGGTTATACGTACCATCCTCTAAGAGCTTTTCAAATACCAAAGGTTTAGGTCGGTAAGCAAGGCACGCTGCAAGAATTGTCAGGAAACCCGGAAGATTGTCCGGAAATGAATTGTAGACTGTGCTCTCTTATGATATATCTTTAATGGGAAAGGAGTGTGATGGGACGGAAGGATTCGAAGCGCCTGTTGTTTTGCGGAACAGCATTGGCAGGGGGCATACATGAAGAAATCCGGTAGTGTAACAAAGTGCCTCATGCTGTCCCTTGCTCTTCTTACTGCAGCCGCGGGATGTTCACGCCAGCCCGAAAGTCTTCCCTTCCCCGAAGCGAAAGACAAGGGAGGTGACGTGCTCGTAAGCCGTCTGAACGAGCGATGGAACGGAGATCTCGACGTGACCCTCAAGAACAGGCGCCCCATACGAGTACTTGTATCCTACGGCAAGACAAATTTTGCAGTGGTTCAAGGGCATCCGCAGGGGATGGAGTACGAACTATTACATGACTACGAAACATTCCTGGACGCCAAGGTCAGGCGGCGAAGGATCAAACCCATGGTCGTCTTCATTGCAGTCCCCCGTGCGCAGCTGATACCATTTCTGGTTGAGGGAAGAGGCGATATTGCGGCGGGCCTCGCTGTGACGCCGGAGCGCGAAAAACTCGTCGTCTTTACAGTCCCTTATATCAGGAACGTCAGGGAGGTCATTGTTACGGGAAAGGATGTGCCGGGGCTTCGCGCTCTCGATGATCTGTCCGGAAGGACGGTGCATGTTGTGGCCGGGAGCGGCTATGCAGAGCTCCTGAAGGAACTCAACAGGCAATTCCGCAAAGAAGGACAGAGACCAATCCGCATCATAGAGACAGATAAGGTATTGGAAGCCGAAGATTTACTGGAAATGGTCAACTCGGGAATCTTCAAGATAACTGTAGTAGATGAGTATATTGCCGACCTGTGGAAAGGTCTTCTTCCGGATATAGCCGTTCGGAAGGACATTCTGCCCGATACGGATACCAACATCGCCTGGGCGGTGAGAAAGCAGAATCCCCAACTTCTTGCCAGTCTGAACGAATTTATCAACACAAGGGCCCGCCGCGGTCCGATGCTCAGCGACATCCTGCTCTCCAAATACTACGGCAGTACAAGATGGATCCGGAACCCGATTGCAAAATCCGAGCGGCAGAAGCTGGTCAGGTACCAGTTTTACTTCAAGAAATATGCGAAGGCTTATGGCTTCGACTGGCTCAAGATCGCGGCCATGGCCTATCAGGAGTCCCATCTGGACCGGAACGCCAGGAGCAGGACCGGCGCCGCCGGAATTATGCAGATGCTACCCGGGACGGCTCATCAGATGGGGATTCGGAATGTTGCTGCCGTGAGGAACGACATCCACGCCGGAGTAAAATATCTGGCCTATCTCCGGGACACTTACTTCAACGACCCTGGCATACTTCCAGCCGACAGAATCGATTTTGCCCTCGCTGCATACAACGCTGGTCCCGCCAGGATAGAAGAATTGCGACGAAAAGCGGCCGAAATGGGCCTCGACCCCGACAGATGGTTCTTCAGTGTGGAGAGAGTTGCGCTGCGGGAGATAGGTTGGGAGACAGTCCAATACGTAGCCGATATCTACAAGTATTACATAGCATACAAATCGGCGGAAAGAATTATTCAGCAAAAACGCCTCAAACGACGGGAGGCGAAATAGGGAGGCAATGGGTATTTCAGATGACAGCAGAGCCGTCAGCCGCAGTCACCGGTCGAGATACGGTTTTTCCAAAATGTTGACGCCTTTCGTAGGATGCCGCCGCCTGAGCGCGTCATCGGGATTCGCCGCGTTCGTGTTCTTACTGTTTTTCTCCTCATTTTTGCTAACCGGTTGTGCATACTTTTACAGAGAAGCAATGGTCGCATATGTGGAAGTCAATTCCCATTTCTCTCCGGAGGGCATCGAGATCGAGATATATAAATCTTTTATTGAACGCTACAAGAACAGGGTGACTGTCGACACGACCTTCCGGGTGGACGAGGCCTGGCAGCATCCGAACCCTCCCTATATGGACGGAGATTTTCACTTCTCCGGGCGCACTCGCCAGGTGGGGCTGCCGACTGTGGGCGAGGTAGTGAGTGCAGCTTATGAAAAAGAGGCGATGGACCTGGTCCAGGCTGCGGCCAAGACAGGGCGTCCCCTCAAGATTTCAGGTGTATGGAGACTCTGGCCCGAGCATGCCGGGACCGCCGAAGAAGAACAGGGAGAGAAGCTTCACCAGCTGGAATCGGCCAATCCCGACCACGTCTTTGAAATGCACCCTGTAACTCGTATAGGAGGAATAAGCCTCCTGGGTTCCTTTCACGCCGTTAAAGGCTTCAGCCCTGGCAATGCAGATACCGTCTTCAAACTCTATCAGGGAGTTCCCTGCAGGCTCAGGGTGAAAAGTAAGACAGTCTCCATCGTCACGAGGAAAGGCCTTTACAACGATGTGGAATTCATAATGGAGATTGCCGATGCCCCCCAGACTGTCGTGGCTGACGGCAGGTTTGTGACGGCCTCCGTTAGAGACCTGAAGGGGAATCTTCTTGTTAAACGCCTTCGCATGGTGTTTATGAAAAATACGCCTCCCGAAGAAGTGGTGAAGAACCTCAAACGCGGCGACAGGCTGCATGTCTACGGGATACCGCGGATCGATTTCGCCGAAATTTCGCGGAGAATCGCAAAATACCATGAGAATCCCGGGCTTCTCATGGAAAACCTGCCTTATGAGATAATTATTATCGGCTTCTTCGCGTCCTAATGCTGGCCGCCGTAATCCCCGCGCTCGTCCTGATCCCTGTTGTCGTGATGATCTTTCTCATAACCGTCGTTTCCGTGCTCTTCATGCTCCCTGTACTCTTAATGCACCCTGTTCTCTTCCTGGCTTCGATACGCATCCCCCCGATGATCCCAGATGCAGCCATAAGATGCGAGCATGAGGCTCAACGCTATAAATAAACTTAACCCTTTCTTCATCTTATCCTCCTCTTGCTTTTGATTGTCCTCGCCCCCCGCCAGGCGCTTATGCACTGCTCTATTCATAATCATACCCTGTATCGCGACTTAGTCAAAATCCGGGGTATTGCTTCCTGCATAACTAGAACCTATCTCAAAATCGGTTCTCGGTTCAAGGCTGTCATTCCCGCAAGCCAAGCGCGTCGGGAATCCTTCTGAAAACAAAGAAAGATTCCGGACAAGCCGGAATGACACAAGAAGCGGATAT
>JBJKOV010000007.1:0-11137 GCA_046707105.1 Thermodesulfovibrionales bacterium
GTTCTGCTGGTTATGAACGTCGGCATAAAATAAGGGTGGTCCCCTTCGATTGCAGGGTCCGTATGATACACTGTGAATGAGAATGGAATACCTTCAGGAGGATTCAAATGGCTGAACTTTTCGATCGGACCATTATAAACGGCATGGAGACG
The DNA here is from genome assembly GCA_046707105.1 of Thermodesulfovibrionales bacterium. Classification (GTDB taxonomy): domain Bacteria; phylum Nitrospirota; class Thermodesulfovibrionia; order Thermodesulfovibrionales; family UBA6898; genus JARRRD01. The sequence continues at coordinate 153 of JBJKOV010000007.1, forward strand.
GCAAACCGGTTCGTGCGGTCGGCAACATGGGAGGGGATGGCGGCAGAGGACGGCTCCGTCACCCGCAGGCTGACAGAGATGATGGCCGAACTGGCCAGGGGAGAGGTAGGGTTGATCATCACAAGCTACGCCTTTGTCAGTCCGGAGGGCCGGTCCAATTCCGGCCAGCTGGGGGCATGCGACGACAGTCTGCTTGCCGGACTCCGGGAGATGGCCGCGGCCGTGCATGCGGAGGGAGGGAGGACAGCCCTTCAGCTTGTGCACGGGGGATGCGCCGCAAATCCTGGCGCCGGCCTTGAGCCGGTCGGACCGTCGGACGGGGGCAGTCCCGGGTGCCGGGCCGCAGGGACGGAGGATATAGCAAAGGTCATAGCCGACTTCTCCGCAGCCGCAGGGAGGGCGAAACAGGCTGGATTCGATGCGGTGCAGCTTCACTCTGCACATGGCTTTCTGCTCAGCCAGTTCCTCTCACCCGCTTTCAACAAGAGGACGGACGGGTACGGCGGCCCGCTTGAAAACCGGGCGAGGCTCCTGCTGGAGGTGGTTCGGGGTGTAAGGCAGGCGATAGGACCGGAATACCCTGTGCTCGTAAAGATCAACTCGGAGGATTTCCTTGACGGTGGCATGAGGCGCGAAGAGTCGGTTGCTGTCTCGGTAATGCTCGAAGAGGCGTCTGTCGATGCCATCGAGTTTTCGGGCGGGACGGTCATATCTCCCGAGAAGTTGTCGCCCGTACGTCCGGGCAGGCTCAGGAGCCCTGAGGATGAGGTCTACTACAGGGAGGCCGCGATGCTCTACAAGAAAAGGGTGGCAGCCCCGCTTATCCTCGTCGGCGGCATCAGGTCTTTTGAAGTAGCCGAAGGGCTGGTGCGCGGAGGGACCGCCGACTACATCTCGATGAGCAGGCCTCTCATCTGCGAGCCGGGGCTCGTAAGGCGCTGGAAGGAGGGCGACCGTCGTCCCGCTGAGTGCGTCTCGGACAATGCCTGCTTTGCGCCCGCGTCGGACGGCAGGGGCCTCTACTGCGTGACAATGGCGAAGAAGCGGGCCAGGACCGGAGGGTGAAGTGGCGGGTTTTCCAGACAAAGATACCTGTTTTATCCTTGTTCGTATGAGGTTAACTGCCGTTTAAGGGATAATGCGTCTGCCCGGCTGGTCAGGGCGCGAAGAGGGAATCAGGAATCCGGGGATTGATCCTGTAGACCTTCATCTTTGTCTCCGCTATCCTGTAACCGCCGGCATAATTCGTGATCTTAAACGGGAACACGGTGCCGTCTACCTTCCTGAAGTCGGAAAACTCGGCCGACAGGGCGGTTGACCGGCCCTCGCCTACCGTAAAATAGCCGGTGACTTTTACGATGAAAAAGGTATGGGTGTCGACATAGGCGTCCATCGGGGGGCCCTCTCTGTCTGTCAGATGCAGGACCTCCACAGGCTTACCGTTAAGGTCTTCTTTACCCTTCACTCTAACCGAGTAAGCGCCTTTCAGAAGGCCGTAGGGAAGGTCGAAGTGTTTATACTGGTATACCATGGCGGAAAGACTGCCGCCCTCTGCCTCCGAAAGAAGTAGACCGTCCATCCCCCTGTATCCGGCGTCGCCGTTTAATATCCTCGTTTCTGAAGACTGCCGGTACTTCGTGTCTACCCGGAGCTTCCGGGGCCTCTTGAAACAGACTTCATAAGTGCCGCTGTCCCGGCGCATGAATGCCTCGATATTTCCGGCCGCGTACACGCTCTTCATCCCCCCGATAACGCTCTTTCCGCCGTAGGCGGCGATAATCTTCATGACAAGGGATTGGGCATCTTCAGTGGAGGCCCTACCGGCGGCAGTCGAAACCCCGGCTGAACACGATACGACCAGGAGGACGATCAGGATGCGGGAGATGCGAGTCATGCTACAATTATATCCCAATTTTCCCGGTTGTTAACCATGGCGAACTCGCGGGGCTGACCGGAAGCTTACGAAAAAACTTGAAACGGTCTTATCCTGGTATTACAGGCGGCCGGGCCGGACTAACCTTCGTCTTCCTCGACAATTACGAGCATCAGGCCGCAATCGGGGCACTCGCGGTCGCCCGCGGCGACAGGGGAGCCGCAGGCCGGGCATTTGCCCTCGCTGACAAGCTCGTTGGAGGCGCGGATCTCCGGATGCATCTCCACGAAGTATTTCTCAATGCTCTCCTGGGCCCGTTCGAAATCCTCCGGCGCCACGACCAGACGGCATTTGTCTCCGCAGCAGCTTTTCGTGCAGCCTGCATTGGAACGTACTGTGCAGGGGATGCCGGCTTCGATAAGGACCGCATAGAGTTCATCCATCCAGTCCAGATCACCCTCCCTGACCATGACTTCATTCTCGATGGCCTTCTCCATGAGCCTTTTCTTTTCCTCCTGTGCCTTCTCGTACTCCCCGGGCAGGAGGAGGGCCGCGCCGCAGTCAGCGCACTTCCCGACGTGCGGGAGGTACTCGGCACCGCAGTCAGGACATATCTTATTGCTGTCCATGGTCGGTGACATGGGAAGTGGATATATTTCTTTCAGTATTCATTTCCAATATATTAGCAGAACAGAGGTCCTACACGTTAAAAAGAAAATGCATCACATCGCCGTTGGAGACGAGATAGTCCCTGCCTTCGGTGCGAAGTTTGCCTGCATTTCGTGCCCCGGCTTCTCCGTCATGAGCTATGAAATCGTTATACGCAATAACCTCGGCCCGGATAAACCCGCGTTCAAAATCATCATGGATCACTGACGCGGCCTTTGGCGCCTTCCATCCATGCTCGATCGTCCAGGCGCGGACCTCTTTAGCCCCGGCCGTAAAATAACTTATCAGCCCGAGTGCATGATAACCGTGGTTGACTATCTGGTCGAGCCCGCCTTCGGACACGCCGAGCGCTTCGAGAAATTCATCGCGCTCCTCATCGCTCAGCCCTGCCATCTCCTCCTCGACCTTGGCGCAGATCTTCACAGACTCCGAACCCTGCTCCGCTGCAAACTTATGCACGGCCTTAACATGTTCGTTGTCTCCTGCGAGGCCTTCTTCATCGACATTGGCGGCGTATATCACGGGCTTCAGCGTGATAAGACTTGTTTCCCTGGTGAGTTCCCTGAACGTTTCGGATTCCCGTTCCTGGAAGGCGGAGGCAGGTCTGCCGGAGTCAAGATGGTCGACCACCTTCCTTGCCATATCAAGAAGGGGCTGAGCTTTTTTGTCGCCTCTGGCCTGTTTATCAAGACGCGTTATCCTGTTTTCGAGCATCTGTATATCGGCAAGGACCAGCTCCGTGTTGATAACTTCTATATCGCGCAGCGGATCAACAGCGCCGTCGACGTGGATGATCGATTCGCTTTCAAAACATCTCACGACATGCACGATTGCCTCAGTTCCCCTTATATGTGAAAGGAACTGGTTGCCGAGCCCCTCCCCTTTTGAGGCTCCTCTGACAAGGCCGGCGATGTCGGTAAACTCTACAACCGCGTTTTGCACCCTTTGCGGTCTCACAATGTCCGACAACTGGTCCAGGCGCCTATCGGCAACCGCAACAATTGCCTTGTTCGGTTCGATGGTACAGAACGGGTAATTCGCAGCAGCCGCGTTCTGGGCCCTTGTGAGAGCATTAAATAGTGTCGATTTTCCCACATTCGGGAGGCCGACGATACCTATACTTAAACCCATGATAATCTCCTGTCAATAGTCTGTTAATACGGCCGCGAACAGGGCCGGTGCCGTCCTGTGAACCGGGAATATACACGACTCGTCCGCCCGGTGCCGGGTGGATTCAAAACATTACTGCCGCGCGAACTCCGGAAGGAGGCGGTATTATCCGACCTTGATTTTACTACAATGCCGCTGATTATTTCTAACCTCCTTGCAGATCCGCCGCTGTCACCGGGGGAAAAATGCAGAAAAAGTCCTTAACGGCTTATAATGTCAGTATCAGGGACCGGCCGGAGAACAGGAGAGGACAATGACCAATAATGATATATTGAAAAAACTCAGGATCGCGCTGGAACTTAAGGATACCGATATTATTGAGATCATGAAGCTTGCAGGTTTTGAAATTACCAAACCTGAACTCTCCGCTCTTTTCAGGAGTGCTGACCACAGAAATTATAAAGAATGCGGCGATCAGATATTGAGAAACTTTCTGAACGGCCTTATTATCCGGAACAGGGGAAAACGGCCATAAAGTCCGGGACTTATCCCGACGCGGTCTGAATATGCAGATTCCTTCCTATCTTTTGAACGAACATTATGACGACCGGTATTTCGATGTGGTCAATGCCCTTGAAGAAGCCAGGCACATCTATTTCCAGGGTACAGGCATAACGGACATCTTTTCAGGCAAAGTACCTCGCAGGAAAGGGTTCAGAATCGGTGAGACAGGCTTCGGGGCAGGCCGTCTGCTGGTCGCACTCCTTCATTTCCTGGACGACTGCGCGCTCACGGATATTGAGATAACCTACAATTCCGTTGAACTGCATCCGGTCACTTGCGAGAAAATGGCGTCCATTCTCGGGGGGTTCCGGGCGGAGGCCGGGCCGCTTATTGACCTGCTTGTCGGGGCCTACAGCCGGGTCGATATTTCGAGGCCCGGGTGGCACAGTATAAATTTCGCCAGGCCATTCGGCACCCTTACCCTGAACCTCTGGATAGGAGAGGCCCTCGAAATGGTCCGGGCACTCACAGCTCCGTGTGACGCATGGTTCCTGGACGGTCACGGCCCGAAAAAAAACCCATCCATATGGCGGCATGAACTTCTTCTGGCCATTGGAGAAAAAACGGCGGCCGGCGGAGCCTGTGCCACCTTTACCGTCGCCGGAGATGTGAGACGCGGACTTGCGGCCGCCGGGTTTTCAGTCGGTCAGCGCTCAGGGTTGGGGGGAAAGAAGGCGGTCCTCAGGGGCATAAAACTGTGAGTCAGATGGAATGTGACCCTGTCCGTCCCTGCGTGTCGATCAGCAGTCCTCCTCTTCCACGCCACAGGCCCTAAGTGCTTTTCAGGCCACCTCTATATCCTTAGCGCCTTCCCAGTAGCCGTGGATATTGCAGCGCTGATGGGCCACAAGAGTGGCCTTGCCTCCTGGCGCCGATTCCTTTGTCAGCACGACCGTAAAGACCACCCTGGGTTTCAGATATCCCTTAGACTGGAAGTCAACCCTTCCGGCAGGCTCATTGCCGATGTTCAGAGCTATGAACTCGATCCAATGGGCAGGACCCATGGGATGGAGGTTCTCGCCGACGCTCACCTCAACGGTGAACAGCTCGCCCGCGGCCACTTTCGCAGGTGCCTTTATCACCGGGACATGACTCTTCTCAAGCGGCGTCTTGTTTGCCGGGTCTTTCGCCCTGTTTATTGTCTGGAACAGGCCGCGGTCCACCTTCACCGGATAGAACCGTTCTGCTCCGAATGCCTTTCCGGCCATGCCGATCGCCGCAGTTCCCATGGCCGCACTTTTCAGAAAATGTCTTCTGTCCATACCTGTATGCCTCCTCTTCACTTCCGGTTTATCCAGGCAGCGCCCGTCAATAACAATCCTGTTTCGGTCCCTTTATCCCTTAGGCTCTACAGCCCAGAAGTGACGCTCCTTTGCCACTCCGGCCACGGATCAGATCAAAGCTCCTTTTGATTACTTTATAGCAGAATTTGCCGCCGACGTCCAATAGAATAAGAAAATAGAAGCAGCTTCGGAAGTTTGAGGCCGGAATATACGGCGATGGAATGAAAATCCTTAACGCAGTGCAGCCGAACGGTTGTGAAGCATTTTACCTGCGAACTTGTTCACCGGGTGTGACCTTTTCAAAAAAGGAATCATCGGCTTTCTTCTTTTTCCAACCCCGGGTAACTCGGCAAGCAGGTCGGAATTGTCCGGATCTGCGTCCAGGCCCTCCGCCCAGGCCTGGACTGCATTCCGCTTGTCACCCGCAGCGCTGTAAGCCCTGCCCAGGTTGAGATAGAAGAAAGGAGAGAAAGACTCGAATCCGGCCGGCTCGTCAGCCTTGAAGAGGTCAAGGGCATCTTTACAGATATCCGTCCCACGGTCGTAATCCCGGCTGACAGCGGCAACCATCCACCCATGATAAGACAGCAGGAAGGGATTAAAAGGGTGCCCTATCAAGGCCTCCTCAATTATTTTCGAGGCCTCCCTGTAGTTTCTCGTCTTAGTCAGACATCTCACTTCTTCAAGGTAGACTGCGGCGTCTTTGACCTTCCCCGGGGGTTTCTTCCTGGTGAGTTCCTGCAGAGCGAACCTGTGCTCCTGATGCATAAGCTCCTCAAGCCTGCCGTCCCTGCCGGGAAGGCCCAAAAGGTGGCGGTAGCCGGTTTTCCTCGTAAATACGACCTCTCCGGCCCTCCAGGCATTCGTAATAATGACCGGATTTTTCGGACCAAGCCTTGCTGTCTGCAGATGATACTTGAGACCGTCAAGCACAATATCCGCAGACAGCTCCGATGAACGCGAAGACTTTATTTTAAGGGCGCTCTTTTTAGGATTTTCCGGGCACATATCACAAACCCTTGTTCCCTTGAGTGAACACGAACATCTGCTCCTGCCCGTAAATCCCTCCACGGGTTTGATTCTCACCAGCTCTTCCATGACAATTATCTCCTGATATCAGTCTACGGCCTATTCGAAAATTACTCTGTGAGCAGCATCACAACCAGCAGGAAAAACCTGGAAGCTGAAGTTCGCCGGCCGTCCTGAAAATGAACGAGACCTGCCATCATTATTGACTTCGTGTCCTTTGTGAAATGTTCAGACCCGGACCTCAGAGGTGTCGCTATTTCATTTCCTCTATCAGCTTGTCCCGGCTGACTTCGTTATCATTCTACATGGATTATCTCTACCGGGCAGGAATCAGCGGCCTCCTGCACCTTGTCTCTCATGTCCTCAGGCGCCTCTCCTGCGGCCGGATCCGAGCCTACCTGGTACTTTTCCACGATCTGGCTAAAGCTATCCAGGGAATTCTGTTCAAAGACCTCCGGGCACATGGTCCAGCATGATTCGCAGCTGACGCACTCATCCCTGTCGATAGTTATCTTTACATTTGCCATAGCACACCTCTCATCATTGAATTTTTTTTGTTCCGGTTTCCATATCGTAGTTTTTTGGATCTCGTCTGGACCCAAGAATCCCGGATTTGGCGACCGCCTATAAAGTTTATCATATATTATTGCGCTGTCAAACCGGGCCGGCATTCGTCGACTGAGAACGGGGTTCATCTGAATGAGGGGGCGGACCCTCCGCCGAAGGCCTGCCCCGAACCGGAAATATAGTTGACAAACAAACCAGGTCTGATAAGGTTCTAATTATAAAACTGCAGTTCTGCCGGGTTCCGCCCGCAGCGGGAAACGGGCAGAAATTGTTATGGAGATGTAAGGGGTCTTCCCTATTTATAGCGGCATCGGGGCGGGGTCTTCGTTGCCGGGCGGAAAGGATGGCGAATGAATGAAATCAGCCAAACACATGGATAATGCCGGTTTGCCGCCGAAGAGCAGGGATGGGCTTGAAGGAGGAACAGGGGGAGGCAACCTTGAAGCTGTTATACAGGAAATCCTTTCTCCGGCAGGCATCAGGCTCAACGGAGATCATCCCTGGGACCTGCAGGTAAGAGACGGGCGGTTCTATCATCGGGTCCTCAAAGAAGGCAGCATGGGGCTGGGAGAGTCCTATATGGACGGGTGGTGGGATTGTGAAGAGCTCGATGCCTTCTTCGCAAAGCTCGTACCGACGGACCCGGAGGCTGCACTCAAAAAAAACCTGCGTCTTCTTTTATATACCCTTGAGGCGGTAGTTCTGAATCCCGCCCGGAAATCTCATGCATTCCAGATAGGGGAAAGACATTATGACAAAGGGAATGATCTCTTTGAACTTATGCTCGACAGGAGAATGGTCTATAGCTGCGGATACTGGAAAGATGCCCATACTCTTGATGAGGCGCAGGAGGCCAAACTCGAACTGATCTGCAGAAAGCTGGGACTTAAAGCGGGAGACCGGGTCCTCGATATAGGCTGCGGGTGGGGCGGCTTTGCAAAGTATGCGGCTGAAAAACATGGCGTCGAGGTCGTCGGCATAACCGTCTCGAAGGAGCAGCTTTCCCTTGGGCTGGAATTATGCCGCGGACTGCCGGTTGAGCTGAGGTTGCAGGATTACCGCGATGTAACGGAACGCTTCGACCACATCGTTTCAGTCGGGATGTTTGAACATGTGGGATTAAAGAATTATCGGACATACATGGAAAAGGCGGATCAATGCCTGAAGGATGGCGGGCTCTTTTTGTTGCATACCATCGGGAGCAATGTCTCCGAGCTTGCCTGCGACCCGTGGCTGGATAAATATATCTTTCCCAACTCGCTTATCCCTTCTCTCAAGCAGATCACAACTGCCGTCGAAGGATTATTCATCGTGGAAGATCTGCAGAATTTCGGCTTTTATTACGACGCAACACTCATGGCCTGGTTTAAGAACTTCAATGATAACTGGCATCTGCTGGAGGACCGCTATGGCGAGAGGTTCTACCGGATGTGGAAATACTATCTGCTGAGCAGTGCGGGTGCCTTCCGCTGCAGGGATACGCAGGTCTGGCAGTTCGTTCTGTCGAAAAAGGGCGTCCCGGGCGGATACGGCGCGATCTGTTAGCTGTTTTTCTGCTGGATGACATTTGAAAAGAACCGGCAATCAGAGGCGATTGTTGCGGATGAATGATCTCATATCTTCCGGCAGGGGCGCATCGAACGCAAGCAGCTCGCCGGATATCGGATGATTGATGACAAGCCGCGAGGCATGAAGAAGGTGCCTCGGAGTTTCCAGCCAGGGAAGCTTGTCATAATCTCCGGCCCTGACATTTCTTGCAAACGCAAGAAATTCATCGTCGGTTCTTCCGTATAACTTATCACCCACCAGCGGATGCCCGGCATGTTCCAGATGAACCCTGATCTGGTTTGTCCTTCCGGTGACGGGCCTGGCCATGACCACCGTGGATGATGCGAGGCGCTCCATGACATCAAAAGCGGTGCCGGAGTATTTGGCGCCTGCGCCGTCGTCGAAAACAACCTTCTTTCTTATAGAGATGCAGCTGTCGCGGTCGGGCACCAGGAAGCCCTTGACCTCAAACGAATCGTGATTGATCATTCCGCGGGCTATCGCAATGTATTCTTTCTTTATCGTCCCGGCTTCAAACTGCCGCAGGAGCGCCCGGTGTGCGATTGCCGTCTTGGCGGCAACAATGATGCCGCTTGTCTCCCGGTCCAGTCGATGAGCCAGATGGACGGTGCCCTGAAATCCCCTCTCGGCCATTCGTTGGCGCAAAAGATAGATAAAAGTGCTCCTGATGTATCTTCCCCCGGAATGAGACGGCAGGTTGCCGGGTTTATTTGCAACAAGAAAGGTTTCTTCTTCATGAAGAACTTGTATGTTTACGTCAACAGGAGGTTCGCGGAGGATATCGGAATAGGAGACAGTATCATCCTTTTCCAGGAGATGATCGGACTTTACCGACTCTCCGTTGACCGTCACCTTCCCGAGTCCGATCATCAGCACCCATTCTGCCGGGGGCCGGTATTTGAACCGTCCGGCAAGGAAATCAATGAGACTCCTGTCTGCAAACCGGGCTGAGATCCTGTATGAAAACGTGGTTTCTTCTGTCATGCAATCTGCGCCTCATGCATATGCAACCCTGTCACCAACTCCTGACTCCCATGCTGTTCACAATGCATGTGCATGCCTTTTGAACCAGGTAACGGCATGATCTAATGCAGTCTTGCCCGTCGCAACGGAAAGAGTGAACCGTTCAAGTTCCTTTTGACCGGCTGTCAGGTTCCTGCCGTTCAGCCCGAGGAAAATGCCGGCCGATGCGATAGCGGTCCTCTTGTTGCCGTCGACAAAGGGATGGTTGCGCGCCAGGGATTCCATCAGGGCAGCCGTCTTATGAAAGATGTCCGGGTATAGATTCTTTCCGTCGAAGGTCGCCCCCGGTCGTGCGACGGCCGAACGGAGAAGGCCGATATTGAGGACCCCGTGGGCTCCGCCTGTCTCGTCTATTATCCTGCTGTGAATGAAAAGAACCTGCTCCGGCGAAAGGTATTTCACTTCTTTGCGAGTTCTTTCAGGGCCGGCCTGTACTTCTCGATAAATTCGTTGACCTGCGAGACAAATTTCCTGTCAAGACCTCCGGGATATTTCTCCTTCCTCACCGGCTCGATGATGAGCCTTGTTTCAGTCTCATCGAGTCTGACATCGACCTCCGAACCAACCGTCAAACCAAGCCTCCCGAGAAACTCAGCGGGAACCGAGACCCCTCTGCTGTTGCCGATGGTGCAAACCTTCCTGTGCATGTCTCCTCCTCTGTTATAACTATATTATAACATGAAGGAGAGGATCCTCCCATTCACAAGACTCCCGGCATTGACAGACGGGGCCAACCGATACCTGCATAAAGTGGAGGTTCACCGTCTTCGCGGATAAGTCAACTCAGTCATCACCGTCCCCTCGGCTTTGCCTTTGCCTCACTCTTTTCCTTCCTGCTTCCTTCTGAACGCCGGTCCGATGGGAAGACGCCTGATCCGCATCCCCGTTGCGTTGAAAACCGCGTTTGCCACAGCAGGAGCTACGGGCGGCACGCCTACCTCGCCGATCCCTCCGATCCCGGCATCACTTTTAACGACATGGACCTCTATTTCGGGAGTATCTTTCATCCTGAGCATCCGGTAGTCATTGAAGTTCGCCGATTTTACTCCCCCTGAATCAAACCTTACGGCCTCCTTCATGGCGGCGCTCAGGCCGAAGATAATCCCGCCCTTTACCTGGCCGGTGAGAATGGCCGGATTTATGACAGGGCCGCAGTCTACCGCACAGACAACCCTGCCGACCCTTATATTTCCTGTCTTTTCGTCTACCGCAACCTCCGCCGCCTGGGCGACATAGCTTCCATAGGAAAAGTGCTGGGCGATGCCCAGACCCGTACCGGCGGCCCTCTTCTTTCCCCA
>JBJKOV010000008.1:0-8859 GCA_046707105.1 Thermodesulfovibrionales bacterium
ACACTCCTTCCGGCCCTCGTGAATCCTAAATTATGAATTTTACCCGGGGAAGCCACCGGTAATCCATTCCATTCTACCTCATAAAGACGAACCTAAAATCGTGAATCCTGGACCACCATGGCCTTGAACTATCAAGAACTTATAATAGTCTGCACATAGTGCCTTTATGATCTTCCTCATAATCATCATGCGTGCGGGATGTTAACATAAAAGAGAGGTATTTGAAGCATGTCTTATGGAGGAACGGGAACAGGAAGCCGGAGTAAACCGGGGGTAGGCGCAGGGAGAGATGCTGCGCGGGACCGGGTGAACATCGGCAGGCCGGCAGGGTGGAACACTGCGACGGGGGCCGGCACCCGGCTGGATCATCCCGGCAAACTCTTCGTCGAGGTCACCACCCGGTGCAATCTCAAATGCGGTATGTGCGTGAAGCAGAACGGCGAGGGTGGCGTCGCCGATGGGACGATGTCGCCCGATACCTTCGCCATGCTCGGACCTGCTTTCCCCCGCCTCGATGCACTCATCCTTAACGGCATCGGAGAGCCCCTCCTTCACCCGCAACTTGAAGAATTCATACTGGGAGCGAAGAACGCGATGCCGGCGGGTTCATGGGTGGGTTTCCAGACGAACGGGATGCTCTTAACCGATGTCAGGGCGGCGTCTCTGCTGGACGCCGGCCTTGACCGCATCTGTCTTTCCCTGGATGCAATCTCCGGCGACAGTTTCCGCACAATAAGGGAAGGCGGTGAGATGGGAAACATAGAGGCCGCCTTCGCCGCACTGAACAACGCCAGGATCAAAAGGGGAAGACATGATATGGTGACCGGCATCGAATTTGTTGTGAGGCGCGATAATATAGAGGAACTCCCGGCCGCCGTTCGTCGGGCCGCTGACCTCGGCGCCGCTTTTGCAATTGTCACGCAACTCCTTCCTTACAATAAAGCGCTTGTCAGTCAGGCGGCGTATGACACTAACACCGCCGGCGCCATATCAATTTATGAGAACTGGAAGGCCATTGCTGAAGCCGAAGGGATCGATATCCGGCGCTACTTCGATGTCTTTATGAAGTTTTCCAGAACCGGTGAGGATCTGAAAATTATCCGCTTAGTCGAGGGAATGAAAAAAGATGCCGGATCTCAGGGCATATTCCTTCATCTGGAGAGACTCTTTGCAAGGGACGAGGAGTGGTTCAGGAGAGCTGAGGAGATTTTTGAAGAGGTGAGGCGGATCGCTGAAGAGAGCGATATAGATATCACCCTGCCCGGAACTTCGCCCCGAAACAGCCGGAGATGTGACTTCGTTGAAGCCGGAAGTGCTTTTGTCTCCTGGGACGGAAACGTACATCCCTGCTATTTCCTCTGGCACCGCTACCGCTGCCACGCGGGCGGATTGCAGAAGCGTGTCAAACCGTGGGTCTTAGGCAATGTCCATGAGAAAGGCATCAATGAGATCTGGAACGGCCGGAGCTGCGGTTCTTTCAGGGAAAGCGTCCTCCGCTACAATTTCCCTTTCTGCTTCGACTGCGGCTTTGCACTGTGCGACTATGTGGAAGACGAGGATTTCCGGCAGGATTGTCATATCGGCACCGTTCCCTGCGGGGCGTGCCTGTGGTGTACAGGGCTTTTTCACTGTCTTCAGTAGCAGTTGCGCATTTACTTATATACCCCTGTTTTCTTTCCAGTAGCTGTATTCGAAGGGCCATTCTTCCTTACGCCAGTCCATAAGCGCATGCATGCGCCTGCGGAAGGCCCTGCGGCGTTCATCCACTTCAGGCGGTACCTCCCCGGTCCGCCATGCAGTCACCAGTCGTTTGCCCAAGGCAAGGGCGCTCTTCCTTAACTCATCCGAAAAGCCTCCGTCAGGCATCGCGGACATCCTTGCCCATACTCCGCCCACGGGCACAGCCCCTGTCGTCGTAAGAAAATGGTTAATATATTCTGCAACAGTCTCTTCGTCGCCTCCGCCCGAGGTTACCACCGAGGCGCCGTATTTGCCCCAGAACTGCATACAGTGAATAACTCCGCAGCAGCGGTCCATGAACGCCTTGAGCTGGGCGCTGACGTTGAAGATGTAATTGGGACTGGCCACGACGAGGCCGTCCGCGCCGGAAATCTTCTCCTTGATCGCCTCGAATTCGTCCTTCTGCACGCAGCGGCCCTTCTTGTGGCAGGCGTCGCAGGCCAGGCAGGGCAGCACCGTGTCGCCTTTCAGCACCACCGTCTCTGTTCGGGCGCCCTCCGTTTCGGCACCTTCGAGGACCAGACGGAGAAGCCCGGCCGTATTTCCCCTCAGCCCGTGCGGACTGCCCAGCAGCGAAATGATCTTCATAAGCGCCTCCTCCAGAATAAGGGTTTCTTTTAGTTTATCATACGCCCCATTTTCGTTTTCCGTGTTCGTGAGGCGTTTGAAAATGGGGCCGACCTTTGATAGAGTGAAAACAGAGGGCAGAAGAGATGAAATGTCCGAGAGACAAACGGGAACTCGAAGCCGCAACATACGAAGGTCATATAACGGCCCATTCCTGTCCGGGCTGCGGAGGCATGTGGCTCGAAAAAGGAGAACTTGAGGAGATAGAGGAGATAGTAGGTCACGACTATACGGATGAGCTTTCGCGGATCCCGGATTTTATCGGCAATGCTTTCGAGATGGCCAGGCAGCTCAACTCCCGCGACATTTCCTGTCCCGTGTGCGGCACTCCCACCGAGAGTACCGAGTATGCCTATTGTTCCCAGGTCGTAATCGACAGATGCCCGAAATGCGGGGGCATCTGGCTTGACAGAGGGGAGTTGGAAGCGATCGAGATATTCTACGAGAGGTCACGCAAGGAAAGCGGCAAACTTCGCCTGGGCTTTCTGAAAGGCCTGGCAGGCAGGTAATTTCGTACCCTCTCCGCCCGCCTTCGGTTCTGATAAGAGTGAGTAGAGCGTATTTACCATGTGCGGTGTCCTTGTCCAGGGTTCTTTTGCCCGGAAGTATAAGGACTGCGGGCTTTGCGATTTTTACAATGCCGTAAAAGAGGAGGAGGGGGACAGTCTCCTGATGACGGTGGATCTGCTTAAAATGATCGAAACGCCCTGACGCACCCGGGCCGACCGTAGCATTCGCCGGGCATGTTTATTCGCGCAAACCCAGGCCGCAACTTCCGCCTGCCGGGAAAAACCGGCGGCCTGTGAACGGTTCTTACGTCACGGTCACGGAACTCGCCTGGGGACCTTTATCACCTTCCTCCCGGACAAAACGGACCTTCATCCCGACCTTTAACCCCTCGAAGTCCTTGTTTAGAACGCTGTTTGCATGAAAATATACCTCCAGTCCGTCCGGGGTCGTAAGGAAACCGTACCCCTCGTCCTGCAGGAGGTTGCTTATGACCGCGTGCGGCAGTTCCTCGTGGTATTTCACGTCGCCCCGCCGCTCTCTTGCGAAATCCTCAAGTTTGCGCCGTGCATCGCGAAAGGCGTCCCTTATTGCAACGTAAAGGTCCTTGTCCGGCTGGTTCCTGACCACCAGTTCGGAGCCCGGCACAGTCATATAAACATGCACGGAGTATAACTTCCCCTCATGCTGATGACGCCGGGGAGACTCTATGACAACCCTGCAACGCATTATGCCGCCATAAAACTTGTCCAGTTTCTCGGCTTTCTCCGTGACCTCCGCCTTTATGGTATCGGTGAGGTCTATATCACGCGCGGTAATCTGTAAAGGTATCTCCATTTCCATTCCTCCTGATACTCTTATATCACGGAAGCGGACAGCCGTCAACGTAATAACAACAGCTTCAGGCAACCTCATATCCGCCAGGGCATTCGCTGTTGCAATGCCGGGTATTCTGTGATAAGGATAAATCAAGGCGAGCTTGCATGTCTCGCAGAGGTGGCGATTTAAGTTAACCGGTGGAAGCAAACGAGGAGGCCGAAAGGTGTCATGCCATGAGAGAACAGGACATCAAGGAAATTGCAGGAAAGATGGGCGTAAAGAGCAGAAAAATGAAGAAGATGGAACTTATAAGGGCCATCCAGAAGGCGGAAGGAAATATACCCTGTTTTGCGACCCGGGGACATGAATGCGACCAGATAAATTGCCTGTGGCGGGAAGACTGTATTAAAGCGCTTCAGGCGTAGCCCTGTAGCTTGCGAAAGAGCGGATACTTAAGGCCATGGAATACAGAGAGAGCCTTTGAGAACTTTCTTTACACCGGGACAACTGTCTTAAATGGTCAAGGCCGCCCGCCTGCGCTTCCATTGAAACCTGCAGCCGCGATAAATTATCCTAGTAAACCAAAATGCTTTTATTCAGGAGGATGCGTGAATGCTCGTAGGTATCATCTCAGACACCCATGACAACATGGAACAGATAAGAAAAGCGGTGGACGTGTTCAATGAAAGAAACGTAGGTCATGTGGTACACGCCGGCGACTTCACCTCCCCTTTCACGTTCAGAATACTGAAAAACATCAGGGCCGGCTTCACCGGGATCTTCGGCAACAACGACGGCGACAAACTGCTGCTGCAGAAGAGGTCCGAAGGAAGAGTATTCAATCAGCCCCATATCTTCGAACTGGAAGGAAAGAGGATCATACTGATTCACGAACACCACATAGCCGACGCCCTTGCCGACAGCGGCCACTACGATATAGTCATTTACGGACATACGCACCTGGCCGAGGTCCGTAAGAGGAAAGACGCTCTCGTGATAAACCCCGGAGAAGCCGGAAGCTGGCTCTACGGCAAATCGACGGTTGCCATCCTGGACCTCTCTGCCATGAAGGCGGAGATCATCGGCCTTTAGCTTCGGACCAATTCATAAACGCATTACAAAATATCTTTTATTTCAGCTTCGAGGCGCTATCCTGCACCGGCCCGCTGGTATGGCTTAAGATCAGAGCGTCCGTAAACAGTATGTCTATACCCTTTTTCGAAAAGATATAATGTTATATGTTTATATTCTTTGTGATACAAAAAATTATAAGATTTGCCGAGTGCTCCGGCTATTTTTTCTTTTTTGTCCCCACGATCGGACGATATGAGCCAGACTCTATCGTAATTTTCAACAGTTTTGGATAATTGAATGATATCTCTTTCGTCAATAATTTTCCTGCCGTCCTCCGGGAATCCTTTTCTAACCAGGAGGGTCTTCCTGTCGTAGTAATTAAAAGGATCTAAATAATAAGCGGGGGTTACCAGGACCACATCGTTCTTATTTGCATTGGTATCTACATATTCAGCCACTTCTCTCCATTGTTCCTTGTCAGGTTCCATATAATATCCCGCGACAGACCTCAGAGTTAACAAAATTACAATACAAATTACAATTGCCCTGACATGCCTGCTCCGCACATTACTTATCCCTCCGGCTACTAACAGGAAGAAAGCTGAAGAAGCTATTATTGTGTATTTGGCTATAAATATCGGCTGAGAGAACCTTGAAATGATAAACGGTAAAATCAGGGGAGTCATTAACCACATGGTCAGAAAACAGAGCATATCAATATTCACAAAATGGACCTTCCACTCATAGCTCTCCAAAAACCTGAAGAAACTTTTTTCGTCCTTACTGCCGCGGATTTTTTCATATGATATGAACAGAAATGGCAATATGGCCAGGAAAACCAGCAGCAGGAATCGGGATCCGGACGAGTACATCTTGAAAGAAGAAATTACTGTAGATATATGTGGCCTCGGGATCCAGAAGCCATTCTGAACATGAGTCGCCTCATGCACAAAAACGCTCATCCAGGGAATGAAGAGCAGAACTAACAGAGATTGTATCAAGAACCAATTTTTAAGCCCCGGTTTCCCGGGCTCACTCGATAAAAGAGACAGGGCTATAAAATATATATTTTGTGCAATTATGATAAATAACCCATACACATGAGAGTATATAAGCAAAAGGCTGGACACGACGTATCCCAACAATATTCCACGGCTTCTTCTTTTGAGAAGATTTATGAAAAAATACATCGAGAGGAGGGTTAGAAGGACCGACAAACTATAAGTTCTCGCTTCCTGGGAATATTGAATATGACAAACTGAAAATGCCATCAGCAAGGCGCCGATCCTACCTGTATTGACGTCGTGCAGCTGTTTGCCTGTCTCATACATCATGATTATTGAAAAGAATCCGCATAAAACTGACGGAAATCTCAGAGAAAATTCGGAAATGCCAAATAAATGGATCCACCAGTGCAAAAGGATATAGTAAAGTGGTGGGGTCGTGTCGTTAAGAAGAAAAATTTGGGGCAGATTCATGTTGGCATACTTGACCGATAACACTTCGTCAAGCCACAGACTCTGCCCCCCCAAATTATACAGTCTCAAAAACAGCCCTGATAATAAAATAGCTGACAGCACAACTGTTCCGCTGTTCATATCGATCTTTAACCGTGCACTCTTCATCTTTTTCCTTATGACAGCTCGTATTTGTTTATCGCACTATAATTGCATGCCTGGTATATTGGTGCGGATTTTGTAAACAGAAGTTCGGGCCGTGATATAGAGGCTGCTCAAGTCGTCGTCACCCCAGGCACAGTTAGCAGGCTGCTCGGGTATGACAATCGTGCCAAGGTGCTTACCCTCATGGTTTAAGACCCACACACCGCCCGGCCCCGTACAGTAAACATTCCCCAGGATGTCTACCTTCATTCCGTCCGGGGAGCCCGGCTTATCGACGTCCATGTCACAAAAGATCCGGCTGTTTGAAAGACTGCCATCGGGTTGAACATCGAATGCACGGATGTGCCTGCGCTCTGAGTCGTCAATATAGAGTCTGCTTTCATCCGGGGAGAACGCCAGTCCATTCGGCGCTATGAAGTCGTCAGCAACGAGCACTGGTTCGCTTTGAGGGCCTGACAGTCGGTAAACGCCCCGAACAGGCTGCTCTTCCTGGTCGTGCCGGATCCCATAGGGAGGATCCGTAAAATAGACCGCTCCGTCACTTTTCACAATGACATCGTTAGGACTATTGAGCCTTCTGCCACCGTATCTCCCGGCAAGGACGGTGACGGTCCTGTCGACCTCCGTCCTTGTGACTCTTCTGTTTCCGTGCTCACATGCGATCAGGCAACCTCGTTTATCACGAGTCAGCCCGTTTGAGTTGCCGCTTGGCTGCCTGAAGACGGTTACCTGCCCATCGGAAGTCAGTTTCAAAACGCGATTGCCGGGTATGTCGCTGAAGAGAAGGGCCTTCTCTTCAGTAAGCCAGACAGGGCCTTCGGTAAACTGAAAACCGGTTGCAACCTGCCGGGTCCTGGCAGATTGTGAAATCAGATCATGGAATTGAGGAGATTCAGGCTCCGGAATGCCGGCCCGCACCCTGCCGGCAATTTTTTTCTTCAGCCATGTTTTTATAGCGTCAGTAATTATCAAGGCGGCGTTCAGTATGCCTCCGAGCTCCGGAAGAAAGCTTCCAGCACCGACAGGTGGTTATGCAATGTTGCCCCGCCGTCAATTTTGATGGTCGACCCGGTAGTGAATTTGGAAAAATAATCCGATGAAAGATAAACCGCCGCCCTGCCAATATAGGCTGGATTTATCGAGCTTTTGTGCAGTGGAACATGCACGCAGGCGGCGGTATTCCCCTTCTCATCTTCGAGGACCCAGCCGGGGGCAATGCCGTTCACCCTTATTCCGTGGGGAGCAAGTTCCATGGCGAGTTCTTTGACGACCATGCCAAGTGCAGCCTTCGTCGCGCTGTAACTCGGGATACGTCTTATAACAGTATCGTGTATGGAGGTGACGAACAATATGGAGCCGGCAGTGCCATTATTCGTCATCATTTGCGCTATGAGTTTTGTCAGGTATAGCGGCCCGAAAACATTCGTGTGAAAGGTTTTGTTCCACTCTTCCAGGTCGAGCTTTTTTATCCCGGCAGCGTCTTCATGCTGAATACCGACATTATTGACCAGTATGTCTATGGCGATCCCGTTTCTCTCCAGGAAGGCATATAACTCATCACTGCCGGCGACTGCCGAAATGTCAGACAGGAACCCCCGGGACGATACCTGAAAGCCCGTTAGTTCATGATCGAGCTTCTGCAGCGCGGACTCGTCAATGTCAGTATAATAAACATTTGCTCCCTGCGCCGCCATTTCAAGGGCTGTGCTTCTTCCTATGTTTTTGCCGGCACCGGTGATCAGAACATTTTTCCCTGACAGGAGCTTATCGGGAATGGATGCCGGAGCTTCAGGCCCCCGAATGAACTGTGGTCCCTGTTCATAGACGTGAGGCGGCGGTTCTTCCGGGGCAGCACCCCTTACCAGGACCTGCCATGCTGCTTTAAAGTGGTTTAATATGTGCACTCTCTTCTGTGCTCCCCGGAAGGCATCCAGGACGAAGGTCATATCAAGCTGGTCTTACTGTCAGTCACCTCTGCTGACTGTCGGACCCTCGTCTGTCTCACTTGTTGATTTTTTGGCGTATTTACGCCGGACGGAGGTTCTCAGTGCCGCAAGCAGCAGCGGGTTTCCGGCTTTCAGCTGATAGCTGAGATTTGAAGTGTGAATTCGCCTGTATAAAACAACTTCAGGCACAACCATCATTGGAATGCCGAAATCCTTTACGCGGCTGAACCATTCAACATCTTCACTGATTCTGTAGGTGGGGTCAAAAAGACCGACCTGTTCAAATACACTTTTGTGAATCACCGATGTCGGCAAAAAACCTGTATGCTCCCTCTGTAAGTGTTCCTCTCTGAGCCAGAAAGGTCTTTCGACCCCGGATTCCAGAAAGTTCCGCTGCATACCGAGCGTGTAGCCGATGTGTGGATGCTTTAACAGGCAGCCGACCTGAATATTCAACTTGTCGGCCGCCCAGCAATCATCGGAATCAAGGAAGGCGATCAATTCACCCCTGCCTTCACCAATCC
>JBJKOV010000009.1:0-2135 GCA_046707105.1 Thermodesulfovibrionales bacterium
GACAACCTGTTCCTCGTTGTATTCCGCCTGAAGGGGGATAAGAAGGGGGACTTCTCAGAAGAGGCGGCGACCGTTTCTTCTGAGGCTTGCGCTGACGAGAATGTTGTGCGCCAGCTTGAAAGCGAGCTTTCAGCAACGCGCGCGGACCTCCAAAATAATATAGAGCAACTCAAAAGCCTCAACGAGGAGATGCAGTCTTCGAACGAAGAGCTCCAGGCCGCCAACGAAGAGATGGAGACCTCAAGGGAAGAGCTTCAGTCCCTGAACGAAGAGCTGATTACCGTCAATTCTCAGCTGCAGTCCAAGATAGAGGAACAGGAAGAGACGAACGACGACCTTAACAACTTCCTTGCAAGCGCAAACATCCCCACGGTTTTTCTGGACCATCAGTTCAGGGTGAGACGCTTCACCCCGGCGATGTTGAAGCTCATCAAGCTGATACCAGGCGACGTCGGCAGGCCCATCGCCGACATGTCCCAGGAACATCTCGGCCCCGATCTTATCGCCGATTCACAGGCGGTACTGGACCATCTCTCGCCTATAAGGAAAGAGTTAAGAATCTGCGATACCTGGTATATCAGGGCCACACTCCCTTACAGGACCTCGGATAACCGTATCGGGGGAGTAATCATTACCTACACCGACACTTCCGATCTAAAGAGGGCTGAGGAGCGTACGAGACGCCTGGCCTCTTTCCCCCAGTTGAACCCCAACCCCGTTATGGAACTGGATTCCTCAGGTAAAGTCACCTATTCGAACATGGCCACGCATGAGATCCTTGAAGACCTGGGCCTGGACAGAGGAGACTGCTCCTCATTTCTGCCTGCCGACCTTGACGACATTCTGAAGGATCTGGGCAAGAAGACCGAATCGACTCTGCGGCGTGAGATAGCCATTAAAGACAGGATCTTCGGAGAGTCCGTCCATATAGTTCCGCAGTTCGATGTGGTTCGTATTTACGCTTTCGACATCACCGAGAACAAGCGGGCAGAGGAGATGAGGGGCAGGCTTTCCGCTATTGTGCAGAGCGCGGAAGATGCAATAATCAGCAAAGACCTCAACGGGATCGTAACTACATGGAATGTGGGGGCCGAGGAAATTTTCGGATACAAGGCCGAGGAAGTGATCGGAAAGAACATCTTTTTTCTTATTCCCCCCGGGCATATCGACGAGGTCCCTGATATCCTTAAGCTGATCGCACGTGGAGAGCATATAGAGCGTTTCGAGACGGAGCGCATGCGCAAGGACGGGACTATCATTCCGGTCTCCCTGACCTTTTCTCCCATCAAGGATGCAAACGGCGGAGTCGTTGGGGTTTCAAAGATAGCCCATGACATTACCGAGCGCAAAAAGGCGGAGGCACAGATCATTCGTGCCAAGGAGCAATGGGAGCGGACCTTCGACAGTGTACCGGACATGATCGCGATCATCGACAATAACCACAAAGTCATAAGGGTAAACGAGTCCATGGCGAAACGCCTGGGATGCAGACCCGAAGAGTGCGTCGGAATGAAGTGCTATGAAGCGGTGCATGGAACAGCCGTTCCGCATGCATTCTGCCCTCATTCCCAAACTGTAAAGGACGGCCGCCCGCACGTGCAGGAGGTGCATGAAGAGCGCCTCGGCATGGACTTGCTGGTCACCACTACCCCTCTGTTCGATGAACAGGGACAGATGATCGGCTCGGTACACGTCGCCCACGACATCACCGAGCAGAAACGGGCAGAAAAGGAAATTGGGCGCAGCGTCGAGGAACTGCGTCTGGCAAACGAGGAATTAACGCGATTCAATCAGGCCTCGGTGGGGCGCGAACTGCGCATGATAGAGTTGAAAAAAGAAATGAATGAGCTATGCGTCCGAAGCGGCGAACCTGTGCGTTATCCGCTGGATTTTGAAAAAGAAGAACAGGGAGGTAATCATGAAGACGAATAAGAAAACTGAAAACAGGAGGCTACTGCCTTCGGTGACGGTTGAGGGCCAGGCGGCCGAATATGCGCGAAGCCTGATCGAGGCTTCTCTGGACCCCCTGGTGACGATCAGCCCCGAAGGTAAGATCACGGACGTCAACGAGGCGACCATAAAGGTCACGGGTATGTCGCGGGAAGCGCTCATCGGCACGGACTTTTCGAATTACT
>JBJKOV010000010.1:0-25034 GCA_046707105.1 Thermodesulfovibrionales bacterium
TAGAACCTATCTCAAAATTGAAATATTATGATATCCGCTTCTTGTGTCATTCCGGCTTGTCCGGAATCTTTCTTTGTTTTCAGAAGGATTCCCGACGCGCTTGGCTTGCGGGAATGACAGCCTTGAACCGAGAACCGATTTTGAGATAGGTTCTAGAGTGATGTGACGACCGCTTTTCAAGCAGTCGTATATTCGAAAAACCCGAAGACCGGAGTGAGCATGAGAATCTTGCTGGCTGAAGACGACGACACACTAAGAACACTGGTTGACAAATCTTTAAGGAGATTGGGACACACCGTGCGGGGTGTTCGGGACGGAGATGAGGCGCTTCAATGCCTGGAACATGAGTTCTTTGACACGCTTTTGACCGATCTCAGAATGCCGATCTGCGACGGGATGACCCTCATACACGCTCTCCGGGGGCGACTCGACTGTCCGATTCAGATTGTAGTCATGTCAGCGGAAATAAATGCTGATATCCATAAATACCTTGGCGGTCTCGGCATTGAGACGCTGCGCAAGCCTTTCACCATCAGTGAGCTCAAGGAAGCAGTCAATCCGTCTTGAAAACGTCTGCAGACTCTCATGGTTACGGCTTACTCAAGACGCCCGGGCGGGAATGCATTTCTTCGATACTTAAATGAAAGATGCCATTTGTCCGGACCATTTGCCCTTGCAGAAGCCCCGGATCGAATCAATTCATCTCCACCCCGACAAGTAAATCTTTGACAGCTTTTACAGAAGTCTTGCTAATATTCCCTGCCGCCTCCATAGCACCGGCAATGGTAAAGATTGCCGCCTCTTCTATGTCGTAACCCATTGCATCTGTTGCTTCCAGAATACCCTCGACGGTGAGCCTGGCGACTACGGCGACATTTCTGCCGACCTTTGCAGAGTGAATTTCAGGAAAGTTTAACCGTCCTGTAACATTCCCTTAACCTTTTGGCAATTATAATTGAGCACAAGGAGGAGTAAACGACTATGACCAGCATAGGTTTCATCATGTGTCCGCACCTCAGGGGTACCACTAAAGGCGTTTTGTGCGGAGCAGCCGACCGCTACGTGAAAGATATAGAGGGTGCCGATGTCCGGTTGTGTATGAACCGGCACTATGAGGCCTGCTTTATGTATATCACTGCGCTTATGACCGGGGAGACAAGCAGCCGCCATTCCGGCCAGGGGCAGTATCCGTGACCCGGCAATTGCGCGGTTGATCGTTCGGCGATCATGGAAACTTCGGGGGCGGCGGGAAAGGAACCGACGGCCTTTCCTGCGCAGATCGGTCTCTCCTGCTTTGCCTTTCAGAGATGACTGATCCAGTCTCCCCAAACACAATTCCGGGCAGTGCCGGCGACAGGGGACAGAAGATCGTCCTGTCTCTGACCATCGCCTATTTTTTTGTGGAACTTGCCGGAGGCATCCATTTCGGCAGTCTTGCCCTTATCACCGACGCGTCGTTTATGGCGATCAATGTCGCGGGACAGTTTCTCGCTCTTTATGCCTCACGTTTGTCCCGGAGACTGCCCGACAGGAACAAAACATTCGGTTACGAGAGGGCAAAAGTGCTGTCCGGGCTTTTCAACGGAATACTTGTCGGATTTCTCATCTTCTATGTGCTCAGCGAGGCTTACAGGAAGATCCTGCATCCCGCGCCGATCGAGGCGGCGAAAGTCCTGGGCATCGCTGTACTGGGGCTTGCGGTCAACGCCTACGGGTTGTGGCGACTCTATGAGAATTCCGACCGGATCCATATCAAGGGGGCGCTCCTGCTGATTCTTAACGATACACTCGGTTCCGTGGGGGTCATCGCATCGTCGATCATCATAACCTTCACGGGCTTTTACGCATTGGACCCTCTTGCCGGTGTGTGCATAAGCCTTCTCGTCGGGTATCCCACCTATTTTCTTGTCCGCGACAGCGTAAATATCCTCATGGAAGGAAACCCCTCCGCAATCAAGGTTGAAGACGTGGAACAGTTCATCTACGAAACTTTTTCGTATGTCAAGAACGTGAAGGACATGCACATATGGGGCCTTTCCCCCGAGCATGTGATCTGTACCGTGCGTGTGCGCACCGACACCGTGACAAACCACAGGGACACCGTCAGGAACATGAAAGACCGGCTCAGGGAGAGGTTCGGCTTTGCCGACGTTTTTGTCGAGGGATATGAGTTAAATACGGGCATCGCCCCCGTTTCATCTGCCGGGGTAGGCCGGACGGGGGTCCAATGAAATTCTGCGTATTCGGGGACATCCACGGGAACCTTGAGGCACTTAAAGCCGCATACAAAGCGACTATGACGGAAGGTGCCGACAGGATATTTCACCTGGGCGACCTCGGCGGCTACTCGCCCTTTGTGAATGAGGTTGCGGAGTTTCTGATTGAACATGCTATTACGGGAGTCCAGGGGAATTATGACGAGGCGGTGGCAAACGACCTGGAGCATTGCGGCTGCCGGGCGGAAGACGCCGTCCACGAACGAATGGCCGGGCTTTCCTTCAAATGGACAAAACAGAGGGTATCTCAGAAGACCCTGGAATATCTTAAAGGACTTCCCAAGGAGATTACCTTCGCCCGTTACGGCAGGAAGGCGGTCCTTTTCCATGCGACGCCGCACAGGAATAACCTCTACTGGCACGAGGACCGTCCGGAGAAGTTCTTTCTTGAGATGGCGGAGAAGGTCGATGCAGACATCCTAATTTACGGCCACACCCACAGGCCCTATCGCAGGGAAATCGGAGGCAGGCTTTTTATCAACGCCGGGAGTGTCGGCAAACCGGGAGATGGCGATCCGCGCGCCTGCGTGCTTACGGTCACTATCGAGGAAGGAGGGGTGTCCTCGGAATTTATTCGTGTTCCCTATGATGTCAGGAAGGCCGCCTCAGCTATTATCTCCCACGGCCTCCCTTCCTACTTTGCCGAGAAACTGCTAGCCGGCCTATAGAACCGGTGGGCTTATCGGCCCGGGAAATTATATCCGCCGAAGATGCAACTTTAACCGGAATGCAATCCCCCTGTAACAGAGCTGTGCTACACTGGGTTTCAGGAGAAATGACAAAACGACCACATTTCGCCAGAGACTATATCCGTACCCATCCTTCTGATGCCTTTCCTGTTTCTTTATTTCTCTCCCATCGCAAGCCTTGTTCCGTCATTTTAAAATATTCTCTCGAAAACGGAGGAACTGCATGAACAGAACCGGATGCGTGAAGTCTGTTGACCCGGAGGGGCCTCTTACCTTAGAGGATTCAGGTCTGCCGGGAAAGGTCAGGGGCACAAAGAAGATCTTCGTGCTCGACACAAATGTCCTGATACACGACCCGAAGTCTCTTTTCAGCTTCAGCGACAGCGACGTCGTAATACCATTCGTGGTTTTGGAGGAACTGGACAAGCTCAAGAAGGGGCACGGCGAGATAGCGGCTTCCGCCCGCGCGGCGCTCAGGACCATCGATTACCTGAGGGAGACCGGATCACTTCATTCCGGCATCGAAATGGAGACAGGCGGGCTGCTTTCCATAGGCACGAAGCTGAGCCATACGGTTTCCGCCTTCATGGACAGCGGCACTGAAGACAACAGGATCATAAAGACCGCCCTGGGTATCGTGGAAAGAAAGCAGACCAACGGATCAGGCTGCCTTCTGCCTGTAACTCTTGTATCGAAAGATACGGCGGTGAGAATAAAGGCGGAAGCATGCGGTCTTCATGCAGAGGACTACAAGAATGACAAGACGACACTGTTCCAGAAATACGGGAAAGTGCTTGAACAGTCTGATTATACGAACGGCATCTGTTCTATACGCTATTTGATTGCAGGGGAGGACATTTACAGGATACAGGGTCCCGACAGCCATACGAAGATCAAGAACTGGAAGTCGCTCGACGGCATCTCGCCCAAAAATATTGAGCAGAGATGCGCCATAGACGCATTGACAAACCCGGACATCGAGGTTGTGGCCCTCACCGGCTCGGCCGGAACAGGGAAGACCCTTCTCGCTTTGGCCGCCGGCATACACCAGACGACCAAGAAATCGCCGCTGTATGAACAGGTTGTGGTTGCAAGGCCTGTCGTCCCCATGGGCAATGACATAGGCTATCTGCCCGGAGACGTACAGGAAAAACTGGCGCCCTGGATGCAGCCTATCTTCGACAGTCTGGAAGTAATAGTGAGAACTCCGAAGTGCAGCACGAAGGACGACACCCCGGCGGCCCAGTACAGAAGCTTCCAGTACCTTATAGATGCGGGCATATTGCAGATAGAGGCGCTGACGTATATACGGGGAAGGAGCATGCCGCAGCGCTATTTCATTGTGGACGAAGCGCAGAACCTCAGACCGATCGATGTAAAAACCATCATAACGAGATGCGGGGAGGGTACAAAGATAATATTCACCGGCGATCTTAGGCAGATCGACACCCCCTATCTTGATGCCAGAAGCAACGGCCTCGCTTATCTCATAGACCGCTTCATCAATGAAGAGAATTTCTGTTATCTGAACCTCAGTCACAGCGTTCGCTCCAGGCTTGCCGAGCAGGGAGCGAGGCTGCTGTGACCCCTCCTCCAAAATGTTACAGAAATTTAACAATCAGGTCATCATGCTTTAACAATATGGGCTTATAATCGGAATATGGAGATGGGTGCTGTAATGACTGAGGCGATTGGAACCAGATGCCCGTCCTGCGACAGCGAGGCCATATACCGCTACGGGAGGATCAAAACCGGCAAACAAAGGTTTATTTGCCTCGTATGCCGTACACAATTCACCCTTGGCGCGAAAAAAACGCAGGTCAAAGGCAAACCGGCATGTCCGGAGTGCGGTAAGACCATGAACGTATACAGGATCGAGGGAGACCTCATCAGATTCAGGTGCTCCGGCTATCCTTTATGCAGGACTTTCAGGAAATTCACCATGACGGAGGAGAAATGAGCTACTACATGCACAATGTTCCGGGAAGGCTCAGGGTCAAGAGCCCGCTTCTGAAGAGAAACGCCGGCGCGGCAGAAGAATTGAAAAAGACACTGAGCACGATGCCGGGCATAGCGGCCGTCGACTTCAATCCAACGACCGGAAGTCTCCTGATCAATTACAACCACAAGGCGGCCTCTCATCAGGACATCGTAAGGCTTCTTGAACGGAAGGGATATTTTGACTCGACGAAGGCGAGCACCAACGAACAGTATATCAATACCGCAGCGGAAAAAACGGGGCGTGTCATCGGGAAGGCTGCGCTCGGACTTGCCGTCGAAAAGGCCTTCGAAGGCACCGCCCTTTCTCTGCTGGCGCTGTTACTGTAATTTCCTGCCGCCCCGGTCTTTCGGAGCGGACTCTCTCATTTCTGCCTTTACTTTGCTTCCTCCCGAATGACGGCGGCCTTATCGGTCAATTCCCAGGGCAAGCCGATATCCATCCTGCCCACATGGCCGTAAGCACCCAGTTTCCGGTAAAACCCGCCCTTGATAGCTGTTGGAAGATGTCTGAGATTAAACTGTTTAAGAATTCCGGCCAGGCGGAAATCGAAATGCCGGTCGATGATCCCTGCTATCCGCTCGTCCGGGATCCTGCCTGTGCCGAACGTCTCGACCTGTATACTCACCGGACGGGCAAGACCGATGGAATAGCTTAGCTGCACCTCGCATTCGTCTGCCAGACCTGCGGCTACTACGTTCTTGGCCGCATATCTCGCAGCATAGGCACCCACCCTGTCGATCCTTACCGGGTCCTTTCCGCTCAAGGCGGCCCCGCTGTGGCGTGAATATTCTCCATAGGTGTCTATGGCGTTCTTCCTTCCCGTAAGGCCCGAATGTACGGAAGGCCCGCCGAGGATGAAGGGACCGTCGGGGTTGACGAATATCCTCGTCCGCTTATCCGGCACTATCTCTTCGTCGTGGAAGGCAGGTCCGATTACCGCTCCGATAATGTCGTCCCTAAGCCGCCGGAGGTCAGGGCCTCCTTTCCCCGGGGTCTTGAGCTGCGAAGCTATGACGGTTATGCCGTGAATCCTGTACGGCCTGCTGCCCCTGTATTCGACACCCACCTGTGTCTTGCCGTCAGGCATAAGGTAAGGAAGAATTCTCTGGATGCGGACGGACGTCAATCTTCGCGAGAGCTTATGGGCAAGCCATATGGGGAGAGGCATACAGGAGGCCGTCTGGTTGCAGGCAAAACCGAAGAGAGTGACCTGATTTTGAACAGGTATCCCCTCAAGCTCTTCCCCGGTAAGGTCCCGCTCGTCGAACTCCCGCCGGTCTTCTTCAGGCAACTCCTTGAGACTTGTTATAATGCTGCAGGTCTTGGCGTTGAACTCTTTCTGCTCATATCCTATCTGGCTGATTACATTGCGGGCCACCTGCGAAAAGTCGACGTATGCGGAAGCGGAAAAGCGGGCCGCGATGAAAAGGATCGCGGTCGAGACGGCACACTCGGCTATAACGGACGAGAAAGGGTCCTGCTGCAGGAAATGGTCGACAATAGCATCGCTGATCTGATCGCAGAGCTTATCGGGATGCCCTTCGGTCACCGACTCTGAAGAAAATATGAAATCTTTTTTCATGCCTTACCCTCCTTAAGACTTCTCCTGAAATCACCCTTGCGCCGGGACCGGCGCCGTTTCATCCTCCCGCGGGCCGGCCACCCGCAATCTAACGCTCCCCTTCGTCGCCTCGTTCACCAGAAGCGGAGCGAGTGCAGTACCGGCAACGACAAGGCCGTCCACGATGCCGACAGGCGCCAACCCGAGAAGAGAGCGCAGGCCCGGCGTAACGATCGCCAGCCCCTGCAGCGCCAGAGAGCCGGCAAGAGCTGCATTGAGGTATCTGTTCGGCGGCAATTTGGCTTTATCAAAAATGCTGAACTTTTCGGAGCGGCAGCTTATAGCATGGATTATCTGAGCGAAGGTAAGGCTCATGAACGCCATGGTTCCCGCCTGCTCTCCCATGCCGTAGCGGCTGATTCCATAACCGTAGGCCCCCATCGCCCCGGCAGACAGCATTGCCGCTTCGAAGCCTATACGCTTGAAGTCCTCCCTCCTGATAATCGGCTCATCAGGATTTCTCGGGGGCCTGCTCAGGACATCGGGCTCCGGCGCTTCGAGTGCCAGGGCAAGTCCAGGCGCGATATCCGAAAGAAGGTTTATCCAGAGGAGCTGCATGGCGTTCAACGGCTGTCCTGCGCCGGCCGCGATCCCCCCCAGCATGACCATAATCTCGCTCACATTGGTTGCGAGGAGGTAGTGCACTGATTTTCTGATGTTGTTATAGATCGTCCGGCCCTGGCTGATGGCGATGATCATCGTTTCAATGTTATCGTCCTCAAGCACAACGTCGGCAACCTCCCTGGCCACATCCGTGCCGGTATGGCCCATTGCTATACCTATGTCCGCGGCCCTGAGCGCAGGTCCGTCGTTTATGCCGTCGCCGGTCATCGCAACGACCCTGCCCGATGCCTGGAGCGCCTGCACGATCTGGAGCTTGTTCGCCGGACTCACGCGTGCGAACACGTTGACCCGCGCCGTCAGGGCCCTGAGAACCTCCGGTTCGATGGATGAAAGGTGAGTGGAGTCGAGGATCTCCAACTGTTCTCCTCTGCCGAGATTGAGCGCCTTGCCGATGGCATACGCCGTGGGACCCTGGTCCCCGGTGATCATGATCGTGTCGATACCCGCTGCATGATATTTCCCTATCTCCTCCCTCACCCCATCGCGTATCGGGTCAATCATGCCGGTCAAACCGAGCCAGACGAGGTCACGGTCTTTTGCCTGCATCCCGCACATGTCATCGGCATTAAAACATGGAACTTTTCCATCGCAGACGGCATAGGCTATTCCGAGGACCCGCAGAGCGTCTCCCGCCATGCGCTCATTTTCATGCTGGATCGTGTCGCGGTCGTCTTCGGTGAGGGGGAGTTTCGTGCCGTCCCTGATGTGGTGCGAGCAGAGGGACAAAACCTCCTGGGGGCTGCCTTTTGCCGCAACAAGGATGGCTTTCCCGCTGTCCGGGTCGTTCGTTTTGACGGCGTGTAGCGTTATCATGATATTGCAGTTCTCGGACCGGTGCTTCACCTTCAGGAGCGGAAAGCCCGCCCTCAGTTCCGGCACGCTTATGCCGGAGCCGAGCGCCGCATGTATAAAGGCGTTTTCAGTGGATGAGCCCCTGACGACGTATCTGCCGTCCTCGATGCTCACCTCGCTCTCGCTGCATAGCACCGAGGTATGGATCAGCCGCAGCAGTTCATCGCATTCGTACAGATCGATCTCACCGCGGTCTGCCATGAACCTGCCATCGGTCACAGCCATCCGCCTCATTCCGGCATATATGCGTACCACCGTCATTCTGTTCCAGGTTATGGTCCCTGTCTTGTCCAGACAGATGGTCTGGACCGAGCCCAGCGTTTCGACCGCATCGAGATGACGGATAAGCACATTATGTTTCTTCATCGTCCTGATCCCAAGCGCCAGGGTTGTTGTAGCTACCATCGGAAGGCCCTCCGGCACCGCCGCAACAGCAAGCGCTATCGACGTCTTCAACATGCGCAGGAAGCCATAGCCCCTGAGCAGCCCCAGAAGAAACACAAGACCGCATACGGCACCGCTTAAATATACAAGCTGAGTGCCCATCCGGTCGAGCTGCCTTTCCATCGGCGTATCGGGGGGCCGCGCCTCCCCCACAAGCGTCTGAATAGCGCCGATTTCAGTGTATCTGCCGGTGGCGACAACAACGGCGAGCCCCTGGCCGCCCGTAACCAGCGTGCCCATATACACCATATTCTTCCTGTCGCCAAGCGGGATGTCCTCGCCTTCAAGCGCCTGGACACCCTTGATAGCCGGCATGCTCTCGCCGGTGAGGGCCGATTCATCGACGCTCAGGTGGCTCGCCTCGATAAGACGGGCATCAGCAGCCACATAACTGCCGGGCGTCAGGATCAGGATATCGCCGGGGACTATCTCACCGGCAGGCATGGCGCCTGGTACTCCTTCCCGAAGGCAGAATGCCGATGGACGAACGAGGTCCTTGAGCGAGTGGATTGTTCTTTCGGCCTGAGTTTCCGTTGCATAGCCGATTATGCCGTTTATGACGACAACTCCAGCTATGACAAGCGCATCCGCGATGCCGCCCGTGGCAACTGATATGCCGGCCGCGACGCCCAGAAGGGCGACCGGAAGAGACTTGAACTGATCGAAAAAAATACTCAGACCCGAGCGGGGGACCGACTCCGGGAGCAGGTTCGGCCCGTACCTTGCGAGAGATTCCCGGGCGGCGGCATGAGAAAGACCTTTCTCAGGCGATGCATCGAGGGCGTCGACCACCGCACCGACATTCTTCAGATGCCAGGCATTGACCTTCTGTTCTTCGGCAACGAGGACACTCTTCCTGATCTGACGGCGGCTCTTCGTCCGCTTTTTTTCTTCCGCCGTTGAATTCTTTCGTTTATTTGCCGGGAGAGGGGCGGCTCCCGCCTTGCGAAGGGACCCGGATTTCACGGCGTACCGGCCGTTGCCCTGATGCGCCGTGACAGCGCCTTCGATCAAAGAACGCAGCGTTTCAGTTGTATTTCCTGAATTGAAAAAGACAAGGACCTTGCCGGTGAGGACGCTGACGGAATACCTGTCTATTCCGGATTGTCCGGCCAGCGTCTCTTCTATGCGGCATCTAAGCGGATCGGACCTGTAAAGCCCCTCTACCTTGAAGCGGGCCCTGCCCTTTACAGCTTCATGGACGGTGAAGACCAATGCCTTTATTTGCGCCGTTTAGCCTTCGGCCTCGCCGGGACTTCCGCTGCGGCCCTGCGTTCCGGGGCAGACTCAGCCTTTATGGCCTGCCTCACTTTTGGCAGTGCAGCTCCTGCCACTTCTTTTACGCCGGCAACGACCCCGACAAGCATGTCCTTCACGGCATGGACCGCGGTAGTTCCGATGCCGCCGGCAGCCTCGATCGCCCCGTTTACGGCGGAGGTGGCCACATCTCCGGCGTTGGCTCCCACTTCCTTGCTCGCCTCGATGACACCATCAACGGCGCGGCGCGCCACAAGGGCCACGTCGGCTCCGATCTCTGCGGCACCATTCACCGCCCCTTTTACCGTCTGGCCCGCCACGGAGATGACATCGCCGCCTACATCACTGACACCCATGACAATTCCCTTTGCAACGCTCTTCGTGCTAAGGATAAGCCCTGTGCCGACTTCTTCAGTGGCCTGTATGGCGCCTTTAACCACGTCTTTTGTGATGGCGATGCCTTCGTTTGTCACATCCCCGGTCGCGCGAAGTGAGTTGGAGACCGTATTCCTCACCAATGCCACGATTTCGGCCTCGATCTCATTTATGCCCTTGAGGCTGTTTACAACACCTTCCTTGACAGCTACTCCGGCCCTGCCCATGCTCTCCCGGGGGCCTTCTCCGGTCACTGCCTGTGCCTTTGCCATGTCAAACCTCCTTTGTAGTTTCGTCCTCACCAATGATAGATATACTTCTTTTCATGAATATGAACGTCCGGTTAAGTTATTGTTAAATCCGCGCCCTACTGTCTTTCGGCGTTAGACTTAAGGAAAAGATTGAGGGCGTACCAGCCGGCGGTGTACCATGGAATCGCAGCGATATTCCCCCTCCATATCTGGTAGATCCCGGCGCCCAGAATGGTGAGGAAGGCCGCACCTCCTGTGTCCAGCTCATTTTCCGTGGCCTCACGCAGGGCGAGATCAATGCCGTCGAACGTCTCCGCGACGCGCCTGTGAAGGTTCGTGCGCGTGCCTGCATACCGGCCGGGTCTCAGTCCGCCTGCAGCCATTACCATATCGACGACCCGGTCCGGATCGGAAGAATGCGTCAGCAGTAGCCCGGCGGTAAGGGGGGATGTCTCAACAGCACTTATTCCTTCCAGAGCAGACACCTTTTCCGCAAGTGAGGCGAAAAAGGCGTGGTCTTTTTTTCTTGAGGGGATTTTGAGTCTTAGGCGCGACCCTGTTTTATGGCTGACAAAGGCAACTGGCGCCTCATGCACCTGTTTCTCCTTCGGCCGCAGCAGAAGGCGTTGCGGTTTTCTTTCGCCTGCGCGGCGAAGGCCGTCGTGCTGCCACTCCGGCGGCTGCGGCTGTCGCGGCAGCAGCGGCTACAGGGGCCCCGGCCTCATGGACCTCCACCATTTCGGCTCTGGCCTCCGCAACTATGTCTTCCACCACTTCGCTGAGTTCCGCCGCTGTTTCTTTACCCTTTTCGAAGAGAACGATGCCGCTTTTGACCGCAGCTTTCAGAAGAGGTTTGGCCACCCCTGCGAGAGCGGGAAGAACAGCCGGAGCCAGAACGATCGCACCTATGCCCACAGCAAGACCGGTAACCACACTCCCTTTCAGTCCGTCATCGAGTAATCCCATCAGTCCTCCCGAAAATTAATAGATTCTTATTACAATCTATCAATAAGGATCTCACAGCGTCAACAGGATCTTTCATTACCTGCCTAATTTTATTGAAATGTAACGCTGCCGACATAAAGGTGAAACAATCCACTGGTATCTTATCAATCAAATCAAATGATCAAAAAACATCTGGATGAAGAGCGGAGGACAGAACACATGATTCCCTATGCCGTCAAAGACCACGTTCCCGGCAGAATAAGGATTGAAATACCTCTGTTGAAAAAAATGGCTCTTACTGATTTGAAACGCCTCGCCGACAGGATATCCGCCGGGGGGCGTCCGCGGGGGGTCAGGAATATCAGCGCCAATCCCCTGACAGGCAGAGTGACCATCAATTACGACCCTGTTTCCGTGGACATAATCGAATATCTCAGGGTGATGGCCGCCGACATGTCCGATTACATGAGTAAAGGAGCGGCACGTGAAGTGCGGTGACTATTCGGCTGAAGATTCATGGTGCGCCCGCGGTATGCCGCTGGCTCCTCTCTTCGCGGAATATTTCTGTGAGAAGTACTGCGAGCGCTGTCCGCTGTTCAAATGGTCGAAGACGCTCCCCGACCCGTCCGGCGTGGTTCGCCCGGGAAAACTGTCAGACATCAGGAGGAAGACATGAAATGCACGCATCTTGTCAAGAGGAGAACCTCATACTGCAGGGCCCTGGAAAAATCCTATGTCCCGAGCCGTTTCCAGCTCGCCGAATACTGCAGGAGCGGGGAGCACAGAAAATGTCCGTTTTATCTGCAGGGCATCATATGTGTAAACAGGATGGAAGGCAACGTGGCCGCCCTTCTCCGGAATGTAACATCCAGTTAATATTCCTGTAAACTTTCTGTGTTATTTTACTTCATGAATTAAGGATTTTGGTCATCCCGGAATGTTGTTCGCTGGTAGCTTTATTCAGGGCCGGATCGATTTTTTTAGTCTGCGGACTGATGAAAGACATTTTTGGAGACGGGATTAACACAGGGGAAAACCGATTACTTGGTGAAAGGAGGTAAAGGGGCATGTAACGCGGATAGTCAGTCCTGGAGATGACTGTCATAATCGAAACATATTCTGGCTTAAAACCAAAGAGGAGGTAGTATAATGAAAATAATTTTCAGACTTGCAATTGCATTGGCTCTGGTCTTTTCCTTTTCGCAGGCGGATGCCGCAGACATGCTGAACGGCGCCGGCGCCACGTTCCCTTATCCGGTGTATTCGGCATGGGCATATAATTACAACAAGGACACAGGCGTTAAACTGAACTACCAGTCCATCGGATCGGGCGGCGGCATCAGGCAGATCACTGAAAGGACAGTGGACTTCGGCGCTTCAGATGCGCCACTCACTCCCGAAGAGCTGAAGAAGGACAAACTCTTTCAGTTCCCGGCTGTCATGGGCGGCGTGGTCCCTGTAGTCAATATCCCCGGAGTGAAAGCGGGGAAGCTGAAACTTGATTCCGAAGCTGTCTGCAAAATCTACCTTGGCGAAGTGAAGTACTGGGATGCCCCGGAAATTACTTCCCTGAACAGCGGGGTGAAGCTGCCCCACCATGAAATAACCGTTGTCCACAGGTCCGACGGCTCGGGGACGACTGCCATATTCACCCACTACCTCAGCGGCGCCTGCCCGGCCTGGAAGGAGAAAGTAGGGGCGGGTACCTCAGTCAGCTGGCCTACCGGCATCGGGGGCAAAGGCAACGAAGGCGTGGCTAACTATACGAGAAGGGCTCCTGACTCAATAGGGTATGTGGAGTTTGCATACGCGGTGCAGAATAAACTTGCATACGCCCTCCTGAAGAACCCGGCCGGCAACTATGTTGCGCCCAGCTTCGCCACCTTCGAAAACGCGGCGGCCACGGCGAATTTCGACCCGAAGCAGGATTTCCATCTCTGGCTTGTCAACGCCCCCGGAAAGGACGCATGGCCGATCGCAGGCGCTACCTTCATTCTCCTTGCGAAAGAGAAGACGGATTCCAACATGAGGACAGTAAAGTTCTATAATTGGGCTTTCAAAAACGGGGATTCAAAGGCGAAGGAACTGATTTATGTCCCCCTTCCGCAATCTCTGAAGGACAAGATCAGGGCTTACTGGAAAGAAAACAATATATTCTAGCCATATTTGCTCAATGAGGAGGGCAGGTACGCCGAAAAGGCTATCTGCCTTCCTTTCCGCATTAGCCGTCATGATCCGACCTCATTTCTCCCTGCCGGCCTTATCAAGAGCTGAAACTTTCATCCTCTCATGTTCTTTAAGCTGTTCCAGCATTTTCTCTTCCGAAATAGCTCCTATTTTAACCAGGGCCTCACCAAAGAACATGTAGGAACCTTCCTGCTCCTTCAGAAGCGTATCCACCTGCTCCACGGTCAAATATTTTTCCTTCACCGCTATCTCGCCGAATTTTTCGCCTGTCTCTTCCTGGAGTCTCAATATTATTAAAATGTCATTGTCTGTAAGCCAGCCTTTCGCCTGAGCAAGTTCACCGATTTTACGGTTATTATTTCTCTGGAATAACCTGGCCCTGAGCACATCCAGCGCGTCTACAAACCCCTTCTCCACAAGGTACGCGCCAAAGCGAATGTATCTGTTCATGGAATCCATTATAGCAACTTATATCTCACTACGATTTTATTCATACCCGCCCGTCCCTCACATAGTACCAGGTTGCCGTATCAGAGATGGCTGATCTCGTCCTTTTGATCGTCGCCCCTGATCCTCTTTTCAAGGTAGTCCTTCGCGATGTCCTTCCCTCCAAGGCCGAAGGCCAGGGAAAGGGCAAAGACGATGCCGCCGAATATAATCGCAAAGGATATGATCACCGTGTCCTTCCCTATGCCCAGTTGTTCGAGGGCGATGGAAAGCGAAAAAAGGAAAATTGCGAGCTTCACCGCCCTGCCTAGCAGTCCCGACACCTTCAGTCCCGCATTGACAGAGGCGATAAGGGCCGCGCGCCCGAAAAAATTGCCGAGCAGCGCCCCGAAGATGATTATGAGGAGGGCGACAAACACGTTGGGGAGATAGAGAAAAAATGTTTCGAACAGTCTTTCTATCGCCAGAACGTTCAGGGCATTGAGGGAAATAATCACGAAGGCCAGTACGATCACCCACCCCACGAACCGCGCCAGAAGGTTCGAAAAAGAGTCCCGTATCCCCCCCTTTGCTATGACCTTGCTGATACCCGACCTTTCGGAGACCTCGTCGAGCCTGAAGAACCTGAACAGTCTGCCGAGTATGGACTTCATGAACCAGGCGACGATCAGACCTATGATCAGCAGAAAGATGGAAGAGAAGAGATTCGGCAGAAACTGGATAACCTTATCTATGAACTCCTGCACCGGCTGTGTGATAAGCCTCTCGACTATATTCTTCATGCGGCCCTCCTGTTCATTTTATGAAGTTCCATGCATCCTGTAGAAAGGTCTTCTTATCTTCAAAAGCCCGGCATAACCTTTCGATCTTGTCCTCCACCTCCTGCGCTGTGCTCTCCCAGGTCTCCACCACGAAGGAAGCGGTGCGGCCGATATAAAGCGGAGTAAGAGACTTGAGGAGGTGTTCCTTGTTGATTATCTTCCGGTGGGCCGATGCCGCAAAGCTGTAAATGATCGCCACCCATATTTCATCAGGTATGCGGAACCGCTCCCTGTGGAGGCCCGCCGCACCCCTGAGAAAATCGAGGATGTCCTCCGGCAGAATCTCTTTCCACATGTCCACCAGTTCCTGCACGCCAAGCCTGAATTTGTCGATCATCCTGTCGACGTTTACCGAGACCGGTTCCACCACCACCGCATACCGTAATCCGAAGGCCGGGACGCTATAGGAGCCCTCGACCCTCGACCCTTCTTCGGGGTAAGTCTCCATAAGGCCGAAAGTCGCCCCGACCACCTGGTAAAGCATGGCGCTCAGGTCGGCCCCGGGGTCCTTGGGATCGTGGATCTTCGCTCCCAGGAAGGACTGACAGACCCTGAAATTGTTGGCAATGGCCGTGGTCGTCATCCAGATGTCTATTCCGTATTTGGCTACGTCGGTCTCCCATACGTCCTTTGTAAGATAAAACCTGGCCAGCCTGCCTGAAAAACCGAAGTCCCCGCCGATAGGCTGTCTGACCCGCTTACCGTAAAGCGCCCGCGTAATAGGGTATACGATGCTGTTTGTGATCGTACCGTCATACTTGTGCCTTTGATAAAGCGGGGCCACATAGTCCATCCCGCTTTCGAGCACCGGCTTGACAAGGAGTTCGATCCACTCCGGTGTGATGCTTCTAAGGTCGGAGTCGACCACGGCGCAGGCCCTGGCGTCCAGCATCCCGGCGATCTCGAAGATTGTCCTGAAAGCGCTCCCCTTGCCCGGTATGCCGTGATAAGGCGTCGCTATCGTAAGTGCCTGCTCCTTCCTGTGGGAGAGGAGGATCGACTGGGTGTCCTCAAGGGTCGTATTCTGAACGGTATCCATAGTCCCGTCCGTGGACCCACCGTCAGAATTAACGAGCACGCACTTTTTTTCGGGGAAATATTTCGCAAAGCCGGCCTGGACAGCCTTTACCACATGGCCTATAGTCCGGGCGTTGTTGAAGCTCGGTATGCCGACCAGTATATCGGCCCTCCCGATCTCGCCGATCTTGTCGGCGATATCTTTTCTCAGAACAACGCTGTCCATCTCAAAAATCGGTTCCTTCCCTTCCAGCCGATCAAATTACTTCAGACAGGACCACCTTCCGGGGTCATCTCTTCCCGCCCCTGGTCGTTCCGGCCCTCGGAATAATCGCTATCCCGGAGGCGTCGATATGACAACGGAACCGGTCCTTGTCAGGGTCAAAGCCTATCTCCAGACCTTCGTCGATCACATTCAGCTTGTCTACTATTACCCTCCTGAGCCTGCATCCCTTTCTAAGCACCACCCTGTCCATGATTATGGAATCCTCGACGCTTACTCCGTCCTCCATGACCACACCGCTCCTTATCACAGAATTCCGGATCTTCGACTTGTGGATGACAGCCCCTTCGGCGATAATGCTGTTTCTTATGTCTCCCCTCAATATCTTCGTGGCCGGTCCTTCATAACCCGAAGGGTGTATCGGCCAGAATTTATTGTCGAGTTCAAAACCAGGCTTTTCCCCAAGCATGTCCATATGGGCCTCGTAAAACGCCGAAATAGTCCCTACATCCCGCCAATAACCCTTCTCTTCATAAGGCAGCGTCCCGGGGATGACGTTCGTCGCAAAATCGTAAGCGAAGACCTTTCCGGTGCCCACCAGCCCCGGTATGACGTGGGCGCCGAAGTCGTGCTGTTTTTTCCTCTGGGCCTTGCCGAGTTCCTCAGATAAAACGTCACGGTTGAATATGTAATTGCCCATGGAAACATATGCCCTTGTGGGGTCGTCCGGCATCGGCGTCGGCTTTTTCGGCTTCTCCTGAAACCCGATTATCCTGTGTTCACTGTCCGTAACTATCACGCCGAAGGCCGAGGCCTGTTCGATTGGCACAGGACGGGCAGCCACAGAGACGACCGCATCCTTTGTGAGATGGAAATCTATCATCTGCCGGATATCCATCCTGTAGATATGATCGGCTCCGAAGATGATGAGGAGCTGTGGGTCGTGCTCGCGCACCAGGTTCATGTTCTGAAATACGGCATCCGCCGTCCCCTGAAACCATTCCGTCCCCGTACGCATCTGCGGCGGCACGAGCGCCACGAAATGGTCACCCATGACTGAAGAAAGCGACCAGTTTCTCCTCACGTGCTCGATCAGGGACTGCGATTTGTACTGGACGAGAAGGTAGATCGAATAGATGTGGGAATTGACCAGGTTACTGAGAACAAAATCAGCGATCCTGTATCTTCCCCCGAAGGGGACTGAGGGTTTTGAACGGAACGACGTAAGCGGGAAAAGCCGCTCCCCCTTGCCTCCGGCGAGCACGAATGCGAGAACTTTAGGATGCCTCATGATATACCTCCACCGGCATTGGATGATATGTCTGGTTTATTCTGTTTATTTCGAGCAGGATTCCGGTCATCCGGAATTCGATAATACTAAATCTTACACTACGACACTTTCTGATGCAACCCATGGTGATCCATCATCCCGTCTTTTCGAGCAACGCCACCGGCGAATTCGCGAACACCTCCGACGCATGCAGGCAGAGCGCCCCTCTTTCCCTGCGGACCGGCACCCTCTCGGAAGTAAATACATTGCGGTACTCCCTCCCCTCTTCGGCGAAAGGCACGAGTACGCTGGAATCCCCCCATGCTTCCGGTCCGAAGGGCAGCCGGTCGGATTCAGGGACAAGCCGTATCAGGAAACGCGGGACAACCACAACGGCTTCCATGTTTCCCATACGTCTTGCAAAGGCGCAGATGTGATCGGCCGCCCTCCCTCCGGTCTCCAGCGGCATGTACTCGCCTTCTTCGAAAACTTTCCTGTTGGCCTTCCGGTAGCCGAGAGCCTTATAAGTCACATAGAGCTTTATCTCTCCGGTATCCTTATCAAGCGTGAGATCCCTCGAAAGAGCATGGCCCGGAGTCCGTCCCTCGCGCTTCCTGAGCCTCCGCAACATCTCCGTCCTCAACCCGTAGTCCACGGGCCTCCGGTTGTCCGGGTCGACAAGGCTGAAGTCCCATATCTCGGTCCCCTGATAGAGATCAGGGACGCCGGGACAGGTAATCTTGAGGAGCGTCTGCGACAGTGAATTGAACATGCCGAAATGGGATATCTTCTCCCGAAAAGGAAGAAATTCCTTCAGGAACTGGTTTCCCCGTGCCTGGCTCAGCACTGAATCAACGAAGATCATCACCGCCTCCTCATAGATGGC
This sequence comes from Thermodesulfovibrionales bacterium, assembly GCA_046707105.1. GTDB lineage: Bacteria > Nitrospirota > Thermodesulfovibrionia > Thermodesulfovibrionales > UBA6898 > JARRRD01. Next base: position 18,188 of record JBJKOV010000010.1, read on the forward strand.
ATTCGGGTTTACCCAGCTTGTGTTGACCTTGGCCTCGCGAATGGCTTTCAGCATATATCCCCTGATCCTCTCCCTGAATCCGGCATAGCCACCCTCTTCCATCCCACCCACCGGCCACGCGCCGACCAGAGTCTGATAGAACAGGTACTCCTCGTTGCGGTCCGGGGCAAACTGCCCGTCGACCATGAGCCGCCTTTTCCTGTTCAACCGCCTCCAGAGGGCCAGATGCCTCCGCCACTCATCAGGGATTTCGGACAGGACATTGATCCTTGCTCTGACGTCTTCGCTCCTTTTGGTATCATGCGTCGATGAGGCGATGAGAGCGTGGGGCCAGGACTTCATCCTTTCTATGTTCTGCCCGTGGAAGGTCTCGATTGGAGTCCCGAACCTCTCCGGCATCCCGCCCACCTCATTCAGGGAAACAAGCCGGTTGTAAACATAGAAGGCGGTGTCCTCCAGTCCCTTCGCCATCACGGGCCCGGTTATCTGCTGGAATCTCATCACGAAGTCCAGCCACTCCTTTTTGTTGTCCACGGCAATGTTCTCTGGAAATCTTAACAAGAGGACGTCCCTGAGGAAATCGAAGATCGACGCGCTTATCGCAGGGTTCTTGCGTTTTGCCTTCGAGACCGCGATCTCTATATACTGGTGGTCCCTGTCGACTACGTTATAGGAATTTATGTAGGTCCTGTAAACAGGGAAGTAGGCTATCACCTCTATGATTGCGTGGGTAAGACTGTTGAGGGTGAAGTCCCTGGTATGCCGGTCTTTCTCGGAGATCAGGTTAAGGTAATGGCCGAGGGTGTTCACCTCGCTCGACATGGCGACTTCCATGATCAGTTTCTTATTCTCGTAGACGACATCCTGGTAGCTGAGGTTCGAGCGCATGAATTTCTTGTAGAGACTGTCGAAGGCCCTGGCGTTCTTCGTTTCGACGAAGATGCCGTTCAGGGAATTGAGAAAAACGTATCCCGTGGTGCTGAAAATAGGCCACTCCTCGGGCATCCTCTCGCCCTTGAGCAGGATCTTCTCGCCGACGATATAAAAAGGTTTGCGCCCGGATTCCGACTGGAACAGTTCGTCGTAACGCCCGATGACCTCCGGGGCCAGATCCGGGGAGCCTGCCAGAGGGGCCTCCTCCTGCATACCTTCACGGTATCCCTCCCTCAGTTGGGAAAAGCAGCTCAACTGCAGCCGGTGAAAATACTCTGAAGGGTCATACAACCCGTCCGGGTGGTCCACTCTCAGGCCTGTGACCTTCCCTTCCCTTATCAGTTTCATCACCAGCCTGTGCGTTTCCCTGAACACCTCCGGGTCCTCCATCCTGATCGCAGCCAGGTGGTTTATGTCGAAGAACCTGCGGTAGTTGATCTCCTCCGTAGCCACCCGCCAGTAGGAAAGACGGTAAACCTGCATATCGAGGAGTCCGTCGAGGAGATCAAAAGTCCTGGGGTCTCCCCTGACCCCGTTGAATATGCTGACGTTTTCATCTATGTGTTCCTTTATCGCGACGCTTTCCTGATAGAGTGTGCCAAGCCGCTTCTTTGTGATCTCTTTTTCACGGTGCCGCTCGGCGACCTTTTCCGGAGACAACTCGGTATAAGGAGGCAGGTGCGTAAGGGCGGTGATGATGCTCAGAAGTTCGACGAAGTCGGGATGTTCGCCAGTGAGGCGCTCTTCAAGTGCATCGAGGCGGTTTTCCAGAAGCGTAATGTAAGTCTTGGGGACGACCGGAAATTTAAGGTCGTAGTAATGGAGGGAAAAGGACCCCTCTTCAAAAGAGAGCTGGAGTTCCAGGTTGTCGAGCACTTTCCCGTACTGGTCCCCAAGGACGGGGAGCAGCACCTTGTTTCTGAGTTCCTTTTTGACAGGGTCCCAGTCTATGTCGAAGAATCCGGCGTAGACAGAACTGGGACCGTTTTCGAGGACGTCCATCCACCACCCGTTCTCGCTGCTCTGGATATACATGTGGTTCGGCACGATATCGAGGATCTGTCCCATCCCGTGCCTTCCGAGTTCCTTTGCGCATTCCGCGTACTCTTCTTCCGTCCCAACTTCCGGGTTCAGTGCATTATGGTCGACGATATCGTAGCCGTGCATACTCCCTTTTTTCGCCTTCAGATAGGGAGACGCATAGATGTCCGTGATGCCCAGATCATTCAGATAGCCGACAATGGCCTGCGCGTCCCGGAACCGGAACGAGCTGTTAAACTGCAGTCTGTATGTAGCCACCGGTATTCTCGGCAGCACCGGGTTTTCTTCCATGTCCATCCTATTTCTGCGTCAGCGCAAGAACATTAAAAGTCAGCTTTTCACCCAGACGGCCGAAGGCGTTCGCCCACCGGACCGCGTCCGGATTACCTGACGCTGCCTCCGTCGCTATTTTTCGGTAACAGCACTTTGCCAACTTGTAGAAAGTGTTCTGCGTCTCCCATAAGTTCAGTTCCAGCGGCAGAGACCCGACCAACTCCATCACCTCCAGGATATCCTCCAGGCCGTCCGGATCCGAAGGATTCTTATGGAGATCGCTCATCATCTTCTCCACCCTTTGTCTCGCCGCAAATTCCAGGTCTACCGTTTCGATCGCCACGGCCCACTTTTTGATATCGCTGATGATCTGCCGCACAGTCCCTGCGTCGGGGGCCTGCTCCGCCAGCGCCTTACCTATGTCAAGGTTGAGAGTAAACTCCGCGGCCGTATAAAAGGCGCGCGGTATAGGCACGCCGGCTTCCTGCAGGAAACCCATCAATATACGGCTGTTCCCGTACATGCCCCTGTAAGACGCCTCGAACTCCTCAAGAGTGGAATGTATCACCGTGTCCAATATCTTTCGCTGTTCGTCCCTGAAGAGGTCCTTGAGGGAATAATTGTGCATGCCGAAATGCGTATCCATCAGCCGCACGATGTCGAGAAAATCCCCGCTTTCAAAGGCCTTCAAAACGTCATCCTTCATCGCAAGGTAAGGATCGTCACCCCGAAAGGCCCTTGCACCGCAGTAAATCGCGTGACCGCCGAGGTGGAATACGCAGAAGCTGAGGGCCTCCGTTTCCCGCGTTATCCGCGATGAAAGGGAGATTCTCCCGACCGCAACTTTCATCTTGCCGGCCTCCCGCTTCTGGTACTCGTCGCGGTACACTTCATAGCTGTAGATGAAGGTCCTGTCGGTATATTCTTCGAAAAGCGAACTGACGGCATAATGAACTCCGACCTTTGTCAGGTTGATCATGACCGGCCTGACCGTATTAACATAAATCTGTCTGCCGTCTTTCTCTTCGGGGACATTGCTCTTCGCCCTTTCCAGTCTTTCAAGAAAGCCCTTCTCGATTTCAGTCCCGAAAAGCTCCTCCGCCAGCTGTATAGCGCGCGCCGCATACTGTAAAACCTGCACGGCTTCGATGCCCGAGATGTCATCGAAAAACCATCCGCAGCTCGTATACATAAGCATGGCATGCCTCTGGTTTTCAAGAAGCTTAAGGACGGTCACCTTCTCATCGCCGTTGAGTTCCCTCAGGGCCTGTCTGTCCAAGAAAGCCTCAACCGCCTCCTCCGAACGGTCCAGAATGAGATCGATATATTCGTCTCTTGCCCTCCAGGGGTCGCCGAGATATTCGCCCGCCTTCTGGCCGAATTCAGATGCCATCCGGTCCCTGAGCCAGTCAAGGGCCTCCCGCAGGGGCGTCCGCCAACTCTGGTTCCAGCCCGGGTGCCCGCCCGTGCTGCACGCGCAGTCGGACCTCCACCGTTCGACACCGTGATAACAGCTCCAGGAGGTATTTTCGAGGACCTCCACTTCGTAGGCCGGAGGGTATCTCGACAGGTATTCGCCGTAATTCGTGAGGCCGGCAGGCACCTTCTTCTCTATAAAACCCAAGGCGTTGGCAAGCGCCATGTCGCCGAATTTGTGGTGATGACCGTAGGTCTCTCCGTCCGTCGCAATATTCAGGATCTGCGGCCACTGTCTCGAATCGGAAAAGCCCGAGACAAGCCGCCCGGCGAAATCCTCTCCGCTGTTCAGGACCTTCTCGAAGGCAATGGCCTGGGATATCGGCCCGTCATAAAAAAAGACGGTGATCCTCCTTCCGGACGGCAACACGCAAAGATATGCCCTGGTGGGGTCTATCCGCGAGCCTCTCATGTCCTGCCATTTGTCGGCGCCTATCCTCCTGATGCGGGCCGCCTGACGGGGCGCCAGTATGGTGAACTTTATCCCCTGCGCGGCCATGATGTCGAGAGTTTCGAGATCGACGGCCGTCTCCGGAAGCCACATCCCTTCGGGAAAACGCTGGAAGCGGTGTTCGAAATCCTTTATGCCCCAGAGGACCTGCGTACGTTTGTCGCGGCTGTTGGCAAGGGGCATGATGAGGTGGTTGTAGCACTGCGCGATTGCGTTGCCGTGGCCCGAACGCCAGGCCATGCCCTGCCTGTCTGCGTCGAGGACAGCCCGATACGCCTCCGGAGCACTGGTCACCAACCACGAAAGAAGGGTAGGCCCGCAGTTGAAGCTTATCCTTGAGTAATTGTTTACGATGTCGGTGATAAGACCCTTGCCGTCCAGTATCCGGGAAGCAGAGTTGGCGGCGTAACACTCCGAGGCGATCCTCTCGTTCCAGTCGTGGTAGGGGTGTGCGGTGTCGTGTATCTCAATGGCCTCCAGCCAGGGGTTCTCCCTCGGCGGCTGATAAAAGTGGCCGTGGATGCAGATGTATCTCTCCATCTATGTCCCGCTGTAAACCGCGACGCTCAACGGGCTCAAGGTGAGTGCCTCTCCGTGCGTGATCTCTGCCGGCAGAGACGAGCCCGGTCCGTTCCATGCGGGGTCGGCGGAGTCAAGAATCTTTTCCCATCCGCCCGGCGCTGCCGGCACCGTGCAGCCCGCAGCCGCGATATTGAAATTGAATATGATAAGCACCTGCTTTTCCTCATGCCTCCTTCTCATCATCACAACTCTCTCCCCCTCGAACCCCTCTACGTCGAGGCCGGCCTTGTCGGTGCTGGAAAGGAGTGGCGATTCCCTGCGCATCCGTATGAGGGTCCGGTAGAATTCGAGAAGTGCCCGCTGATGTCCCGCCTCCCTCTTCTCCCAGTCTATCTTCGATCTTTGAAAAGTCGCCTCATCCTGAGGGTCCGGCGGTTCACCCTGCCACTGAAACGAGCCGAACTCCCTCTTCCGTCCCTCGCGGACCGCCGAGATAAGACCGGGGTCCGAATGACTTACAAAATAGACGAAGGGGGCATCTTCACCGTATTCCTCGCCCATGAAGAGGAGCGGTACACAGGGCGAGAGAAGGACGGCGGAGGCGGCAAGTTTAAGCGCCTCGAAGGAAACGAGGGCCGAAAGTCTTTCTCCGAGCATCCTGTTTCCTGTCTGGTCGTGGTTCTGGGAAAAAAGGACGAACTGGGACAGAGGCCTGTCCGCCGGGGAGTTGCCCTGCCGCCTCTTTCTATAGACAGAGTACTGGCCGGAATAGACAAACCCCTCCCTGTATGCCTTCACAAGGTGGTCCGTCATTCCAAAATCGCTGTAGTAGCCGGTCTTCTCGCCCGTCAGGAGGGTATGAAGCGAGTGATGGAAGTCGTCGTTCCACTGCGCGTCCATTCCATATCCTCCCTGCTCCATCGGACGGATCACGGTCGAGTCGTTCCTGTCGCTCTCCGCGATCAGATGACAAGGCCTGCCCTCCTCCGCAGCGAAGCCGTCGACACTCTCGGCGAGGTCCCTCAAAAAGGGGATCGCGCTCATATCGTAGATAGCGTGGACCGCGTCCAGCCTCAAACCGTCCATATGAAAATAGCCGAACCAGTATATCGCGTTTTCGATGAAGAAGTTTCTCACCTCATCGCTGTATGCGTCATCGAAGTTTATCGCCGCCCCCCAGGGTGTGTTGTATTTATCCGTAAAATAAGGCCCGAAGTCCCTCAGGTAGTTTCCTTCGGGGCCCAGATGATTGTATACCACATCCAGAATCACCGCCATGCCCCGCAGGTGGCAGGCGTTCACCAGTCTCTTCAACCCTTCGTGGCCTCCGTAGGACTTCTGCACGGCATAAGGGTAAACGCCGTCGTATCCCCAGTTCCTCTCTCCGGGGAACTGGGCGACAGGCATGAGCTCAATCGCGTTGATCCCCATGGAGTGAAGCTCATCGAGCCGGGGAATAACCGCATCGAAAGTACCTTCCGGCGTGAAGGTCCCCACGTGAAGTTCATATATGATCATCTGCCCGACGGGAATGTCCGCCCTTGCGTAGTCCTCCCAGGGGAACGAGCCGTGGTCAACTACTTCGGAGGGGCCGTGAACGCCCCCGGCCTGTGAATGGGATGCGGGGTCGGGCCTTTCCGTTCCGGCGTCCAGCCGGTAAAAATAATGTGTACCCGGGAAGACGTCCGAAGCGGTGACCTCCCAGTAGCCCCGATCATTCTTATCCATCGGGATGAGACGGTCGGCAGGGTTCACGACATGAACCGAGACATCCTTCATGAAAGGGGCCCATACAGTAAACCTGCATCTGCCCCCTCCGAGGTAGTGAGCGCCGACCTGCATCCTACTCCCCTTCCCTTTTGAAGACCAGTATCCCGAGTGGCGGCAGTGTGAGAGACAGGGAGTTGGACCTGCCGTGGCACGGAACAGGCGTGGCCTCCGCGCCCCCGAAATTCCCGTGTCCGCTTCCGCCGTATTCCTTGGAGTCGCTGTTCAGGGCCTCCGTCCAGTATCCGTCGGCCGGGACCCCGATCCGGTAGTTGTAGCGCGGGACAGGCGTAAGATTGCATACCACCAGCATGATGTCCTTCGTTGTCTTCCCTTTTCTTATGTAACTGATGATGCTGTTTTCCTGGTCGGATATATCGACCC
>JBJKOV010000011.1:0-1372 GCA_046707105.1 Thermodesulfovibrionales bacterium
ACCAGGTCGGTAGCCATCCCCGGGGGCAGTCTGAAGAGGTCTGTAAAGTCCTTGCGGCCGACAACGATCAAATCCGACGCCAGCAGTTCCGAGGCGGTATCGAATACGCCCACCACCCGCAGGTCGAGCGGCGCCCCGGATGCCGAGATCATGATTATGTCATCGTCGACGCCTGCGAACCTGGCGCGTGCAACGCCGCTTCCGACCGCGACAGTGCCTGTATCGTCCGGGCCCGGCAGGCGGCCTTTAAGGAGACGGTTGGTTTCTGAAATGCTTCCGGCGGCGGACAGGACGGTATAGTTGGCCCCGACGAGGGAGTCGTAATAATAGCCCCAGTAGCGGGGCTCCACCCGCGAGACTCCGGGGATCTTTTCAATGGCTGGCGCCATGTCTGTCCGTATGAGCTCGTGCCTTCCCGCCATGGTCCTCTGCACGATCAGTTCGGGGGAATTCTCCAGTATGAGGACCGCTTCGCGCTTGAAGGAGTATGCGAGGAATAAAATAGAACCGAGTATGAATATCACGAAGGTAAAGACCAGAATTATACCGGCGTTCTTGAATTTCCTCCGCAGAAGGGACTGCAGTGTGTAATCCAGAACGTTGACGTGCCTTCCGATGCTCATCCTATCGTCTATTGCCCGCTGCGCTCCGTTGCAATTGATGCCTTACGGACAGTCGTTTGCCGAGCGAGCCGAAATCAGGGGGCGGGACGACCGAGCCCGAGGGGAAGTGTTCGATCGAACCCGGATAGTCCTGGAAGGCCGAGAAGAGGTCTGCCTGTGACGGGTTATGGGTGTACCTGGCGTCGTGCGAAAAAGAGATATCCGTCAGGCGCAACGCATGCGTTATCTCCCCCAGATCGCGGGAGGAGATGCGGAATTCGGTTATCCGGGCATAAGAGGATATTGCAAGCCCTGAGATGACGCCCGTGCAGAGAAGGAGAAAGAGGAAGAAGACATGAGACTTTCTCAATTATCTTAAATCTCCCGGGGTTACTTCTCCGAACTGCAGTATTCTCCTGCCCCCGTGGTCGCGCATGAATTGCTTCGCCGTGTCCGGCGCCGCGATCGGGATGAGTTCCATACCCATGGGGCCGTACACGCCGCTTCCCGGAACGAAGAACACCTTGCGGGCGTCCATCAGTTTAGTCGAGTAATATTCAGTAACGTACATCGCGGCTATGTCTGACCGTTTCCTGGATGAACTGTACCTCTTCAGGTCAAAGTAGTATTTGAACATATCCTTGGGCCCGTCAAAGACATCATACGTCCCGTCGTTGAAAATGACCTGGGCCGTCCATTCGGGGTACTTGGCTACGAACATGCCGCAAACAGGACATCTGTCGCGCTGTTTTACCTCGACGGGTTTCCTC
>JBJKOV010000012.1:0-3094 GCA_046707105.1 Thermodesulfovibrionales bacterium
GCGTAAAAGTGGGCCGCGCCGAGCAGCCTTTTATTCAGCGTATCTTCCGTACGAGCGAAGTATTCCCTGAATCTCCCGCAGAACTCCGTACCCAGGGGGGACAGAAATGGTTCTATCTCTCCATAAACCCACTCGTTCAGCATGCGGTATTTTGAGGCATCCTCCCTGATTCGATAGAAGATCGGGGGCTTGAGATCCGTTATAACCAGCCGCTGGAGAAGCTCGAATATGCCGCCTTCAATCACCTCCAGCCATGAGAAGCCGGTGTTCCCCTCCTCGAACTTGCCGAGGAAATAGGCGATGAGCATCTTGTGGGCCTGCTTGTCCAACTCAACCAACTCCACAGGCCGCACCTTGTCATTCCATCTCTGCATGTATGCGCCGTCGAAGATCTTGAGGAGTAATGCTTTTCTGATCAACCTGTCTTTCCTATCCCGAGATGATGTTAATAGATTACTCTAACTATTCTTCCTAATCCATTGATATGTCTATATAATATTGGTGCCGGAGACCGGACTCGAACCGGTACGCCATTTCTGACGAGGGATTTTAAGTCTCAATCGCCTCTTTTTTCAGCATCTTCTAAGCCCTTGATTTTACTGATTATCTCAGTATCTTCGGGGGCTTCCGCCCTCCCCTCATGTTGGCAGGAGTTGGAACGAAATCCGATAAACCGAGCTAGGGCGGTTACGAAAAAGTTACAAAATTATGGCATAAGCCAGGAAGGAAACACAACGGAAATGAACGGGACTGAAACAATCAAGATGGGAAATGGAACGCTCTGGTCTCGCTTCGAAGCGTGCGTGCGGGATCTGTGTGAATTCAACTTTGATGCAGCGGAGACTTTGAAGCCGGAGACGGCCCAGGAGACGAAGGAGACTATCGAAAGATGATCGATCGATTTGAGAGCCTCGGGCAACTTATGGGTCATTACAGGTTCATCAAAGCGGACCTCACAGGCACACGAACGGCCCTCCCAAGCAAGGAATTTGATATCAGGAAGGGTTACGTCGACATGCCGAGAACGGGAAACCCAAGGCTCTCGAAATCGACTCTTGAGGAGAAATACGCTTTCGTCTGTGATGTCGAGAATTTTGTGAAACACTTTCACGGGCTGCAGCGGGGTTTTACTCTTATTCCGGCAGACATCCTCTTAGCGGTCTTTCATCTCAGGTATTCTCCAGAGACCGCGAAATATAACGGCTATCGGCATATGGCAAGTTGTATGAAGAGGCGCCGGGATAATGGAGAGGCGCACCTTCCGAAGCGATTACAGTATCACAGCCACCTTGCCGTTCTCGCCCGGGATATGACCGAGAAGGCGGAAGAGTATTTCACAGAAAAGGGACTGATCATGAGGCGAGAGAGATTTCTTTTCAGGTAAAAACATTATGGGGGTAAGCACAACCATGGGGAAAAGATGTTATTGCGGTGATTGCCGCCAGGAAAGCGAACCAAAGGAAGTAAAGCAGCTCACACGCTCAGGCCTTCAGGGGCGCTTTGCCTGCGGTCTCTGCGGGTCGTTCAATGTCAGGTGGTGGGAAATAGCAGATCCTGCGCCTGCAACGCCTGAGAGCGCGTCAGAGGGCAAGAGAGAAGAGGAAGAGATACCGGACAGGCCCGAACTGCTGGAAGTCCGGGAGATCCTCGAAAGGCTCTGTAAAGGGGCGGCGGAGTTTGCCGGCTGGAAGGATGAGACAGAGGAAGCCATAGACAGCGCCCTGGAAGAGTTGAGCGCATATTTGAAATAACGATCGAACACGGGGGCCTTCCCTCTGTGGAGGGTCCCCGGGAGGATGTATCATGAGAAAGGATGAAAGTTTAGTTGATGTCGTGGTTGGCGTCGAAAAGGTTATTCGGGTCATAAAGAAGGCGAAATATCTAGACGAACTCATGCGAGCGAGTGGACGGCCGGCGGTTGCAGAAAAGGCGGTAAAGCAACTTATCCCCTGCTGTACGGTCTCGACCGTTAAAAGCGGGGAAGTGGCAGCGGACCTTGAACCCCACGTGGACGCCTGGATTGCCGCTTTGCGTGCGGAAGCTGGACATGATTTATCGCTTATGCAGCGGATGCGCGAGGAGAGAAAAGCCCTTGCTTTGTGAGGGTAATTACACATTTTATTAGAGAAAAGGAGTAAAAAAGTGGGACATTTACGATTGGTAACGGAGAAGAAAGAAGAGCATTTTCACGGGATGTCATTGGACACGTACGATGCGGTAACCCTGGAGCTGGGTCTTTGTCAGTCTCTGGTCTCGCTTATGAGAATGAGCGATGACGATCTATCACAGGAAATTGTTCAAGGCATTTCGCACGTCCTGGATGAAAAGCTATCGAGGATCGGCGGGCTGCTGAACCCGAAAGAGGAAGAGAACCCTTCGTAAAGGGTGATGAGGGAAAGGCCCTGGGGGAGACCCAGGGCCTTCTTGACTGAGCATAAGATGAAGAGTATCCTACAGGCATCAAATAGCTTCGGGGGGATTGCATAACAAAGATCATCATAGGGGATAGTATATGGATGCAGCTCTTTTCTTAGGATTATGCCTGGACGTCGTCGCCGCTATTCTTGCAGAGGGCGTAGCGAAGCAGAAAGGTTACTGGCTTCTCCGTCAATTGAAGGAAAAATGACAAAAAAATGTCCCTATTGCAAAGAGATCATTAAGCGCGAAGCAATGGTTTGCAGATATTGCGGGAAAGAGCTTTCAGAGAAGATTCCGAACGAAAAGAGTAAACCCTTCAGATTTAAAATCATATTACCCGAGAAATCTGCGAACTTCTCCGCGGTTGTAAAACAGCTCACTGTGGATTTCGGAATTACCTCTGACGAGGGAACCAAATACCTGAGGACTCAGAGAGGGCGGTGTCAAGTCTTTTCTGTAAATTCTCATCAGGGCACGATTCCCAAGGTTTTTCATTTGCCTGATTATGCCGCAATCCTCTGAATCCTTGATGCACGGATCTTCGTTAGAATTGCCTTTGCCTCTCTGCTCATGATCACCCCATTCCATTTGAGTTCTTTGAGTTGCCAATAGACCATGGTAAGCGCACGGTCCTCATTTTGAAAACGGCCGGCCGTCTTTACTCTCCGCCTCACCT
>JBJKOV010000013.1:0-2376 GCA_046707105.1 Thermodesulfovibrionales bacterium
CCTGATGAAATTGGTGAAGTCCAATATTTTACCTTTCCATGTGCCGGAGACCCCCGGTAAGGAGGACGGCCTTTCATAGAGAGAGCCGTTATATGTCAATGTGAATGTCCCTGAATCCCCGGCTCCGTTGTAGGTGCCGTTCATTGTGCCTTTTGTTGCAAATGTGCCGGAAATCGTTGCTGTGCCGACTTGACTTCCATCCGGCAGCGTTGACCCATGAGCGGCATAAGCAGTCGCAATCGTCGAGAAAGAGTTGCCGCTAACGGTAAGCACCCCGCTGTATTGAGCAAGCGTATCCGGAAACCCGAAACGCGCGCTGTTGGTGTCCGCGATAAGGGCTGTAGCACTGGACGTTATATGAGTAACATTTGACGTAAACGTCCCGGTCCATATGCCGGCTGCTGCGGAAGGTGTTGCCGGAGGTGTGCCCGACGGGTTTCCTCCCCCGCCACACGCACAGAGAATGAACAGGCTTAACACTGCTGCAATTGACAGACTTCCATACGTTCTTTTCATTCCGTTTTCTTCCTTTCAATGTTAGAACAAGAAAACCATATACAGCGCTTACGATGCGCCCCGTCAGGATTTCTTGTTATACGCGGTACACCAGCCATGCGGGCTGATCGAACCCTCAACTACCTGACAGGTGCCGTTGGCCGTCGGCGACTTACCCGGGATAAAGAACCGGCAACTGCTGCACATCTGGTCGCCATTCGGCTTGTCCTGATACTTCATGACGGCCTTGGATGACTTCGCAGCGCGTGCCTTTCCGGTGAAAGCTGACGCAAGTGCTACGCCCGTTACTACTACAGCGCCCTTGAGCAGTGTGCGACGAGAAATCTTTTTGTCCAGACCCTCGTTCATTTGTTCTTCCTCCGTCCTTGACATGTTAATAAGCCTGACCTCGCCGGGATTAACCAGTCACTGACTCGCTAGTGCCCGGTGAAGTTTTCATTTCTGCCTAATAGCAACGTAGCATGAGAATAAAGCGCTGTCAATGAAATGGAGATCAACACGAACTGAACCCGACATAGTACGATTTCTCGTGCCAGGTTGGCTTGTTATGGGCGCGGAAAATTGGGGACAAACCGGGCAGAACAGTTAGGAAGCCGCCGGAACAGGAGCAGAAAGTAGATTCCGGGCCGGGGAAGCTGTGGCAGGTTTCTGAACAGATAATGCCCTAAGCGATTTTTTCCACCGGAAAATGAGATCATATAACCACCATGCATGGCCGTTGTCGATAGCCTCCCGGTAGGCCCGGTCAAGCGACCATCCGTCATGTAAAACCCTGTAGGCGGCAACGGCGAGACCGGTGCGGTCCCGGCCATGCAGGCAATGGACATAAACCGGCTGGAGTCCGGGGTCCTCCATAATTTCCACTGCTTTTACAAGATCAGCCGGTTTTGGCCGCGTAATATCGCTCATCGGTATATTGATAACCTCTATCCCGAGCCTTTTTGCAACGGCTTCCTCCTGATTGACGGCATCGGTATTATTTTCGAGGTCCAGAATCGTGCGGACTTTGAATGATTTGAGCTGATTCAGATCGTTCAGACGAGGTCCCCGGTAAATTCCTTCACATACCTTGGTTACGCGACTGCTCACCCCGTGCGGGATGCCGGTACTCTGAACAGTGTGAAGGTGTGCGCAAGACGGTAAAATGAGAAAAAGGATGACGACTGCCGGGATCTTCGGAAAATTATAACTGATGATATTCTTGGTCATAAAACTCCAGTTTCTTCTCTAAATATTTTACCTTAATTAGCCGGAATAAATAAAATTACCTGGACAGAGCTCTCGAATGTTTTAGCAGGCACCTGGTGAGAGGATCTGTCTCGTGTAGGAGAGAGTCCGATAGACAATCAGTCAGAGATCTGTTAAGTTTTAATGGTAGAGGCCTTATGTATAAAGTTAAAACAAGATGTTTAGTCTCCACACCGAAGGATTCCTCACTTTATAAGTCAGTACGGGGAGGACATTTCTCTTCTTTCAGAAGGTTTCCCTTCCTTGTTCAATATACAATGCCCGGGAATATGAAGGAGAAAGGATCATTAATAGCCAGCTCTGAGAAGATCGGAAATGCGTTACAAATGAGATTTAGATCGTAATATTAATCGGATATTTTGAGAATAGGAGGCTGCATGAAGAGGGTAAATTTGTTTGCTGCTTCGTTTTTTGTTTTGATGTTGATTCCGATTCCGACGATGGCAGGGGTACATGTGAACATCGGGATTGGTCTGCCGCCGCCCATCGTTGCCGCACCACCAGATATGATAGTGATGCCTGATGCCCCTGGTATCTACTTTGCTCCTGATGTTGGTGTAGACCTCTTTTTCTGGAATGGCTGGTGGTGGCGCCCGTGGAGAGGTCATTGGT
>JBJKOV010000014.1:0-1566 GCA_046707105.1 Thermodesulfovibrionales bacterium
GGGACGACACTGGCGCGGCGCCCGCCGAATATGAAGATATCTATGGGAACGCCGGCGGGGTTCTCCCAGTCCTTGCAGATGACGGGGCATTGAGATGCCGGTGCGGTGAACCTCGCATTGGGATGGGCGGCGTCCGCCGTGCTCTGCGGCGTCCAGTCCTTTCCCTTCCAGTCGATGAGGTGGGCCGGCAGTTCGTCGGTCATACCCTCCCACCACGCGTCTCCGTCGTCAGTGAGCGCACAGTTGGTAAAAATGACATTTTCCCTGACCGTGTCCATCGCCACCGGGTTGGTCTCATAAGAGGTCCCCGGCGCTACGCCGAAGAAGCCGTTTTCGGGGTTTATGGCGTAAAGGCGGCCGTCGGGGCCGATCTTCATCCAGGCGATGTCGTCTCCGATGCATTCGCATTTCCATCCCGGAATGGTGGGCCGCATCATTGCCAGGTTGGTCTTGCCGCAGGCCGAGGGAAAGGCGGCGGCGATGTGATATTGTCTGCCTTCGGGGTTGGTAAGTCGCAGGATCAGCATATGCTCGGCCATCCATCCTTCGCGCCTCGCCATGGCGGATGCTATGCGGAGGGCCAGACATTTCTTGCCCAGCAGGGCGTTCCCGCCGTACCCCGATCCGTAGGACCAGATCAGGTTTTCCTCGGGAAAGTGACTGATGTATTTCTTTTCTATGGGTGCGCAGGGCCATGTGACGTCCTCCTGTCCTTCCTCAAGGGGGGCGCCGACCGAGTGAAGGCACGGGATAAAATCGCCGTCTGTAGACAGCATCCCGTAAATCCTTGAGTCCACGCGGGTCATGATGTGCATGTTGCAGACCACATACGGGCTGTCGGTAACTTCAACTCCTATCTTCGAGATGGGAGACCCGACAGGCCCCATCGAGAAGGGAATCACGTACATCGTGCGTCCTTTCATGCAGCCCTGGTAAAAACCCCGCATCGTTTTCTTGAGTTCGTCGGGGGCCAGCCAGTTGTTTGTGGGCCCCGCGTCGTCTTTGCGGGACGTGCTGATAAAGGTCCGGTCCTCGACGCGCGCCACGTCACTGGGGTCAGACCGGAAGAGAAAACTGTTGGGCCTCTTCGTCAGCGCGGTAGAACTGCCGGAAGCCACCATCTTCGCCATCATCCGATCGTATTCTTCCCTGGTCCCGTCACACCAGTAGATGCTGTCGGGTTGACACATGTCGGCGACTTCTTTAACCCAATTTATCAGTTTTTTGTTCTTCACCGCGTTCTGCATGGGATTTTCTCCTTGGAAACTTTTTTTCGCTCAGCCGACCGAAATTCCGTAAGACCCTCAATCCGGTACTACGCAATGATGCAATGCGCCTTGAAGCATATTATTTTAGAATAATGCGAAGATTCCCGTCAAAATATCAAAGTTTATCTTACCGTCCGGGTATGATATAATGAGCAGGGCGATGAACAGATAACCGCGGGAGATTTTTGGATTTCGCGCGGATTGTTATATAATTAAATCTTAATAGATATATGTCGTCGATTGTCCTGATACCTGCGCGATACGCATCCACCCGTTTTCCGGGAAAGCCTCTTACACT
>JBJKOV010000015.1:0-3081 GCA_046707105.1 Thermodesulfovibrionales bacterium
TGATTTTTGTTTTCCGGTGAGAGGCCGGAAAACAAAAAAAGCTCGTCACGGCAGTTTATATATTTCTGCCCTCTCAGCAGAAATATATAATTTACTCTCTCTGCGCCCTCTGCGTCTCTGTGGTGAAGTGTGTTTTGGTTGTGGCGGTGACGAATCAGAATGAAAGAAAAGATGGTTACCATATATATAGACGATAAACCTTATCAGGTGCGGGAGGGCCAGGACCTCCTGAAGGCCTGTCTCTCCCTCGGCTTCAATGTCCCCTATTTCTGCTGGCATCCGGCTATGCATTCCGTCGGTGCCTGCAGGCAGTGCGCGGTCAAGGTCTTCAGGGATGAAAACGACAGGAAGGGGAAGATCGTCATGTCCTGCATGACGGCCGCCACTGACGGCACCCGCCTTTCGATCGACGATCCGGAGGCGAGACAGTTCAGGGCGGGTGTCATCGAGTGGCTGATGCTGAACCACCCCCACGACTGCCCGGTCTGCGACGAAGGGGGAGAATGCCATCTCCAGGACATGACGGTGATGACAGGCCACATCTACAGGAGGACAAGGTTCAGAAAAAGGACCCACCGGAACCAGTATCTTGGACCGTTCATAAATCACGAGATGAACAGGTGCATCCAGTGCTACAGGTGCGTCCGTTTCTATAACGATTATGCGGGAGGACGGGATTTTTCGGTTTTTTCGGCCCATGATTCGGTGTATTTCGGGAGGCATGAGGAGGGCGTCCTCAGGAGCGAATTCAGCGGCAACCTCATCGAGGTCTGCCCCACCGGGGTATTTACCGACAAGACCCTCAAGAGCCACTACACCCGCAAGTGGGACCTCCAGACGGCGCCTTCGGTCTGCGTCCACTGCGGCCTGGGTTGCAACACCATACCGGGCGAGAGATACGGGTCGCTTCGCAGGATACGCAACCGCTATAACGGCGAGGTAAACGGTTATTTTCTCTGCGACCGCGGCCGCTTCGGCTACGGGTTCGTCAACAGCGACATCAGGATCAGGAGGCCCCTGCTGAACGTCCACAAGAGCACGACCGGGGGACCTGCTTCAAAGGACGAAGCCCTTGACCATATAGCCAGGATACTCCACTTCGGCGCCAGGGTCATCGGCATCGGCTCTCCGAGGGCCTCGATGGAGGCGAATTTCGCGCTCCGTTCCCTTGTAGGTCCCGGGAACTTCTATAATGGTCTTTCAGAGAGGGAGCACGAGACGATTTCGGAGATAGCATGGATCATGCAGAAGAGCCCTGCCCGCTCCCCTTCTCTTCACGATGTTTCGATGGCCGATACGGTCTTCGTACTCGGTGAGGACGTGACCAACACCGCTCCGATGCTGGCCCTCGCCCTGAGGCAGGCTGTGCGCAGGAAACCGATGGAAACAGTCAGGCAGCTCCGCATACCTGAATGGAACGACGCCGCGGTCCGGGAAGCGATCCAGGACGGGAAAGGGCCTTTCTTCATCGGCTCGTCCTGCGATACCGGAATCGACGACATCGCGACAGAAATCTATCGCGCCGCGCCCGACGATTTGGCCCGGCTGGGATGCGCAGTTGCCCACGAGATAAAGAAGGATCTCCCGGCCGTCGATGACCTGCCGAGGGGAACAGCGTCTCTGGCCAAAAAGATTGCGAAGGCCCTGAAGACTGCGGAGCGTCCGCTTATCGTTTCCGGCGCCGGATGCGGGAGCAGAGAGATCATAAAAGCCGCGGCGGATATCGCATGGGCCTTGTGTGAAGGGGGCATCGGGGCGGCGCTCTGTTATGTCGTGCCTGAGTGCAACAGCCTGGGTCTCGGTCTCATGGGAGGCGAAGGACTCGACAGGGCGGTGAGAAGGATACTCGACGGGGATGCGGATTCGGTCGTCGTCCTTGAAAACGATCTTTACAGGAGGATGGAGACGGACAAGCTCGACAGTTTCTTCGGGACGGCGGGTCATGTCATTGCCATTGACCATTACCTCAACAGGACGACTTTCAGGGCCGATGTGGTGCTTCCTGCAGGCACCTTCGCCGAAAGTGACGGATTGTTTGTCAATAACGAGGGCCGGGCCCAGGGCTTCTATCAGGTCTTCGTCCCCGAAGGGGAAATACAGGAGAGCTGGCGCTGGATACGCGACATGATGATCTGGACGAGAAGGGAGGCGGCAGGCGCCTGGAAGGGCCTGGACGATATAAGGGCGGCCATGACCTCTGCCATGCCGGTGCTGGCACCGGCCGCGGAGATCGCCCCCGGCTCAGGTTTCCGCATCGCCGGGCAGAAAATTCCGAGGCAGCCCCACCGGTTCAGCGGCCGGACCGCCATCCATGCGGGTATCAGTGTCCATGAACCGCGGCCGCCGGAGGACCCGGACTCCCCACTCTCCTTCTCCATGGAGGGATACAGCGGGAACCCGCCATCGCCTCTAATAACGCATTTCTGGGCGCCCGGGTGGAATTCGGTGCAGTCCGTGAACAAGTTCCAGCGCGAGGTTGGTGGGCCGCTGGCAGGCGGCGATCCCGGACGGCGCCTGATCGAACCGAAGGCGGAAGGAGAGGCACCCTACTTCAGAAAAGTCCCTCCCCCTTTCGAAAGAAAAGAGGGGAGGCTTCTTGTTCTGCCCCGATACCACATCTTCGGCTCAGGGGAGTTGAGCGCAAGGTCCCCCGGAATCTCCGGTCTTGTGCCGGTGCCGTATATCGGATTGAATGCGGAGTCGCTGGACGATCTTGGTTTAAGTGAAGGCGACGAGGTGGAAATAAGGATAGGGGCGCGGACCCTTTTCCTCAGGGCCGGGCGGATATCGTCGCTGCCGGCTGGAACGGCTGCGCTGCCGGTTGGACTTCCGGGACTGGAGGGAATTCCGCTTCCTTCCTGGGGAAAGCTGAAGAAGGGCGGAAAAAAGGAAAGCGGCCAATGACTGAAACACTCAGGTCGTTACTGGTTGTCATATTCGTGCTGGGCGTGGTCCTCACAATAGGGGGCGGGCTCATCTGGGTCGAGCGGCGCCTGCTCGGCCTGTGGCAGGACAGATACGGCCCCAACCGCGTCGGCCCCTTCGGCCTGCTCCAGGTGCTGGCCGATATGGTGAAGGTGC
>JBJKOV010000016.1:0-2927 GCA_046707105.1 Thermodesulfovibrionales bacterium
CGGGCGCAGCATCATGGAGCAACCTTCGAAAAAGTTGCGATGATAACAATGCCGATGTCTTCATGGCTCCTCCCTTATAATTTCCATTCTACCAACTGTTTCATCTATGAGGAAGGTATTGAGAATCAGGACGGGGTCTCCGGGGTCTCCGATGGGCTCAAAGGCCGTGTTCTCGACGAATGACATCTTTTGGGGACTCTGCCGCGATATTATATATGTAAGATGCTCATTTTCAGATTGGCAGTCGGCATTACTTTACAGATAGCAATAATGGGCGGTCTGCTCTTCCTGCCGGCAGGCACTCTGAATTGGTGGCGGGCATGGCTTTTAATCGGTGTAATATTCGTGGGTTTCCTCGCGTCAGCGGCCTCGCTGTTTCCCGGCCACAAGGACCTGCTCACCGAGCGTGTCCGGTCACCTCTGCAGGAGGGGCAGCCGCTTGGCGACAAGATCGTGCTGGTATTTCTTCTCCTGGCCTTTTACGGTCTGATTGCCTTCATACCTATGGACGTCTTCCGGTTTCATCTGATAGGCGGTCCCGGAATACTCGTTTCATCTTTGGGGCTCGTCCTTTTTCTGTCCGGGTGGAGGATATCATTTCTTGCCCTCCGGGAGAACGCCTTTGCTTCGCCTGTCGTGAAGCTCCAGAAAGAAAGAGAACAAAACGTCATCGACACCGGCGTATACGGGGTGGTGAGACATCCTATGTACGCGGGGGGCATCCTGTTTATTGTAGGCATCCCTTTGTGGCTGGAGTCGTACGCGGGTGTATTGCTGTCGGTCGTTCCAATCGGGATCCTGGTCCTGAGGGTCCTTATTGAGGAACGATTCCTCAGAATACATTTGCGGGGTTATGAAGCCTATATGAAGAGGGTTTGCTACAGGCTCATTCCGTTTTTGTGGTAATAGGCTCAGGTGGGTCCGCTGCACTCCGTTTCGCCCCATTAACGGTCCTGCGCGGTGAATTCCCGTCCGGGCCTCAGGTAATTTCATCTGAAGGCAGAAAGCTTGACAATCCCCACGTGCCTGCTACGCTAAAGGAAGAACATCCTGAAGAGGGCCTATCAGGTCCTCGAATGGGAAGACGTACAGCCAATCATCAACAGGAGAGAATTAACGAGAGGAGTGGTATATGAAAATAGAAAGAATCGGAATCGTCGGATCAGGCAATATAGGAGGAACTCTTGGAATTCTGCTTGGAAAGGCAGGACTCGATATTTGCTATAGCTCAAGACATCCTGAAACCCTAAAGTCCCTTGTCAAAACCACCGGGCCTAAAGCCCGCGCCGGGAACGTTGCCGAGGCGATCGCTTTTGGAGATGTGATCATTTTGTCCATGCCGATGAAGGCTTTCACGGAGCTGAGCGCCGAAACGAAAGACGCCCTGAAGGGGAAGATCGTGATTGATACGTCGAATCCTTATCCGGAAAGAGATGGGGTGATCGCAGAAGAGGCAAGAAGTGAACCTGGTGGAACCGGCAGTTTCGTGGCTCGTCTCCTGCCCGGTGCGAGTGTAGTAAGGGCATTCAATACAGTCTATTTTGAAGACCTCAGAAAGACGACTAACAGAGACGGTGAAAAAATCGGTATCCCGATAGCCGGCGACGATCAGGAGGGGTTGGAAGCTGCCGTCGAGCTTGTCGAGCGTGCGGGTCTTGATCCTGTGGTGGTAGGAGGCTTGAGCAAATCAAAAATGTTCGACGTCGGTACGGCAGTATATGCGACGAGTGCCTCGGCAAGAGAAATCAAACAAAAATTGAAATTAGGATAGAGAAGCGGAATAGGGCCGGTAACGTAACGGGGCATGGACCGCTCTGCGCAGATGCCGGGAGCCGGGGTGAAGCGGCCCGGGCGGCGCTGGTCCGTCCGGGGCCGGATGAGTTATATATTTAGTGCACCTTACCTGACAGCGAGTATGGGGCAGGAGGCGTGCATGATGACTCTTTCCGTCGTGCTTCCCATGATCGCCTTGTTGACCCCGGTCCATCCGTAGGTCCCTATGACTATGAGATTACTCTTCAGCCTGTCGGCCGCTTTCGCGATCTGCTCGGCGGCCGTGCCTTCCTGGATCTCGGTCTTGATCTGGACGCCCTCGTCCGATGCGATCTTCTTTGCTGCGTCTACGACATTGTCCGCTTCCCGCATGAGGCTTTTTTTGATCGCATCGGTCCGGAAGAATCCTAACATCTCCTCATAACGCGGAATCACATAAAGGACCGTTATATCGCCGCCGCCGACCTTGGACAGCTGACACGCCTTCTTCAGTGCGGTCTTGCTGTGATCTGAGCCGTCGAAAGCGAGAAGTATGGAAGAATAGACCCCCGTGCATTCCGTGCACGGTTTTTTTACCACAAGCACATCGCAGGGAGAATGGACAATCACGGATGATGTGACGCTTCCCATGAAAAGCCTCTTCAGTCCTCTTCTGCCGTAAGTCCCCATCGCGATGAGGTCGGCCTTCTTCTCCCTGGCGATATTGGTGACGATGTCGGGCGGCTCGCCTTCGCAGACGAGCACGTCGGCCTCGATTCCAAATTCGGAGACGACCATCTCCTTCGTCTGATAGCAGACGTTCTTCCCGAATTCGAGCCGCTTCGCCAGCTGCTCCGGGGCGTGGCCGAATTCCTCCTCGTCGAAGTAGACTGCATGCACCAGAAGGAATTTGCCTCCGTGCATCTTTACCCAATTGGAGACCTCGATGACAGCGGCCTTGCTGTATTCGGTATTGTCGAAACCTATCACTATGTTTTCATACATGATCAGTGTCCCCCCCCGCCTTTTCTGAATATAAGACCCACACCGAAGCCGGCGCCGAGTGCGGCGAGTACGGATATGAACCCGTAAAAGGCGCCGTTGTTCTTGGCCATTCCGGCGAGACTTTTGACGATGCCGACCTGCTGCACCACCACTTTGGCCTGGGCCTGTTC
>JBJKOV010000017.1:0-8237 GCA_046707105.1 Thermodesulfovibrionales bacterium
TACGATCGCGTGCGATGTCAAAAAGTGTCACCCGGCGCCAGGAAGCAGACGGACCCGGCGACAGACGCCGTGTCCCCGCTTCGCCGCCGCCCGGGCCGGTAATCAGCCGCGTCCAGCAAGTGCAGCGAGAGGAATAAATAACTGCTTCCAGCGTAACAAAACAGGTTTGTCTGATCCCCGTTGCTTTGCGGCCGGGTGTTTGACACTCACCCGCGGTTTATGCTTTAATAATGCCGCCTTTAAGAATAACCCGGTGAGGTTAAAAAGGTAAAGGAGTCGGCGTGAGTTGCCATCTGAATAACGCACCTTCATCAAACCTTCAGTTCCGTTGCACGAGAAGTTTCTTCGGTTTCATTTATTCCCCGGAAGGCACTTGCAGCACGGCCCGGGCGGTTGACCCGTCGGCCGACGATCTGGTCGGGGTTTCATATCTTGCCTCCGATCCCGCCCGAGGTGGGTCTGCCGGTGCCTAAGAAACTGCTTGACAAGAAAGATATCGACAGGGCGATCACGAGAATGACCCATGAGATCATTGAGAAAAATAAGGGGACCAGGTCTCTCTGTCTCGTGGGTATCCAGCGCGGAGGAGTGCACCTGGCAAGGAGGCTTTCCGCCAAGCTCAAAGAGATAGAAAGAAAGAACGTGCCCGTGGGGACGCTGGACATCGCCCTTTACCGGGACGACATAAACGTGAGAAAACAACAGCCTGTTGTAAGGAGAACGGAACTGCACTGCGCCGTAGACGATAAGAAGGTCGTACTTGTGGACGACGTCCTCTTCACGGGCAGATCGATCCGTGCGGCGATGGATGCCATTATGGATTATGGAAGACCCGCTGCCATACAACTGGCAGTGCTCGTTGACAGAGGGCACAGGGAACTGCCGATCAAGGCCGATTTTGTCGGGAAGAACATCCCGACGTCTTTTAGCGAGACGGTAAAAGTACACTTTGAGGAAGAGGGACGCGAGGACATGGTGGTTCTCGAATGAGCCTGAAGTCAAAGGACCTGACGGGCATCAAGGGGCTCGATGCAGAGGACATCGAACTCATTCTCGAAACCGCCGCCGGGTTTAAGGACGTCCTGCGCAGGGACATCAAAAAGGTCCCGGCATTGCGCGGCAAAACAGCGGTAAACCTCTTCTACGAGCCGTCCACCAGGACCAGGACATCTTTCGAACTCGCCGCCAAGAGGCTGAGTACGGATGTGGTGAATTTTTCCGTTTCCACTAGCAGTGTTGTCAAGGGTGAAACGCTGCGGGACACCGCCCAGACCATACAGGCCCTCGGGGCCGACCTTATTATCGTGAGACATCCGTGCTCCGGTGCTCCCCATTTTCTTGCCCGACATCTGGAGGCGTCTGTGATCAACGCCGGTGACGGGACTGACGAGCACCCGACCCAGGCATTGCTTGATCTCCTTACGATGAGGGAGAAGAGAGGGAACATCGAGGGGCTCGAGGTGGCGATAGTGGGGGACATTCTGCACAGCAGGGTGGCCAAATCAAATATTTACGCCCTGAGCAAACTCGGGGCCGGGGTACGGCTTATCGGGCCTCCTGCGCTGGTGCCGCCCTATATGGAAGAATTCGGGGTCAGGATCTTCAGCGATATGGACGCGGGGCTGGAGGGTGCGGACATCATCATGATGCTGAGGATCCAGCTGGAGAGGCAGGGGAAAGGCTTTTTCCCAACAAAGGAAGAGTACTTCAACAACTGGGGCCTTACGGCCCGGCGGCTCACGCGGGCTAAGAAGAACGCAGTCGTCATGCACCCCGGTCCCATGAACAGGGGCGTCGAGATAGCCTCCGACGTTGCCGACGGGGAGAGATCGGCCATACTTGAGCAGGTCACCAACGGGCTGGCCGTCAGGATGGCGGTCCTCTACCTGCTTTCGGGGGTGAAAGGGTGAGGGTCTTGATAGCCAACGGCCGGGTAATTGACCCCTCGCAGGGAATCGATGGGGTCTGCGACATCCTGATAGAAGACGGAAAGATAAAAGAGGTGCGGAAGCGCGGAAGGAGCAAAGGGGGGAAAATGGCGGGCGAAGGCCGCGGGTCCGGAGAGACTGTCGACGCGGAAGGGCTTCTCGTTTTGCCGGGCCTCGTGGATATGCATGTCCATCTGAGAGAGCCGGGTTTCGAATATAAGGAGACAATAAAAACGGGGACGGCAGCTGCGGTGCGGGGCGGGATCACCTCGGTCTGCTGCATGCCGAACACAAATCCCGTGAACGACAACTCAAGTGTTACGGAATTCATCAGAAAAAGGGCCGCACAGGAAGGCGCCTGCTCGGTCTTTCCTGTAGGCGCGATCACCAAGGGACAGAAGGGCGAGGAACTGGCCGAGTTCACAATGATGTACGAGGCCGGATGCGTGGCCTTTTCCGACGACGGAAGGCCGGTAACGGAAAGCCTTATGATGAGAAGGGCGCTGGAATATTCGAAAATACTGGGGGTGCCTGTCATATCGCACTGTGAAGACCTTTCCCTTTCCGCCGGTGGAGTGATGAACGAAGGACTCCTGTCCGCCTCTCTCGGTCTGAAGGGCATACCCGCCCAGGCGGAGGAGATCATGGTTGCAAGGGATATCGCGCTGGCGGAACTGACAGGGGGGAGGCTGCACATAGCGCATGTCTCGACACGCGGCTCGGTCGAAGCGATCAGGAACGCAAAAAAACGCGGGACCGCGGACATCACTGCCGAAACCTGCCCGCACTACTTCAGTATAACCGAGGACGCGGCGGGCGATTATAATACCAATGCCAAGGTGAATCCGCCGCTGAGGACAAAAAGTGACGTGGAGGCGATACGGGAGGGCCTCAGGGACGGGACGATAGATGCCATCGCGACCGATCACGCGCCCCATCATACCGACGAAAAAGAGCGTGAGTTCGACTTCGCGCCCTCCGGTATTTCCGGGTTCGAGACTTCGATCGGTCTGAGCATGAGACTGGTCGACGAGGGGGTGCTCACCATCGCGAAACTTGTGGAAAAGATGGCGCTTAATCCCGCGGCCATAACCGGTCTGTCCAAGGGGACGCTGAAACCGGGTTCTGACGCTGATGTTACGATAATAGATACAAAGACGGAATATACGGTTGATGCCGCGGGGTTTGTTTCAAAGGGGAAGAATTCGCCTTTTGATTCCTGGCTCCTGCGTGCGTGGCCTGCGGTCACTATTTCAAATGGAAGGATACACAGATGGAAGTGAGGGCTTTTCTGGTTCTTTCGGACGGGACGGTATTTGAAGGCAGAGGCTTCGGGGCAGAGGGCGAGGCGGTCGGCGAGGTGGTCTTCAATACCTCCATGACAGGATATCAGGAGATCCTGACCGACTCTTCCTACAAGGGCCAGATCGTGACGATGACCTATACACAGATGGGCAATTACGGTGTCAACGGAGAGGACATAGAATCTGCGGGCGGGATCAAGGCCGAAGGCTTTATCGTGAAGGAGGCCTGCGATTTTCCGAGCAACTGGCGCTCAGCGGAGAGTCTCCCGGCATACATGAAGAAGTTCGGCGTTGTGGGCATACAGGGAATCGATACGAGGGCCCTGACGAGGCACCTGCGGGACCACGGTGCGCAGATGGGTATCATATCTACCGTCGATTCCGATCCGTCGAGCCTGCTCCGGAGGGTCAGTGCGCATCCGGGAATTTCCGCCTTTGACCTTGTAAAGGATGTCACTACGCCGAAGGGTTATATCTGGCAGGAGGGCTGCTGGAAGTGGTGCACTGAAGAAGTCAGGAGTCTGAAGTCAGAAGTCGGAAGCGCGGAAGGGGCCATAAACAAGGGCTCTTCACGTCTCGCGTCTCACGTCCCACGGTCTGTGGTAGTCTACGATTTCGGAGTAAAGTTCAACATCCTCAGAAATCTTGTCGGGGCAGGCTTTGGTGTCACTGTTGTGCCGTCGCGGACGCCTGCAGAGGAGGTCCTCGAAATGAATCCCGACGGGATTATTCTAAGCAACGGTCCCGGGGACCCCGAAACAGTCACTTATGCAATAGAAACAGCAAAGATGCTTTTAGGGAAGAAACCGATCTTCGGAATCTGTCTGGGCCACCAGATACTCGGCCTGGCCATGGGCGGCAGGACGTACAAACTGAAATTCGGCCATCACGGCGGCAACCATCCTGTCGAGGATCTGGCCGCTGGCAGGGTCGAGATAACGTCGCAGAACCACAATTACTGTGTCGATATCAAGAGCCTCCGCGGACAGGTCAGGCTGACTCACAGGAATTTGTATGACGGGACTGAAGAGGGAATGAGCCATGTGGACCTTCCCGTTATTTCGGTGCAGCACCATCCCGAGGCAGGCCCCGGACCGAACGATTCCGCCCATCTTTTCAGAAAGTTCAGAGATCTTATTGAAACCGGTAAGGCATGACTGACGCGGCAAACGGCGGCTACAGTATTCAGAAGACCGGCGCGGTGCTGGTTTTCAGGACGACCAGCTTCTCCGAAGATACGGCAAGCGTCCTGCATAGCGGCATCTATAACAGGGAGTTTTCATCCGTTTTAGCTTCGATGGCTGTCGCGGGGTTGGTCTATACGTTGCTGGTTAAGAATTACGGCAGGTCTTTCATCTCTTACGGGGCCTTTATTCTGCTCTTTGTGGGGGGATTTTCCTTTTTCAGGAAGTTCGTGTTCAGGGGAAGATACCTGGAGGCGATATTCGATAAGGAGAAGGAGGCTGTAACGATCTCGGCAGGAGGATTGCTGAAGAAGTCAAAGGACCGTATCTCTCTCAACTCCGTGAGCGCGGTCATGATCGAGACAAAAAAAACGGAGATAGAAAACCCCGACGGGGTGGCGTTCGTCGAAAAGATATCGCTTCAGCACGGCATGTCGATCCCCGGTTTCGGGGAGGAGCAGGTTTCCTATCTGCTGAAGCTGAAATTGACCGACGGGTCCGACCGGCTCATCTATACTTCCGAAAAGATGCAGGATGCCCTCTCGGCGCATGAAGAGATAAAGGAATTTCTTGAGCCGTGACCGGTAAATAATATTGTAAATTTAATGAGAGGTAAAGTTGCCTAAGAGAGAAGATATAAAGAGCATACTTATCATCGGTTCAGGGCCGATAGTCATAGGGCAGGCATGTGAATTCGACTATTCGGGCGCCCAGGCGTGCAAGGCGCTGCGGGACGAGGGCTACAGGGTCATCCTCGTGAATTCCAATCCCGCCACAATCATGACAGACCCGGAGATGGCTGACGTCACATATATTGAACCGCTGACCGCCGATGTGCTGGAGCTCATCATTGATAAGGAGAAGCCCGACGCGATTCTTCCAACGATGGGCGGGCAGACCGCTCTGAATATCGCGGTGGAGCTTTCCGAAAAGGGGATCCTCGAAAAATACGATGTCGAATTGATCGGTGCGAGACTCCACGCGATAAAAAAGGCTGAAGACCGGGAGCTTTTCAAGGAGGCCATGGCCAAGATAGGACTGGAGGTTCCGAAGAGCGCCGCGGTCATCAGCGTCAAGGAAGGGATGGAGGCGATAGGTAATATCGGGTACCCCGTCATTCTGAGGCCTGCATTTACTCTGGGTGGCACCGGGGGAGGTATAGCATACAACCAGGAGGAATTCCTTGAGCTCCTCGACAAGGGTCTGAAGTTGAGTCCGGTCAATCAGGTGCTTATCGAAGAGTCCGCCATAGGATGGAAGGAATACGAGCTTGAGGTGATGCGTGACAGGAACGACAACGTTGTCATAGTCTGCTCGATAGAGAATTTCGATCCCATGGGAGTGCACACCGGCGATTCGATCACGGTCGCCCCGGCGCAGACCCTTACCGATAAGGAATACCAGATGATGAGGGACGCATCGATAGCGATTATACGGGAGATAGGCGTCGACACTGGAGGGTCGAATATCCAGTTTGCCCTTAACCAGTATGACGGCAGGATGGTGGTGATCGAGATGAATCCGAGGGTGTCCAGGAGCTCCGCCCTGGCGTCAAAGGCGACTGGTTTCCCCATAGCCAAGATCGCAGCCAAGCTTGCAGTGGGACTTACCCTCGATGAAATCAGAAACGACATCACGAGGGAGACGCCGGCGTCCTTCGAACCTGCGATCGACTATGTGGTCACCAAGTTCCCGAGGTTTGCCTTCGAAAAATTCCCGGAGGCGGATCCCGTACTCACCACCCAGATGAAGTCAGTGGGTGAGGTGATGTCCATCGGCAGGACTTTCAAGGAATCTCTGCAGAAATCCCTGAGAAGTCTGGAGAGCGGAAGTTACGGACTGGAAGAAGTCGATGCACCAGCGGACAGGATCATCGCAAGGCTGAAGATCCCTGGCGTTGAACGGCTGTGGCACGTCGCCCAGGCGATGCGAAAGGGGATGTCGGTCGAAGAGATCTACGAGTATACGAATATAGACCCGTGGTTTCTGAACAATCTGAAACAGATCGTCGGGATGGAAGAAGAGATAAAAAAGTCAGAAGTCAGAGTGCAGAAGCCAGAAGTGAAAGACAACAAAGAATTAACCGGTCTCATCCGGCGGGCTAAGGAATACGGGTTCTCGGATCACAGACTCGGGGAACTGCTGCGTGTGGACGAAGCCGAAATACGAAGCTTGAGGCGGCAGCACGGCATACGCCCCGTTTATAAGATGGTGGATACCTGCGCGGCCGAGTTTGCGGCATACACGCCTTATCTCTATTCGACTTACGAGAGGCCTTTCTACACGCTTTCGAGCGGGCAGGCGGGCAAGCCGGCAAGCAAAGTGGAGTCCGAGGCGAATCCCACGGACAGGAAAAAAATAATGATCCTGGGTTCGGGGCCGAACAGAATAGGCCAGGGGATTGAGTTCGATTACTGCTGCGTCCATGCGGTTTTTGCGCTGAGTGAACTGGGGTACGAGACGATCATGGTGAACTGCAACCCCGAAACTGTGAGTACGGACTACGACACGTCGGACCGGCTCTATTTCGAACCTCTAACCATCGAAGACGTCCTTAACATCATCGACGCCGAGAAGCCCGAGGGGGTTATAGTTCAATTCGGCGGCCAGACCCCGCTGAAACTTGCAGTGCCCCTTGAAAGGGAAGGGATAAAGATCCTCGGCACCTCGCCGGATTCCATCGACCGTGCGGAAGACCGGAAGCGGTTCAGGGAACTTCTGGAAAAGCTCGACCTGAAACAGCCCGAGAGCGACACGGCCCTGTCGGTGGAAGAAGCGGTCGCCGCAGCGAAAAAGATAGGCTACCCCGTGATGGTGCGGCCCTCTTATGTGCTGGGCGGAAGGGCGATGGAGATCGTGTATGACGAGGATTCAATCCGCAGTTACATGGAGCGGGCCGTGAAGGCGTCTCCGGACCATCCGATCCTCGTCGATAAATATCTCAACGACGCCATTGAAGTCGACGTTGACGCCGTATCCGACGGGGAGGACGTCGTTGTCGGAGGGGTTATGGAGCATATCGAGGAGGCCGGCATCCACTCCGGCGACTCCGCCTGCTCGCTCCCCCCGTACTCACTCAGCAGTGGAATAATCGAGGAGATCAAGAGGCAGACGAGGGCGCTGGCGAAGGAACTCGGTGTAATCGGCCTTATGAATGTGCAGTTTGCGGTGAAGAAAAATGAGATCTACATCCTGGAGGTCAACCCGAGGGCCTCGCGCACGATCCCATTCGTGAGCAAGTCGACGGGCGTGCCGCTGGCCAAGGTGGCGGCCAAGGTCATGTCCGGGAAGACACTGAGGGAACTCGGCATCACAGGGGAAAAGTCGGTCAGGCATGTGGCGGTCAAGGAAGCGGTCTTCCCCTTCGATAAATTCCCCGGTGTCGATACGATTCTCGGTCCCGAGATGAAGTCGACCGGAGAGGTGATGGGCATAGACGAAGACTTCGGGAGGGCCTACGCCAAGGCGCAGATCGCCTCCAATAACAGGCTGCCCCTCTCTGGCAAGATCGTGATCAGCATCAGGGACGAGGACAAACCCGGAATCTGCGAGATCGTCAGGAGGCTCTTTGCCGCCGGCTTTTCAGTCATTGCTACGAGGGGTACGGCAGCGTTTCTCGACAATAAAGGGCTCCCAGTCGAGGTGATCAACAAGGTTGCCGAAGGGAGGCCTCACATCGTCGATCTGATCAAGAACAAGGAGATAATGTTCGTCATAAACACGGTAAGCGGCGCCCAGGCACAGAAAGATTCCTTCTCTATCCGCCGAAGCGCACTCCAGTACGGCGTTCCTTACACCACAACGGTGGCAGGGGCCCGGGC
>JBJKOV010000018.1:0-1590 GCA_046707105.1 Thermodesulfovibrionales bacterium
GATATTTACCGTTGCTCGTCAATATGAACGCGGAGAAGATCGATCTGGCTGATATGTCGAAGGCGGTATCGAGATTTGTGAAGATGCCTTATGACGTGTCGGGAGGAACCGGCAGCGCATCCTTTGACGGCACCCTTGATTCCAGGGAGAACCTCACCGGAAACGTCTCTTTTCGCCTCGCATCATTTTCAGCATCGAGACGGGCTGACGGGAGGCGCCTGCTGAATGGAGGAGATTTGGCGGGGAAAATAGTATTGGCCGGAAAGGACCTTGATTTCATCGTCGATGCAGGGGTTGGAAAAGTCGGGGCGCATGCCCGCGGTCATGTGAAAGGTTTCATGGGAAAAGGGATGGAGGGGAGGATGAGCGCCGACGTGCCTGTCGTTAAGGCTGCGGATATAAGGGACTCCTTATGGGATATTTTCCCTGATGCTTTTCTGTACGCAGGGCTCGATGGTTCCCTGTCGGCTTCGCTCTCGGCGGAGTTCACCGGCGGCAGCCTGAGCCTCGACGGAGGCGTTGGACTGAAGAATTTTGTCCTTACCGGGGAGAATGGAGAGTATTCCATCGGGCCTGTAAACGGCACTCTCCCCCTGACTTACAGACGGGCCGGCACTCTCCCGGAAGGCGCACTTCCGACGTTTAATAAACCGGAGTTTGCCGGACTGCGCCGGTATTATGAAAACTGGAAGGCAACGGACGGCTTCGGCAGCATAACTGTCGGCTCTCTCTCCTACGGATTTAAACTTTTGGACAATATTAAGGTCATGGTGAAGCCTGAAAACGGTGTTTTGAATATAGGGAAGGTTAGTGCTAACATATTCGGAGGAACGCTCGACGGCTCTGCTGTGATCGGCCTTTCGGGCGGCCTGAAGTACAGGGCCGGCTTTATTGTCGACGGATTGAGTCTGAAGAAACTATGCGATAATATCGGGCCGATCAGGGGATATATCTCGGGGAGGGTGGACGGGATTGCGGACCTCAAGAGTTCGGGAAACGGTAATGCCGGGCTCATCGGCAAGGCGGATTTCTGGAGCTACTCAGCGAAGGATGAAAAGACGATGATCAGCAAGGAATTCCTCCGTAAGGTTGGGGGGCCGGCAGTCAGGACCTATCTAGGGGACAGGCGCTTCGACAAGGGCATCATGGACCTTTATATCCAGAATGGGCTGCTGATCTTCAAGGATCTTGAAATATCACACAGGAATTTTCTCGGAATCAGGGACCTGTCGATTAAAGTGGCTCCTTTCAACAACAGAATCAGGGTAGCAGACCTGCTCTGGAGTATAACGGAGGCCGCTCAGAGGGCGGAGAAAGAGTGAATTCGGACGAGCGGCATTGAGGTGAAAGTGGTAAGCAGTCATAAGGAGGATAAGAAATGAAGAGAAGAATAAGATTATTCCCGGCGGCGATTTTCTTTATCATCGTCTCCTGCGCAGTGATTACGGTCAACATCTATTTCCCGGAGAAGGCGGTGGAGGAGGCATACAAGAACCTTGAGAAGGAATTGATGACGCCGGAAAAAGGCCCCCAGGAGAAGAAGAACGATGGTTCACCGGCCGGCAAACCCGAGAGTTTTATCAGGTTCGA
>JBJKOV010000019.1:0-7795 GCA_046707105.1 Thermodesulfovibrionales bacterium
GATCTCCTCCACCTCGCGCTCCGCGGCGCTGATGACAAGCAGAATGGTCTGATGTTCCTCTTTCAGCAGTTGGGTCGGCGTCATATGATTCTCCTCCCTATCTCTTCATTTCAGCTAATTGTAAACCTTGGACGTCATTTTTTTTATGATTTACATCATGAAATCTTCATTCTCGAACTGATCGTTTCCGTGAGGAGTATCAGTCAGAGGCATCAAAAATCCCTAGCACCTTGTCGGTGGTGAAAGTTAATCGAGTTATGAGCTATTCAGAATCGGCGTCCACAAATCAGATACTTTATGGACAGCCGTCCAAGAGGACCTTTCTCGCTTCAGCGATCTTCGCTTTCGGAAGATTCCCCACTTCCGAAGGTTTTCGGGATTGCGGGAATGTCAGAGGTTAAAGTATTTAATTGCCGCGGTAATAATGAGGTAGAATGGACAGAGGGACAGGTATTCAAGAAGAAAGGCGGATCAATATGGATCAATCATCGAGAGACAGGTTCAGGTACTTTCTGAAGGATGCAGTGAGGCAGGTGGTTGACTTCAGCGACACAGATCAAAACAGACGGATAGCCCCGCCACCCCTCGAAAAACCAATCCCTGGCGGGGCTTTACTCTTTGATCTCGTCCCTGCCGAAAAACTGCACGACATTTCAGTCATGGATGTCTTCACCGCCATCGCCAACAGAAGGAGCCGCCGCGCTTTCTCTCCGGCTCCGCTGACTCTGAAAGAACTTTCCTTCCTGCTCTGGGCCACCCAGGGGATCCGGAAGATTGCCGCCCCTGGCACCGCCTTCAGGGTCGTTCCGTCGGCGGGATGCCGCCATGCACTTGAGACCTATCTCTGCGTTTTTAATGTTGCAGGGCTGGAAGAGGGGATTTATCGATATCTGCCGGTGGAACACCGGCTTCTGCTCGTATCGCAGCCGGCAGAGTTGTCCGCTCTGCTCTCGAAAGCGGCACTGGACCAGGATTTCGTCGGGAAGTCGGCTGTTACGTTCATTTGGACTGCCATACCGTATCGGATGGAGTGGCGATACGACATAGCCGCGCACAAGGTTATTGCGATTGATGCGGGTCATGTCTGCCAAAACCTCTATACCACCTGCGAGGCGATCCACGCAGCCACCTGTGCAGTTGCTGCATATCATCAGGAGTTGATGGACCATCTTCTGGGTGTTGATGGCACCGAGGAGTTCGCCATATACCTGGCGCCTGTTGGAAAGCGTGACTGAGACCACGATCTTTTTACTACGACATGTACTGTCAAGGATGATTTTTCACCCCGGCCCGGACAAGAGAGAAACGCAGGGAGCGTCTCATACACTACCCCGGGACCTTTTTGGGTCGAGCGGACGAGGAACAAAAAAGGGCGGGATGTGAGTCCCGCCCAAGGTCATACTCCCAAACAATCCCCTCAGCCTTCAGCCCTTTTTCGTCTCCTCAGATAATAAACAGACCCTAGTCCCGCAAGAAGCATGAAGACGATCATCCCCCATCCG
Organism: Thermodesulfovibrionales bacterium; assembly: GCA_046707105.1. Classification (GTDB taxonomy): domain Bacteria; phylum Nitrospirota; class Thermodesulfovibrionia; order Thermodesulfovibrionales; family UBA6898; genus JARRRD01. The sequence goes on from JBJKOV010000019.1 coordinate 1,503, forward strand.
GTCATTGTGGGGGCTGGGACTAACAAAGCATATTCATACGCGCCGATATCAGGGCCTGCGCCCTGGGGCCTTATCACGCCTCGTTGGTCGGTGGGCGGGAAATTGGCAGGGTCTGCCGCATCAATCGCAGGGCTGCCGGCAAGAAGCGCGATGGTCTTCGTCGGTCCGCCGTTGTTCCGCAAACCATAATTGCTGAGCATTGGATCGGTATTGAAGAGATCACCCGCTTGCGTGAAACCGCATGTGCTGCCGCTGTCAAGATTATGGCCGAGGGAAATGATGGTGCCGACACAGTTGCCGCCCGAGGTGCTGTTCGCCACGATGGTATTCATCAGCCATATAGTGCCGGTGCCGGAGTTCGCGTAAACGCCGCTGATGGTGACATTAGTTGGTGTTAAAGCACTGTTCGAGATACCGCCGCCCTGGCCGGCCGAGTTGCCGCTGATAGTGACGTTGGTCAGTGTTAAAGCGCCGGGGTTTGGTAAGGCTACTCCAACGGCAGACGATTTGCCGACGATGGCGAAACCCGCGTTGAAGATGCCCCCGCCCTGTTGGACGGCCGAGTTGCCGCTGATGGTGACATTGGTCAGTGTTGAAGTGCCGCTGTTGAAAATGCCCCCGCCGGAAAGGTCAGCCGAGTTGCCGCTGATGGTGACATCGGTCAGTGTTGAAGTGCCGGCGCCGCCAATGGGAGCCTGGACTCCGGCGACGGCGATGCCCCCGTTGAGGATGCCTCCTCCAAGGGCAGCCGAGTTGCCGCTGACGGTGACATCGGTCAGCGTTAAAGCGCCGGCGTTGAAGATGCCCCCGCCAAGGCCGGCCGAGTTGCCGCTAATAGTGGCGTTGGTCAGTGTTAAAGTGCCGGCGTTGAAGATGCCCCCGCCGACGTTGGGGATATTACCGCTGGCATTCCCGTTACTGACAGTGAGCCTGGAGATGTTCACGATTCCCCCGATAATATTAAACACCCGAGAGGCGCCGTCACCGCTGATCGTCAGGCCCGCTGCCCCTGGACCCGTCATCGTGAGGTCATCGCTTATGACAAGCGGTCCATTTGAAAGCGTGATTGTGCAGGGGCAACCCGACAGGTTAAACTCGATAGTGTCACCCGGCGCGGCGGTAGTAATCGCATCCCGCAAAGATCCTCCCCCGCTGTCATTCGTATTTGTTACGGTGATTGTAGCTGCCGATGCTGGACTCAAGGACACCATGACAACAAGGAATACTACCGGCATCAATAAAGACAGGACATTTAAGAATCGTGCTGGACGCATAATAGATTCCGACCCCCCTTTGTTTTCGGCGCAGTTTCTACCTCGCAGTTCTCAAGGTATACCGCCGAATAATCGTCCTCACTATATCAAAGACGACGGGAGACAGTCAACATTATTCTGTTTCCTTTCCAACTGTATTTAATCAAGCGTTATTTCTTGAGAAATTCGGATTAACGCCCCTTATTGCAGCGAATTCGCGGTCAACTGTCTCCGGACACCTCCTCCCGACAGAAGGTGACTTACTTCTCTATGCCCGTAAACGGCAGAATGGTTATTCCTCTCGCCCTCATCATGTACTCTAAATTCGTACCAATGAATATGCCGGCCGTCGGTTTTTCCATGATGTTGTCCCCCTCCTCAGGCTTCACCGCTTCCGATATCTCCTTTCCTCTGAGCCTTTGGCCATGAAGGACGGTCCCCGCCGGGCTACTTCACAAAGGATTTTATCACATTGTCGGCCGCAATGAAGATACGCCCGCCGGCAAGGATAGGCGTCTGATAGCGCCGTACAAGGCCGATGACATCACCCGGGCCGCCGCCTGCATATATGATCCTCCCGGTATCTCCATCGAAACCGTGGAGGCGGTTATCTCCCTCTGCGCCCACGCTCCAGACAATGGCCTCTTTATGCCCGTCTGTGGTGGTGACCATGGGCGATCCCCTGCCGTTTTGTCTTGCGCACCAAGCCGTCTGTACAGTCGGCGGCGCACCCGGAATGATGCGCACAGCCGTGAGATCGCCGGACTGGCCGACAGGACAATTGCTTCCGCTTCCGCTGAAAACAACATAGGTCCCCCGTGCCGTAGTATATGCCGCCGCCGCTCCGATGATCGCCTTTCTGGCCACGCGGGCTGCTGCTGCCGGATGACCGACTCCACCCATGTTAGCACGGTCGATGAGGTAAATCCTGCCGTCCTTTCCAAGTCCCACAAGGAGCCTTGAGGGTCTGGAGCCAGGCATATCCAGGATGACCGGCCCCACGCCGCCGATATCAAGATCAAATAAATCGAGCGTCCGCCAGTCTCCCGGGGTGAAGAAATCTACCGGCCGGCCGCTGAAAACAGGGCCTGCGCCGAAGCGCAGCAGCGCTTCACCGCCCCCCCATGCACCCGCACCAAAGGTATTTCCCGTCGCTATAAAAAGAGAGCCGTTCTCAGAGGCGACACCGCCCGGAGCCCAGGAACCGCCGCCGGAAGCGGCCGTAGCCCATGCCTTTGGCGAGGCGGGGTTCACCGCAGGGATGCCGACGAGCCAGCCGTGGTAATCGCCGCAGTCGCCGTAATGCCCGCCATAAGGTACATACACCGTACCTTTAACGAAAGCGAGAGCGCCGCGCTGGTTCTGGACCGCAGAGTCCAGGGCTGTCCCGGCGAAAGTGACTCTGGCGGAAACATCGACGGGCCAGCCCGGAAGCGTTGAACCGTCCTTCAGCGAAAGAGCGAAGACAAGGTGCTTCTTCGTAGCGCCGTTGTCAGGCGTCGTCATTGCGTCTAAAAAGATTGTGTGCGAAGCAATATCTATTACCGGTGTCCCTGTTATGCCCAGAGGGTTGATATTTCCGCACGGCAGACGCCACAAAGGCACGGGAGCGCCAAGGTGGCGGGTCCAGACCGCCTTGCCCGTAACCGCATCGAATGCCGCCACATTGTTCTCTTCGCTCGCAGCGACAATCATGTTTCTCCCCCCTACGCCGGCAACGTAGAGCAGCTGGGCATAGATTGCGCCTCTGATTTCCGCCTTAAAACGCGGATCGAGATGAAAACCTGCGGCCGAGGCTTTAGTCAGGGTGGAGTCGACGTAAACACCGTCGCGCCGGGGACCGTTATGATATTCCAATACGGACTGGGCCGTGCCGCCGCCTCTTCCGTCATGCGAGGCCGCGGCAGAGAGAAGACTTCCCATGCAAACCATGAGAATGCAGGCTGTAATTATATGGAATGCTGAACGTACACCCATCGAGAACTCCTGATGCAATTATATCTCGATATGCCCCGAAACCTAAGAGCACATACAGCAGCCTACTCCGGGCCAGACACGGTGAATGCGTCCCTCAGCATCGCCGACAGTTCCGCAATTCGTATGTCCGCCATCATCTCGTCGAGTTCCATCGGCATCTTCCGCATCCAGCAGGGATAGCCCTCGTTCGTACCAGGCAGGTTCTGCTGGTCCATGACGCCGATGACGTCGCTCAGGTTAACAAGCAGTAATTTGCACGGCGTGGCGGCCAGGTAACGGTAGATCGCGCTGCAGAGTTCGGGCGTCATCTGCGGCACCATGTCAGGGTCGGATGTGTGATCTTCAGGAAGGATACCGGCCGATTTAAGGGCCGAGAGGATGAGCCCCTTGTCCCTGTGCCTCTCGGCAACGACTTCCCTCCAGCGGTCGTCATCATCGTAGACCCCGAGTCTACGCCTGACATCGAGGTCCCGGCCGGCCCAGTAACCGTAAAGTGTAGGCAGGTCATGGGTGGTGACCGAGCATAGGGCCGTCTCGGGATATTTCCCGGGCTGAACAAAGGATGGGTCAGGGTAGTTTCGCTCGAAATAGAAGAGCCTGTAAGATAACATGCGGAACCTCCGGAGACTCTCCCTTACGTTTTCACCGATGGTCCCCAGGTCCTCCGCGATGATCACGGTCTTGTTGCGGACGCTTTCGAGCGCGATGATCCTGAGGAGGTCTTCGAAGGGGTAATTCACATAGGCGCCCTCCTTAGCGGTCATGCCCCGTGGTATCCAGAAGAGCCGGAACAGCCCGAGCGCATGGTCGATCCTCAGAGCGCAGCCGTACTCCATGCCCTTCCTTATAGTGCGGATAAACAATTCGTAACCCGTCTCTTTCAGTCTGAGGGGTATCAAAGGGGGGAATCCCCAGTTCTGCCCGTCCGGGCTGAAATCATCCGGTGGCGCGCCTACATCCGCGTCTTCCGCCAGAACATCCCGGTAATTCCATGCGTCGCTTCCACCGGCCATCGAACCGACGGCAAGGTCGTGGTAGAACCCCAGTGCCATTTCGGACTTCGCGACCCCGTCGGCCGCCGCCCGTAGTTGCTGGTCTACAAGCCATTGGACGTACTTGTAATATAAAACCTTCCGCCAGTTCGTTCTCCTGAACTGCTTCACTGCGGGGCCATGAGGATCGTGATATTCTTCCGGCCAGGACTGCCAGGTGACGGCGCCGTGGTGTTCCTTCATATGATTGCTGAGCGTCTGGTAAAGCGCAAAGGCATCGAGCGGCTCTCCCTCGCTGGCGGCATATCTTCTGAATTCCCCGCCTCTCTCGGTATCTTTCCTGTAATGTCTCTCATAGAAAAAACGGAATGCCTGTCCGAGTATCTCCTCTTTCAGCGCTGCCACTCCTTCGTAGTCTATGAATTCCCGGTCCCTCAGCCCGGCCGCTCTTTCCCTGAAGGGTTCGGAGCCCATGACCGCGGCTATCTCCCTTGATTCTCTGACCTCCGGCACGTTCTCGACGTCGAGGTATATGAAGTTCCTGTAGAGCCTGCTGACAGGAGAATAGGGACTGATCCCGTAGCGCTTTGTGTTCGGGACCGCATGAAGCGGGTTGATGCCGACGAAAGCCCCGCCCATGGAGTCGACCCATGTCATCACGGCATCGAGGTCGGTGAAGTCTCCGGCCCCCCAATTCCTTTCGGACCGGAGCGAGTAGAGGTCGATTGAAACGCCCCACGCCCTGCCCTCCTGAAGTGGCGGCGGCAGGTAACAGGCATCGGGTGTTATGATGGCGCGCGAAGTCTTTACGAGCTTCTTCTTTCCACCCTGGAAGATCCGGCGGGGATGCCTGAATTCGACGCGCAGGATATAGTATCCTATGTTCCGGAAAGCGCTGTCCTCGACTGTCATCTTTATATGCCGCCTCCCGCCGATCAGCCGCTCCCCGGAAACCCTGATCTGTTCTCCCGAAACCTCGAACTCGTCCCTGCCGCCCTCTTCGTCCTCTATAGACCATGAGACGGAGAGCTCGGATTCCTGCCCTTCATCAAGTTGCAGGCAGAGAGGAATACCCATGGGCTGTTCGTTCACTGATATGACGCGCACGGGGTCGATGCAGTTTTGCCACGCGCCCAGTCGAAGTCTCTCAATTTCTCCCGCCGCCTCTTCTGCTGAATCGACTCTCAATTTCATGGCCCGGAGAATAGTCTCTTTTGTTTCGTGTGGAGTTACGTGCCTGTTGCCGAAGATATCGTAATAGTCAGGCATGAGCCCGCAAAGCTCCGCAAGCTCATCGATCAATTCTCCGAAAGGTTTTATTCCTTCGCCGCCCGGTGTTCCCGTCGTCATCCTTTCACCATGATACCAGAATATTTGTTTCATTCGAAGAAAAGTAAAATTACAGATGATTTTTTAGCATTATTCCCTGTATAATACAGCGCTTATGCATCCCAGAAAAGCACATCCACGCAAGGAGCATCAGGTTTCGCCGGGACTTCGGGGCCGCATCTGGATTGACGGTCCGGGAGAAACATTTCTGGGTTACGGCCGCATCGTCCTGCTTGAGCGAATCCGGGAACATGGCTCCATAACCAAAGCTGCGAAGTCGATGGAGATGTCTTATCGCCACGCATGGGAACTGGTGGACTCGATGAACAGGCAGGCTGAGAGTCCGCTCGTCCTGTCGGCAGCGGGAGGCAGAGGCGGAGGAGGGGCCCGACTGACCAAGGCCGGCGACGCAGCAATCGTCCTTTTCTGGAAATTGCAGAAGGATTTCGATGATTTTCTGAGACAGGAAGAAAAGATACTGAAATTCCCGCTTAAAGGACCACAAATATCAGCAGACAATACACCATCAAAAGGAGGAAGGGAACATTGAAAAAATTCTTATCGACCGTTTTATGTACTTTTTTTGTCATGAGTTTGTCGGCCACTGCCTTTGCAATCCACGCCGAGATTCCGTCGGAGACGCAGGCGGTGGTGGCAACAGGAACGACGCAGATCAACATCGCCGGCGACCTGAGGGTAAGAGGCTGGTACCTGAACAACGTCAGTTCTTCAGGTCTGCCGG
>JBJKOV010000020.1:0-42138 GCA_046707105.1 Thermodesulfovibrionales bacterium
TCAAAATTCACTTTGTGGATCAGTCGTGTCGCACTCTCCGCATCCCCCGTGCCGTGGACATCATATCCGTCTTGTTTAAGTATCGAAGAGAGCACTCTGACTGCGTTCGGCTCGTCGTCCACAACCAAGATATCCCCCTTGCTAGCCATAACCCACCTCCGGACTTTCCCGATACCCGAGAGTTTTTTATTCCTGTTCCCCCGTGCCACCCGAAACAAATCTTTCTTTTCAAGCTGTTATTGAATTGACTGGTTCTCCTTTTTTCTCACGTGGAGTATTTCCGCCCCCCCCTCCACGTATTAATTGTCCCTGCACGGTGCTAAGGCTTTTTGCAGTCCAAATCAGGGAAATTCGAAGCCCCGTCTCAGGTATTTGATTTCATTATATTGCAGCGTGGGGAAATGTCAAGCGGCAACTTTAAGAATGCTAAAATCAGAATTCGTACTATTGAGGGAACAACTATGCCCTGTCATTTGTGGCAGGCCCTTCTAACAATCCGGCCCGCTTTTGTCTGCCGAGTCACAGGAGGATGAGCTACACGTGGGACGAACTCTTATATCAACTCCATCAGGAGGCGTCCCAGTTTGTCCTCGTCATGTCTGATCTTTCCTCCCTCTCCTGATATCACATCCGCCACCACTGCGGTAAGACCCAGCTTCCTGACCTCTTCTCTATCCAGCCGAACGGGATAAAACCCGTCGTATGCATACTTCTTCTGCAGACCATGCGGAACCGCAGACTTTTTTATACAAGATAATGAGATCCTCCATGAGTAGTTTTCTCCCTGCTCATCACCAGTCTGACGAGAGATCTGAATTTTTCATAATCCAGCGGCTTCATCATGCAATAGGAATTACTGAAATCCTTCAGAATCGCGAGGAGGCTCTCATCAATGTCGTCGGAAAGAATTATCGTTGAAATACCGCACTTCTTTATCTCCTCGACACGGGGGGTGCAGAAGGGATAACTTGTGATAATCAGACCGAACCTCCTGATATCCCGGGCAGATGGGACGTCGCCGATAGCTGAAACGGTCTCGGCTTCAAAGCCTCCGACCTGAAGGAGTGCCGAACACACACGTGCAAACGGGCATTCGTCGAATATGAGAATCCTTTTGCTTTGCATAGGCTTACACGTTTCAAAGCAAGTTTGATGCCGCAAGGAACTACCTGGTCGGAACTTTTACCATCGGCGAAGTCGCTGATATGAGTCGAATGACTATCTCTCCTCGTGGCTGCGGCCATGGCCCTGAAATTCATGATTTATCCGTGCCGGATCACTTTGCCAAAGCGTTTTCAATCGAATTGAGGCGCGCCTCCCACTCCCGCAAAGTCCGGCTCTGTATCAAAAAGAAACATCGGCGGCGATGTATGGAAACCTTTTGAATCCGATAGCTACACTGTCATGAGCCATCCCGCATGAAACGTTCCTCCGAAGGCTTTTCTTAGAGGTCCCCCCGGCGACGATCGATCATTCGTTTTCCACCCGATGTTGAATCGTCACACTTCATCGGCAGGCACAGCCTTACGGTTGTTCCCTTTCCTTTGTCACTCACGATTTCAAGGTGGCCGCCGTGGTACTGAAGGACTTCACGGGTGATAGCCAGACCGAACCCCTTGCCTTTGGCATCCCGGGGGACAGATAAGGAGTCAACGGGCCTCCCGGCCATTCCGGAACCCGTGTCGGAAATCTCTATCGTTACAAAATTTCCGGAACGGATTCCGCTTCTCGTCCTTACCGTAAGCCGGCCGCCTGAGCTCATGGCATCCATGGCGTTGTTCAATACGCTCAGGATCGCCTGTTCAATCTGAAACGCGTTCAGCATGACCGGCGGGAGGTCGCCGTACTCATAAACCGGTTTTATGTTGCGGACATGGGCCTGAAGAGACGTAAAGGCCTGCAGCTTTTTCATCAACGCGTTTATGTCCGTCAAAACGAATCCCGCGTCTGAAATTGAGGTACTGAGAAACTGTGATATAAAATTATCAAGACGTGAGATCTCCTCGTTCATTATCGTTGCGAACTCAACGAGGGCAGGTTCGGCGACATATTTTTCACTCAGATATACCACAGCGCCCTTGATGGCATTTAAGGGATTTCTGACTCCATGAGCCAGCGTCGAAGCATTTTTTCCTATATCAATAAGCCGCTGTGAGTTGCGGAAACTGACGGCTACGGAGCAAGGTGAAAGGTGTGGAAGCGTAACCTTGACTGCCTTAACCTTCCCCGCGGTCCTCAGGGGACTTATACGTATATCTCCACTCATGTGATCAAGCAGGCAGCCAAAGATATAGCCCTTTAGTACGATGGTCCTGTTCTCCTCTAAAACTATTGAAAGGGCATCTTTGCCATTTGAGAAAAAAGGCGGCAGGACCTCAAAGTACTTCCTTCCCCGAACCTGGGTTGCTTCCTTCCCTGTAAGCTTGACAAGGTCTTCACTCCAGGAAGTAATGCATAACTCTTTGTCGGCAGAGAATATATACGCCATGCTTGTCTCATCCTAGGCGGGGCGTCGACTATAAAGCCGCCGACTCCACTGCCGTCGAGAAGTCGAACCTGGTCTGCTCGTTTCCATGTGATTGCCTTCCTTATCTTCAGTTTAGTAGGAGCGTCCTGAATGTCAAGTCAGCCCTGAGATTCGCATCTAAAGATAAAGACCGATTGGCATATCTCTTGCTTTTTTATGTGTATCCGGGTTCATTTATTTTTTTGAGATGCGCAGGGCGCGCGGGAGGTCATTATGTGCGGCATAGTGGGCTACATCGGCAAGAGGGACGCCATATCCCTGCTTGTTGACAGTCTCAAGAGGCTTGAATATAGAGGGTATGACTCCGCAGGCATTGCCTATCAGAACGGAAAAGGGCTGGAGATATACAAGACCAGGGGCAAAATAAAAGACCTTCAGCAGATTCTTCCAAGTACGCATTCTGAAATCAGAATGGGACTGGGTCACACGAGATGGGCTACCCATGGAGAGCCCTCCACGAGGAATGCCCATCCACACGTTGCCGGAGGCGTGGCAGTCGTGCACAACGGGATCATCGAAAATTATCGGGAACTCAGATCACAACTGATCGAGGAAGGGTGCCAACTGTCTTCGGACACCGATACGGAAGTAATACCTCACCTTATCTCAAGAAACCTGTTGAGGGGTCTGCCTCTCAAGGAAGCCATAGAAGTGGCCCTCGCCCTCCTGCGAGGCACATTTGCCCTGGGGATCATGAGCGAAGCACATCCGAACACCCTTTTTGCCGTGAGAAAGGGAAGTCCTCTCGTAGTCTCCATAGGGGAAGGGGAATTCTTTTTTGCATCCGACATCCCGGCGATTCTTCCCTATTCGAGAAAGTTCATCTTCCTTGAGGACAGCCAGATATGCAGACTTTCGACGGAAGGTCCGGACCTCCACTGCATGGATACGGGGAGAGGCATATCCGTGAATGAAAGGGTTACCGAAATTAACTGGAACCCTTCCCTGGCCGAAAAGGACGGTTTTGACCATTTCATGCTTAAAGAAATTTATGAACAGCCACGAACGGTGTCCGATACTTTCGCGGAGTGGGTCAAGGATCCCCGAAAACTTCTTGAAGAAGCTGGTCTTACTCCGGACGTAATACTTGGCCTCCGGCGGGTGAACATCGTCGCATGCGGCACTTCCTACCATGCAGGACTGATCGGAAAATACCTCATAGAAGGAATAGCCCGCGTCCCGGTCGCGGTGGAGATCGCCTCCGAATACAGGTACAAGAAACCCATTGCTGAGAGAGGAACTTTTTTTATCTCCATCACTCAGTCGGGAGAGACAGCCGATACCCTCGCGGCACAGAGAGAGGTCAGGCAGACAGGAGCAACAACCCTCACTATCTGCAACGTTTTGGGAAGCAGTTCATCGAGAGAGGCCGAATTTGTTCTCTATACCAGGGCCGGACCTGAAATAGGGGTTGCGTCGACAAAGGCATTCACCGCACAGGTGACAGCTCTTTATCTTTTTGCCGTCGCGCTTGCTGCCGGACGCGGCAAGCTCAATCATAAGGAAGAGAGCACCCTCATATCCCATCTCCTGAAAATACCCGACCTGCTGAAAGACACGCTGAAAAAAGACGGCGAAATACAGGAACTCGCCGGAACACTCATCCACGCAAAAAACTTTCTGTATATGGGAAGAGGAATAAACTATCCAGTGGCCCTCGAAGGGGCGCTCAAGCTTAAAGAAATATCCTATATTCATGCGGAAGGGTATGCCGCGGGGGAAATGAAGCACGGGCCTATCGCCCTGATCGAAGAAGGTTTACCGGTGGTTGTCGTCGCTCCCAAAGACAACCTCTTTGAAAAGATATTTTCAAATATAGAGGAAGTGAAGGCGCGGGGCGGCAGGGTAATAGCGGTTACCGACAGTCCTGCAAGTCTTGCTGGAAAGGCGGATGATCTGCTGGAGGTTCCCACCACTCATCATATGCTTTTCCCCTTTGTCGAGGTCATGCCCCTGCAGCTGCTTGCATATCACATATCCGTAATGAAAGGTTGCGATGTTGATCAGCCGAGGAACCTTGCAAAGAGCGTGACTGTTGAATAACAGAGGGACTTGAGAAACCCGACGTATTCCTCGCAGCGTCAGGCAGATACGTTTTGATACATATACCGGAGAAATCGAAGAATGTCCGTCAGAATTGTCGACCATGTAAATATGCCCGCCACCGGAAGCCGCGCCAACCCGAAAATAGACTCGCGGCCCCAAAAAGACCGGAGACTATTGAGCAACAACGCGGAGAAGAAATCCCGCGTCAGACCGGATCTGAGCGCTTCCTTCTCAGACTACCGTTTTAGAGAGTAGATCGTGGCTTATGATATGATGGTAATGCGGATTAAACGTTGATGCCGTTTTGAGAGTCTTTACGGGCAAAGTAGCCACAGCCGGATAAGAGCAATGCATACCCTTCTGTGCAGGGGCCTGCACAGTCATTTCGATGATCAAGGCAAATAATTGCAGGGCAAGAGGGAACGCCTGCCGCGGAAAGGACGCACACCCGGCAGCAGACATCCAAAGATCGCCTGCGACGTCATTATAGAGTTCAATAAAGAGAGCCAGGACCGCGCCCCCCCGGACCCAGGCCGGTAATCAGGCCCCGTTGCTCCTCTTGAACCTCTGTGCCTTCAGCCTTTTCCTCATCGCCTCTCTGCGTTTCCGCTTCTCCTTCACGGAAGGCTTTTCATAGAAACTTCTCTGCTTGACCTCTCTGAACAGACCTTCCTTCTGAAGCTGGCGTTTGAGTAATTTCAGCGCTTTTTCTAAATCGTTTCCGTGAACTTTTATGTCCAAGATAGCTATCTCCGTCCTCTTCCCTGTCCTCTGCCACCGCCAAAGCCGCCTCTGCCGCCTCCAAAACCGCGGCCTTCCCTCGGCTGCTGCGGCCTTGCCTCGGCAACTGTAATCGTCCTGTCCAGGAATGCCGTGCCATTCAATTCGGCGATGGCTTTTGCCGCATCATCATCGCTCGCCATTTCGACGAATCCGAATCCCTTGGCATTTCCGGTATGAGGGTCGGTTATCATTTTTACCGATTCGACCTCTCCACTCCGTGAAAAGAGTTCCCTGATATCCTCTTCCGTTGCCTTGAATGAAATGTTGCCGACATAAATCTTTTTGCCCATAATTGGTCTCCTCTTTTCATGGAGAAAAATAAAAACCCCAGAGCTTTCAAAGTCTCTGAGGTTCCTTAACTCCAAAAGTTATGTTTTTAGTATAAACAAATAGCAGCAAATTGTAAACAATACGCAAGGTAAAACTGCCTCGACCTGTCCTTCAAGGCGAGAGAACTGAGCTTTCCCTCAGACTGGGGTCCCACCCTCCCCGGAACTTCAGCAGCATAACTTCTTCAGCAAGGTTCCTACTCAATAAACATGGCGCCTACCTTGAGCAGGTCATCCCGATATTTCTTCACCCATCTTATGGTCGCCCTTACGACAGGCGCCTTCAGGGTGGTCCTAATTATCAGTTTCTGCCCGACGCTCAGATAATTAGAGGTATAGAGACAGAGGCCGGATTCGCTGATATTGAGGATGAGCCCGTGAAGTGTCTCATCCATCGCGGACGGGTTTATACAATACTCTATAGTGTCGGAAAAATCACACCGCGGATGTCTTCTTCTTTCAATCCCCCTGAATGACATTCCTTCTCCTATAAACCGATTATAAGTGAAACAGGCGTAATGTCAATTTTATATCCATTGATTTAGGGCAGGAAATTCATTGGAGAGGCTGATCACAGGCCCCGGGAATCTCGAACTTCCAACCCGACTTTCTGCAGCGGATGCCTGCCGCCGATCCCTGATCATTGTGAAGAAAACTTAACTTGGCTTAAAATTATTTTTGTGCGATTATAGATGCGTCTATAATTTCTTTACCGAATAAAAGGAGAACCGGATGAGGTCGAAGAAACTTGGTTTTTGGATTGCAGCGTACTTTTTTTTGACGGCGGGGCTGTTGATATCGTCGAATGCGCGGGCAGGGGCAGGTGTAAACATCAGGATAAACCTGGCTCCACCCGCCTACGTCATTAACGAGCCCCCGCCTGTTGTTGTAGTCCCCGGCTCCTATGTATACTTTGTGCCCGGCATCCAGATGGACATTCTTTTTTATCACGGTTCCTGGTACCGGCCATATGAGGGGCGCTGGTACAGGGGAGGAGGCTACAACGGTCCGTGGCACCATATTTCCACCCGGGGAGTGCCTTCCGCCATACTGCATCTCCCCCCTGATTACAGGCGCACAAGACGTGCTTACGGATCCATCCCGTACGGCCAGATGGAGAAAAACTGGAGAACGTGGGAAAGGGAAAGGCGTTGGGACAAACGTGAGACGAGGCGCAACATGGAAAAGGGCGCGGAATACGGCGAATACGGGGGCGGGGAACACGGCCATCACGGAAGAGGGAGAGACCGCGACTATTAACCCTCGTATTTCATCAATCTATAGATGAGGTCGTGATGCAGGGCGGCACATGTCGGCACCACTCATTCCCGGCGGGCACTCTACACCGGCAGCGCTGAAGGACTCGCACGCAATGTTGTACAGCCGGAAGACCGCCCCCCGGGCTACGAATGCAGCGGATGAGAATCTTCCCGTCCGTTACTCTTCAAGGCAGCCTGGGCCGAGGGGCGTCGCCGGTTCTTTCTCCGCTCATACTCCCTGCCGGCGAAAGGGAGAAGCAGATGTTTGAAGAAGGAATGGCCATACTGTCCCCTGAGAAACCCGCACGGATTGCCGCCAGCAAGCTTCTTTACCAGAAACCGGTAGCCAGCATGTCCGAATTTTTCGAAGAGATATCTATTCACGAGAGAGGTCTCCAGCATAAGCTTCAAGTCCCTCTTCCAGAGACTGTCATAATCCGAATCGTCCATAATACTTTTTGCCGCCAGTTGTCCCGACAAAATAGCGTAGCGCATGCCGAAACCCCAGAGGCAGTCCTGGAAGCCGGCCGCCTCGCCTACATATAACTTGCCGCCCCTGATCTGCGAATCGCTGATCGCAAAATTGCCGCAGCTGCCGAACCGTTTTTCATTCTTCATGTTCAGACCGAGATTCTCCCTGAAAAACTTCACCGTCTTCCCAAAACATTCGTTTGCCCGGCTGTATTCCCTGTAAAGAACAGCTACCACTGTTCCATGTCCCGCGTTTGTCAGGAGATAGGAATAGCCCTTCGGGGCGATTCCGTCGCTGAGGACCACTGCGGCGCCGTCGTCCATGTCCGTTTCAAAGGTCGCTCCAGCCGCAACCGCATTAAAACCGCGCGGGCCCGTAGCTATAATAGCTTTCCCGGTGAAGGCGTCTATGTCGATACGTCGATTAAACAGGATATCCACCCCGAGCGAGAGGGCCTGCTCCTTCAAGCCGGCATCCAGCGTGCCCGCCATCGATCCTCTTTTCAGAAGATAAAAGATGGGCCGGTCGGAGAGAAGCCGGGAAGGGGGTATGCCCGGGGCAAACACTACACCGCCCCGACAGGGAACACACAGAAAGTTCAGGTCGAGGCCTACACCCCTGAGGAACTGCGTCACATCCTCTTCGGAACTCCAGTTTTCGAGCCCCTGAAAATCGCCGTTCAGCCGATGTCCGACATCCGGCGACTTATCATATACCGTCACGCCGTATCCGTGTTTCGCAAGGACGATAGCCGCGCTTAGGCCCGCCGGCCCGGCCCCTATAACCGTAACCCGCTCTTCCATATACTTACCCCTTAGGAGAACTTGTTATATAGCCAGCCTACAATCACGCCGCCCAGCCCAAGGTCGACAAAACCGTAGAAAAATGCCAGCACACTGCCCAGGGGCGAAATGGTATACCCCGGATAAACTGAACCGGCGATGACCTCAAGAAAATTTCTGGCGTAGCCGGTAAAAAAGGACAAAAGGGTCGTCACAAACAAAACGCCTCCCCATACAATTCCCAAGGACAGCCCGAGCGCCAATGGTTTAATCTTCAACTCCTTCTCCTCCGGAACGTCCGGCTCAGCTTGCATATTATGACCACCTGTCTCAAGCTTACCACACAAGCCGGCAGGTTCAAAGATCCCATGATCAAATTGCGAGGCACTCTCATGAAGACCGCCAGGGAATGCAACATTAATGTTTACTCTGCAGTTAATTCTGTATTCGACAGTTGAAAAAACCGTACTCTCGCATCCGCGAGCACACCTAAGCGGTCAGGTATGTATTTACGAGCTTGAGTAGCTCCTGGGTCTGGATGGGTTTGGGAAGATACGCATTTGCGCCGATGGAAAGAGCCCGTTTCCGGTCTTCCTCCGCGCCCTCAGTGGTTACTATTATGACCGGAATATGCTTGAAAGAGGGGTTGCCCCTCACTAGACTGACGAGCTTCAGCCCGTCCATCACGGGCATGTTTATGTCTGCCAGGATGAGGTCCACTTTCTCCGATGACAGCTTCTTGAGTGCATCCACCCCGTCCGATGCTTCGATTACCCGGGAGTTAGGTATCCTCTTGACAGCGAAACTGATGAGCTGTCTCATTGTCGGCGAATCTTCAACAACCAGAATGTTGGGCATTTCACGCTCTCCTATTTCTTCGGTTTCTCTTTAAGAAGATCGAGGAAACTCTGTATCGTTGTCAGTTTTCTTTCCGACTGGGTATACATTCTCGATGAGAATATGGCGGTGGCGGCATGCCCGGCAAGCAGGCTAAACAGCTCGTAGTCCACATTTGTAAACCCCTCTTTCTGTGTGAGGAGCTTATAGATGGAGATAACGCCTATTACATGTTCCTTTATCTTTAAAGGGATACAGACGATGGGTTCACGCGGATTGATTTCCCTCCCGCCGTCAAGGTTGTCTGCAAAAAAACTTTCGCCCCCCTTCGCAACGGCCCCTATCGTACCGTCGCCGAATTTTACCTTCGGCGCCTCCGCCAGCGTCATCCCCTCCGTGCTCACGGGGATAAGCTCGTTTGCCTTGTCATCCATGAGAAGTATCGCAAACTTCTCTGCGCCTATCAGATTTATCACGATCTCCATAACGATCCTGAGGACCTCCGAGAAATCCAGGGTGGAATGGAGTTGATAACTGGCGACGTAGAGATTTGCAAGGTTGTTGTTCTCCGCTTCAACCTCGATGTATTTGGATACAAAATCCTTGTTTTCCTCCTCCACCTGCCTGAACCTCTCTTTGAGGGAGTTCAGCTCATCCTCCAGCATCCTTATCCTCTCCTCATAGAGTTTGGTCCTCGTTTCATCGCCGGACCTCTCGACGGATTCCTCAAGTTGGGCGACCCTGTACCGGAGCTTTTCGTTCTCCTTTAAAAGGTCCTTCGTGAATTCCTCACCCTTCCTGAACATCTGCAGGAATTCATCGGCCCTGTTGACGTGTCCCGTATCTTTTTCCACTACTCCCTCTCCTTATTGACCAGCCGCATTATTTCGGCCGGTATCTCCGACAGCGGAAGAACTGATTCCACGGCGCCGGCCTTTATCGCCTCTCCCGGCATCCCGAAAACAACGGCGCTCTGCTCCGATTCTGCTATAGTATAACCGCCTTTTGTTTTAATTTCCAGCATCCCTTTTCTTCCGTCATTCCCCATGCCGGTAAGGAGAACCCCCATGGATTTGGAGCCGAAAGTGTCGGCCACCGACTTCATCATATGGTCAACGGACGGCACATACTTGTCGCTGAGTTTTCCCTCCTTAAGGAGCACCACCTTCCTCTGCCCCTTCGCCTCAAGGCTGAGGTGATATCCCCCGGGGCAGATCAAGGCTGTCCCGGCTTCAACAAGATCGCCCTCTTCCGCCTCTTTGATCTTCAAAGGAGACAACTTGTTTAATCTCTCAGAGAGAGGCCCTGTGAAACCCCTGGGCATATGCTGGCTGATCAGCATTGCCGCCTGAAAATCCGCACCGAGTCTGGTCAATATGATCTGGAGAGCAGCGGGGCCCCCGGTGGATGACCCCACGGCGACGACCTGTATGGCCCGCGCCTCCCGACTCGGTTTGAGAGGCTCCCCCTTCCCCAGCAACTGAAGGTTCCTGCTGAGAATATCCATGCGTATATTCTTTATTCCCCTGACCTTCTGCATGAGGTCCTTCTCAATACTCTGCAGCTCGATAGATGCGTGTCTGGTGGGTTTGGTGATAAAATCGACAGCGCCGAGTTCCAGTGTCTTGAAGACCGTCTTTGAATCATTATGCGAGCTGACCATGATGACAGGGGTGGGCCTGTTCAGCATCAGCCACCGCAGGAAGCCGAAGCCGTCCATCTCGGGCATTTCAAAGTCCAGTGTAATAATGTCCGGTTCCAGCCTGAGTGTCTTGGCCATGGCATCCTTCCCGTTGGAGGCGATGCCCACGACTTCGAGCGCGGCGTCCTTTTCCAATATCTCCCTGATTATCTGCCTGGTATAGGCCGAGTCGTCTACTATGAGTATCTTCGTTGTCAATACGATACACCTCTTGAGGAATTCTACTGACTTACATCTTCAGGAAATGAATTTCCATGCGGCCTACGGCCCGCCGTAATCAGCGGATATTCAGCCCTATCTTTTCCCGGGCTTCTGGTAAACCATATCGTTTTTCAGATGCTTCAAGGTAAAAGCCGTCGAAATATTGATAAGAGATTCAGCGTGACCCAGCAGGAGATAGCCCCCGTCAAAAAGCCTGTCGTAAAATATATCTATTACCTTTCTTCTCGATAAGCTGTCGAAATATATTAATACATTCCTGCAAAATATTACATCCATTTTACCCAGAAACCTGGTCTTATAAGGATCCAGCAGGTTAAGGCAGCTGAAGTTCACGTTTTTCTTGGCTACGTCCCGGATCTTGAATAAACCATCCTCATCATGAAAATACTTGCTGACAAAATAAGGCTCTATTGTCCGGAAGGAGTTCTTCCTGTATATCCCCTTCCGCGCGGTCTGCAGTACGCGCTGGTTTATGTCGCTTCCGTGGATCTCGATATCCCAGTCGTTGAAATTTCGCATCTCTGCGATAAGCATCGCAATGGTATAGGGCTCCTCCCCCGTCGAGCAGCCCGCGGACCATATCCTGAGCGTCCGGCTGTCTCTCTTAACCTCCTTCACCTCCTCCAGTATTTCTGTACTGAAGGCCCTCAGCTGGTTCTGCTCCCTGAAGAAATATGTTTCGTTGACGGTAAGCACGTCGATGATAGCCGCCAGTTCCGATTCCGAGTTTCTGTCGTAGCGAAGCAGGCGGTAATAATCCCTGAAGTCGGCCAGATGATGACTTCTCACGCGGCGCGTCAGCCGTTTTTCAAGAAGATACCGCGACCCATCCTCGAAAAAAAGCCCGCAGTACTCCCGAATAACGTCCCTTATTAACCTGAAGACATCTTCAGACAGAGGTATTATATCTTCTTTCTCAAACACTCAGGATCTCTTCAACCATCTTGAGCACAGTGGGATCTTCCTCGATGTCAAGGAGCTTTTCGAGTTCTTTCCTCACTTCCCCTTTTGCATTCTTCCCCAGCGCCTTCACCGAAGCCATCCTGGTCGCCCAGTCGGGATCACTCAGGAAGGGGATGAGGTCGCTTTCGGTGCTTTCAAACGACGAAAGCGCCATTATGGCGGTCCTCTTTATTTCCTCGTCGGAAGAAGAGAGCATGCCGCTGATTGCCCGCTTGGCGTCGTCCCCTCCGATCTGGCCCAACGACTCTATCGCGGTCGCAACAACAAAGCCGCACCCGTCCTCCAGAAGGCCTATAAGGTGGCCGACAGCTCTTCCCTCCCCAATCATGCCGAGGGACTTTGCGGCGGCCACCCTCACATATCTGTCCTTGTCGGAGGTGAGAATAAGCAGCGAATCCAGCACGCTTTCACCCCCTGTCACGCCAAGGCTCAGGACCGCAGAAATCCTCAAGTCGGGATTTTCGTCGGTCAGAGCAAAGGTGAGGTACCTCACCGCCTCTTCCGTTCCGATTGACGCCAGCGCCCCCACCACGGCTTTCCTGACCCTCACATCCTCGTCCTTCAGGGCAAATCCCAGTTCCTCTGCGGCGGCAGAAACCCTTATATTCCCGAGCAGTTGAGCCGCATTCCTCCTGAGCACGGCGTCTTCGCTTCTGAGCATGTCTATGATCTCCTCTTTCTTCAGAGCGGCGCCGAGATTCGACAGCGCAAGAACGGCTGACTCCTGGACATCCTCATAGGGGTCGGTCAGTAGCTTTTTCAATTTCTCTACTGCACGGGGATCCTGCAACTTTGCTATACTGACCGCAGCCGCGGAGCGGACGTGCCCGTCTTCATCGGTCAGCATCTCTTCGAGTATGTCGTAATAAACCGGCGAAACGATCTCCGATGCGACTTCGCAGATAAAGCGCCTCTGGTGCGGACTGCCGGCATCGAACAGCTTGAGCAGCGATGCGGGCTTGTCTCTTCCTATGAATATCAGGGCCTTCTTGATATCATCCGCGAACTCGTCTTCCTGCGAAATCTCCAGCAGCGGACCGTAAGCGGCCTCGTCCTTCATGAGTCCGAGCAGTAGAATAGCCGAAATCCTGACCTCCCGCTTCTTTGACCACGCATGTTTTATAAGAAGTTTCATCGCCCTATCGTCCAGGGCACGCTTCATTTCCCGTGTGATAATATCGGCGTCGACCCCCCTGTGGTAGAATCTCGCGATCGTCTTCAGCGTCCGCTCCTGGATATTTATCGAGGGGTCTTCGAGGAGCGGCACTATGTTTGCCAGGGATGAGGGTTCTGCCAGGCGGCCGAGCGCCTTCAACACCGGCTCTCTCAAGGGCTTGGTCCCGAGGGCACGAAGCAGGTAAGGCACCGCCTTCCTGTTCCCTATCCTGCCGAGCGCATCTGCGGCAGGATAGGCGGTCCAGAGGTCACCGCTCTCGATTATTTCAATGAGTGCGTCCACGACAGAAATCTCTCCGACCTTGCCCAGGTGTTCGACAGCCGTAGCCCTGACGTTCTCATCTTCGTCCTTGAGGGCTTCGAGCATCAGAGGGAGAGACCTGAGATCCCTGTGTTCTCCAAGGACATCGATCACAAATTTTCTGACATCACGGTTTGGCGTCTGAAAAGCGTCAATGAGAAATACCGTCGCTTTCCGTCCGAGGCGGATCAGCGCTTCTATCGCGGAATTTCTCGCCCCGGCATTGTCTTCAATATAGAGAAGGGCTATAAGGCCTGGGATGTATGCTTCCATCGGATAATCGTCGAAGAGCACCTCCACTGCGCTCTTCCTGACACGCCAGCTGACGTCTTCCATGGCCTTTAGCAGCAGGGGTATGCAGTCATCCCGCTTTATTCCCCTGATACTCTCCACGGCTTCCCGCCTCACGTCCGCATTACTGTCGTTGATCTGACGCTTCAGTCTCTCCACTTCTCTCCTCTATTATTTCAACCGATTCCTCAAGCCTTATCTTCTCCTCGGAGGTCAGCAGGCTGTCGACATTCAAAAGTATAACGATCTTGCCGTCCTTCTTACCGATGCCGTCGAGATATTCGGTCTTAAAACCCCTGAACAAAGACGGCGGTGGCGATATCTCCTCCGACGACAAGGCAAGGATTTCCCTGATTTCGTCCACGAGAAAACCGGCTTTCTCCTTCTGTAAGCGCACGATGATCACCCGCTCTTTTCTCCCGGCAGGTTTCGTGCCGAACCGCCTCCTCAAATCTATAAGGGGAACAACGGAACCCCTCACGCTTATGACCCCCGAGAGAAATTCGGGCAGCCCCGGGATAGAAAACACCTCCTGCGGGGTGATGATCTCCACGACCCGACTGATCCCGATACCGAATATCTCATCGGCTATCCTGAAAACAGCGAACTTGTTCATTGAGCGGTCTTGAAAACCTCCATCTCCTTCTTAAGTGTATCAATCTCTCCGGCGAGGGTGTTGAGAGACATGGAGACGTCCTCCATGTCCTTCACGGTTGCAATTCCGAGGCCGTCGATATGCTCCATCGCTCCGACGATGCTGTCGTTCACATGCTTTTGACGCAGGACCGCTTCGCTGATCCCGTTCAGAACGTCATTCGCAAGTTCGAGGTTCTTGGATATGCCTCTCATGCCTACCGCCTGCTCTTCAGTTCCCCTCTTGCTGAGATCGGCGACTTCCTTGACCTCTCCCACCCCTTCAAGGAGGTAGCTGAGCGCATTATCCTCCTCCCCAGTCGATTTTGCTATATTGTGCATCATCTTCCTGATGTCTTCTATGGCAGCCGTTATCTGCCCGAGACCGAGTGACTGCTCCTCTGTCGCCCTTTCGATAGACTTCGTCATTTCCGTCGAATGTTCCGATGCGGTAAGAATTTCCCTCAACGCATCGCCGACCCTGAGCACGAGAGAGTTTCCTTCATCCACCTTGACTTTAGCCGAGTCTATCGAAAACACGGCATCCCGTATGTCATTCTGTATGGTCTTGACGATGCCGCCTATCTCACGGGTGGAACTCGCCGTCCTCTCGGAAAGGGCCCGTATTTCGTCCGCAACGACGGAAAAACTTTTTCCGTGTTCGCCCGCCTGGGCAGCAAGGATAGCTGCGTTGAGACTCAGAAGGTTCGTCTGTTCGGTAACGTCCCTGATCACCGAAAGCACCTTCTCTATGTCCGAGGACCGGGCACCCAGATGTTGCACTATTTCGGACGACCTATTCACCTCCAGGGAGATGTTTTCCATGCCCTCGACGGCATTCACTATCGTCATCATGCCGGTCTCCGAGGTTATCTCTTTGACCTTTTCGGCCATCCTTGAGGACTCCCTGGCATGTTCCTCCACCTCCCGGACGGAGGCCCCTATCTCTTCGACGGAAGCCGATGTCTCTTCCACCGCCGACAACGCCTCGTTGCAGTGTTTCGAAATCGCTTTGGCGGTGTGGGCCAACTCTGCAACAACCGAATAGGAATCCTCCGTCGCTTTGAACAGTCTCTGCGTGTTTACAGCTATTTCCTCGGCCGTCGCCTTCATCTGTATAAGCGACGACACATTCTCCGTGGACACGCCGGAAAGCTTCTCGGCCTTCTCGTTTATCTCCGATCGGGCCTTGTCAGCTCCCTGTATGGACTTTATGATCCCCTTTATGGAGTCCGACTGTTTTCTGGTGCTGCCTATGACATTATTATAAGTGACGTCGACCTGTTTGATCGCCATCGAAACATTTACCGCTGTAGAATTAAGCTTCGACACCGTTACTGAAAGACTCTCTGCCAGATACGCTATGCCTTTGGCCATGCTCCCTATCTCGTTTTCTCCCAGATCAGGTACATCCGTCGAGAGTTCGCCCCTTGTTATCTTTTCTATCGCGCCGTTGATCTCCGACACCGGTTTCCTGATATTCTTGTTGAAGAGAAACAGCATGGTGATACCGACCGCCAGCAACATGACTATCTGATAGAGAGAAATACTGAAAAGGCTGGCCGATATATCGCTGTTGACGCTGCGGGCGTTATAGCCGATGGCCACCTCTCCCGCTTTTGATCCGGAAGACATTACCGGAACCGTGAGCGACATGACGCTCTTAAACAGAAAGGGATTGAACGCCGACGCCTCATAGTTAGTCTTCCGGGACCTTTCCCTCACGACCTTTCCCCCGCTGTCGCTGACCTGGACGGACAGGATGTCGTCGTCCTTCATTATCTCATCGAGATAGGTATCGATGGGAGCATAGTCATAACTGAGAAGAGGCCCCGCGCTTCCACCCGCCGTGATAGATGCTGCCCTGCTCATCCTCTTCTGCAATGACTCAAGCAGTGCCGATCTCATATAAAAGAACCCCATGGCACTGCCTATCGACTGCCCTATGAGAAGTACGAGAAACAAGGCTGCCATAAATTTTGTGTTCAAGGATTTCCTGAATATCATCTTATGAGCTCCGCCGTCACAAAAGCCTCCTTAGGTTTCATGCGATTCTCCTTCCGTTCCGCTCCGGACATCTGCCTCAAGTCGGTCCTATTTTCGACATCATCTTCCTTATGTTGTCATAGTCTTCGTCGGACGCCGGGACGAACCCCGTGTAGCTGGCGTTGATCGACTTCAATATCGCGGCGTCTTCCGGTCTTCCTTCACCAAGAGAGATCAGCGCGTTACTTAATTCCGAAACCACTCGAGGGTCAAGGCCCTTCGCCACACAAATATTGAATTCGGGAATATCTTCTGAAACCTTGAGGAATTTCAGTCCTTCCCCCCTGAATTTTTCGGCTGTCGATTCCATTATCCCGCCAGCATCAAAATCGCCGCTTATTACGGCGCGGGCGACGTCGTCATGATGGCCCAGATAATTGTAATAATGCAGGTCCTTGATGTCCACTCCGGCTTCCAACAGCATGGCCCTTGGGACGATGTGGCTGGAAGTCGAGTGTATGTCGCCGAAGGCGAAGGAACGTCCGCCGAGATTTTCAAGAGAGCTGATCCCACTGTCGTTCCGTGTAACGATAACCGAGTGGTGGAACGGCTTGCCCTCCGTCAGGGCCTTGACCAAAATCACCACTTTATATTTATCGTGCGCTTCGATATAAGTTGACGGCGTCATAAAGCAGAACTGCGTGGTCCCCTGTCCGATGTCCTCTACGGCGCTCTGGAAATCTACGGCCACTCTGAGATCTATTCTGCGTTTCAGTATTCCGCCAAGGTATTCCGCCAGGGGGTTAAACTTCTTAAACATGACGGCCGGAGATTCGAGCGGGACGATGCCCATCCTGAGAAGCCCGGAGGCCGCCCCTTTTGCGAACGTGAATCGCTCCATTTCCGTTACCGCCAGTTCCGAATCCTTCATGAGTTCCTTAACGAGCTGATTGAGCCGGAACGCACGCTCTCTGGTCTCTCTGGGAAGGTCCTTAATCTTTTCTACAGAATCCCCGATCTGGCTGGAACCGATCTTCTGTTCGTTTGTAGCCCTCGATATATGCTGGCTTTTATCAGAAACGAGTTCCACCGCCTGCGAGATCTGTCTGCTGTTCAGGGACTGTTCGTTCGTCGCGGTCTTAACGTGGACCGTGACGTCGCCTATCTTCTGCGTGGCGTTCATGATAAACTGGATCTGCCTGTTCTGCTCCGTTGTCGCTCTGGCGATCTGTCCGGCCATGCCGATCACCTTCTCCATCGCAGTGGAAACAAACCGTGCCGCCTTTGACTGCTCAGCCGTTGCCTGTTCTATCGCCGCGGTCATTTCCGAAGATTTTTTTGAACTCTCCACTATCTTTCTGAGCGCATCCACGGCCTCATTTGTAACCTTGAAGCCCGTCTCGACGGATTGCAGCCCCTCGTTCATCGCCGCTACGGCGTCGCCTACCTCCTGTCTGACGGCCTGTATCAGATCTGCAATCTCCTGAGTGGACTCGGCTGTCCTGTCGGCCAGACTTTTTATTTCATCCGCAACCACGGAAAAGCCCTTGCCCTGTTCACCGGCCTGTGCAGCCAGAATCGCGGCGTTAAGTGCAAGCATCGTGGTCTGGTCCGTCACCTCGTCGATCACGGTAAGTATCTTGCCGATCTCTTCCGAACGCCCCCCGAGTTTGTCCACATAATTCGCGGTCTTTTCCACCGAGGCTTTTATATGCTTCATCCCGCCTATGGTCTTCTCGATAGAGGTCATGCCGAAAGTGACGGCTTCGTTCTTGACCTTATCGGAGAGCATCGCCGATTCCTTGGTGCGCTGTTCGACCTCTTTTATGGAGGTGGAAATCTCTATGATGGCCGCCTGGGTCTCCTCGGCGGCTTCCGCCAGTTCTCCTGCATTGGAGGCCACCTCCTTGATGGCGGCGGACAACTGCCCGATGGAAGTCGATGTGGATTCCACAGCCATCGAGAGGTCCTCCGCGCTGCCCTTGATCTCGGAGATGCTGGTCACCATCTGCTCCATTGAAGCAGCTGTCTCCTCGGCCGACGCAGCAAGCCCGTCCGTACTGTCCGCGATCTCTGTAATCCCGACATTCATCTCTTGTATCGACGAAGAAATGTTGTTGACGGACTCTGTTTCAAGCATCGTGCCTTCAACGACTTTCCTGGATTCCTTCTCGACGTCCTCGGCCACGTGCGACACTCGACGGGACACATCCTTGATCCTCTCCAATATGCCGGAGATCGACACCAGCGAATCTCGCACCTCCCTGCTGAACCTCCCTATCTCGTCCCCGCTCTTGAGATCGACATTGAAGGTCAGATCACCTCCGGACAGCTTTAGCGCCGCCGTCTCCAGCAACCGGATCGGTTTGATCACAGTTCTTCTGATCACCGCCCATAATATGAAACTAAAAAAAAGACTGGCGAGGACCGTAACCACAATCACAAACCTTATATACCTGACGGCACTGTTGTACTCGCCCTCTATCGACATTGACGCCTTGACGGCGCCGAGGACCTCGGGGTCGCCCGCGTGGCATCCCCTGCACTTTCCGGAATTCAGCAGCGGTTTATAAAATGTAAGTTCCTTCACCCCCTTGACGAGCAGGGGCTTGCCGTTGCGTCCCATCTCTTTAAGGGCCGCCTGTTCCAGGGCAGGGGCATTTTTGTCAAAGGCGGTCCGGCCCTCAAAGTTCAGGACTGAGATTTCCTTCACTCCGCTTGTGTCTTTCAGGTCCTGGACCAGTTCCTTTGTAATATCTGCCCTCCCGTCGAGCATTGTTCTCTCAACGTCTTTAGCGATGACATTGGCCGTGGCCTCGGAACTGGTCTCGGTAATATTATAGAGGCTCGCTTTTTCGATGGTCATAACCATAAGACCCGCGGCCACGACGCCGATAAGAAGCAGCGCCGCCACAAGGGTCAATATCTTCAATTCAAGCGTTGCGCGCATATGCCCTCCTTCAGCCCGCATCTATATGTTCATAGCTTCATCGAAACGGACAATTGATATAAAACGTTTCTCCAGGATGACTATGCCGGCTATAAACCTTCGCTCCTCTTCAGTCAGATGGGCCGGAGGCGCAAGCACACTGTCTTCGCGGAACCTGACCACTTCCCGGATTTTATCGATGATCGCCCCTATTAGCCCCTTCGGCCCCGAGAGGATCAATATTTTTTCATTCCTGTCGTTTGTTTCCGGATCGGCATTGGGGGAAGAACGATGCGGGTTCTGTCCGAGGGCGAACCTCGCTTTGAGGTGGACGACCGGAATGATTTTCCCCCTGAGTGACATTATCCCGCTGACATAATCGGGCAGCAGAGGCACAAAGGTTATGCCCTGGTAGGGTATGATCTCCTCTACGTCGGCAACCCTGAAGGCAAATTCCTTTCCAGCAAGACTGAAAGTGAGGAGTTCGATTACATTCCCGGCTTCTTTCGACGACAGCTTCTCACCCTCATCCGTCTCTTCCATGGCTTCTGCCGGCATCACCGCGTCGGCCTCTGTTTCCGGAGTCTTGAAAAGGGGCTCTCTCTGCTCTTGCCCGTCTTCATCCGTCCATTTTTCGTTCCCTTCGGCCTCCCCTGAAGCCGTATCTCTCCCTTCCTCCGGCGACAACGGAAGGTCTGAGGTACCGCGCCCCTCTGGAGCCTCTTCAGCCTTCTGCACCGCCCTCCGGTGCATCTCCTGCTCTTTGGCTTTTTTCCTAATTTTCGCTATGTCCATTTAACCCCAGCTCTCCCGCCGCACCGTTCACAAGTGCCTCGGTGATGACCGTAACCTCCCTGGCAAATCCGTCCAGAAGCGCGGAGGTGGCAATGCTGTTTATCAGTCTCGGTATCCCGCCCGAATAGAGGTAAAGAGCCCTGAGCGCATCGCCGGAAAAAAGCATATCTTCCCGACCGGAAACCTTCAGCCTGTGAGCCACATAGTCCCCTATTTCATCCTCAGCGATAGGCCCGAGATGGAAGAAAAGGCCGATTCGCTGCTTTAAGGGCATATATGACTTATGGTTCAACCTCCTCCGCAGGTCGGGCTGTCCTACAAGCACCAGGCTCAGGAGGTTGGTGTAGTCGAGCTGAAAATTGGTGAGAAGGCGTATCTCCTCAAAGGTGTCCTTGCTCGGGATCAGCTGCGCCTCGTCGATTATGATCACCGGCGTGATACCCGCTTCAAAGTATCCGTAGACTTTCCTGTAAATCTCCTCCAGCAGGTCTGCCTTGTGTGAGGAGCGAATCTCCGTTTCCATCCTCATGGCGACAGTCCTCAGGAATTGGGAGGGGGTCAGCCTCGGATTGATAATATTGATCACCCGGTATTCAGTGCCGAGGGTGTCCATCAGAGCCCGGGTCAGAGTGGTTTTGCCGCACCCGACTTCGCCGGTCAGCATTATAAGTTCCTTTTCCTCCACGGCATACTGCATACGGGCCAGGGCCTCCTCATGACTCCTGCTGAGGAAGAGGAACCTCGGGTCCGGAGTCTTGCTGAAAGGCCTGGCCTTCAGCCCGTAAAACTCCTCAAACATGGGCACCCCCTTTCTGTTTAATCACAGACTCATCAATCAGTGATTCTATGTCGAGGACGAGAATCACATCGTGTTTACCTATCTCGGCCGCCCCGGCAAAGCCCCTTGTCTTCTTGAGATAATCCCCCAGCGACTTGATCACGATCTCCTGCTGGCCGTATAGTTCGTCCACAAGGACCCCGACTCTCCTCTCCCCGAAACCGACTACGACTGCGAAGGACCTTTCACTGTCGTCGCCCTGGAGATCAAAGAACTTGCCCACCCTTATCATGGGAAGCATATCGCCCCTGAGATAATAAACCTCTTTTCCCTCCACGGCCTGTATGTCACGATTCTCCACTATCATCGTTTCGGACATCGAAGAAAGCGGCACCGCGAACCTCTCGCCGCCGACCCTCACCACAAGGGCTTTAATGATGGCAAGCGTAATGGGGAGGGTAAGCACGAAGGCCGTGCCCGAGTCCCTGCCGGTTTCAACCTCTGCAAATCCGCCGAGTGAGGACAGTTTCTCCCTGACCACGTCCATGCCCACCCCTCTGCCCGAGACCTCGCTGACCTCATCTTTTGTGCTGAACCCCGGGACAAAGATAAAATCGATAACCCTGTTTTCCTCAATCTCCTCCCCTTCATCGAGCATCCCTTTTTCCACAGCCTTGCGCCTCACCCTGTCGACATCGATTCCAGCCCCGTCATCCCTGAGTTCCACCATGACGTGATTGCCCTTCTGGTAAGCCTTGAGGACCACCGTTCCAGTCTCCTTTTTCCCCTTCCTCTGTCGCTCCTCGGGAAATTCTATTCCGTGGTCCATGGCATTCCGGACAAGATGCATCAGGGGGTCCGCAATCTCCTCTGCGAGGTACTTGTCAAGTTCCGTTTCCTCGCCGTACATAACAAGCTCGATCTTCTTGCCGATCTCTCTTGAATACCTCCTCACCACCTGCGCCAGGCGTGCGAATATCTGTCCTATCGGCACCATCCGTATCTCCAGCACCTGGTCCTGAAGTTCGGCCAGCCTTCTTTCCATGGTCTGGGAGATCTTATGGATATCGTAAGCCAGGGCGCTCTGTCCATGCTTTTCCGCAAGCTCCACGCCGATCCTCCTCACCGCTCCCTTTGCCATGGTCAACTCACCCACCGTATTGAGTATCCGGTCAAGCTTGTCG
The DNA here is from genome assembly GCA_046707105.1 of Thermodesulfovibrionales bacterium. Classification (GTDB taxonomy): domain Bacteria; phylum Nitrospirota; class Thermodesulfovibrionia; order Thermodesulfovibrionales; family UBA6898; genus JARRRD01. The sequence continues at coordinate 21,996 of JBJKOV010000020.1, forward strand.
ATGTCGACCCTGACCGTCGATGTAGTGCTCTTCAGATGAACCTCCAGCTGTTTCTGGGCCTCGCCGGCTGCGGCAGCCGGCCGCGGGAAGGCCGTCTTGGGACCGACAAGCGTTTCTATCTCAAAATCGACGTCCTTCTGTATCTCTTCATTTCTTCTGGTGCTGCTGAACATCAGATTGAACCCGATGCACCCATCCGGAACTTCCTTCGAGGTGGGAAGGGTCGAAATCAGTTCTCCCTTCGACTTTATGACCTTTGTAAGCTCCTCGAGCAGTTTATCGAACACGTCCAGAGGAAAGACCGCCTTCGCCAGATAAACACCCCTGCCTTCCTTTATATTGGACTTGAGCCTGTGTTCCTCGTATTCCGACAACACCTTCAAGATGGACTCGTCTATGAGGCGGTCCTCCGAAACATCCCCTGCCCCGACTTTCTGAGATTCCCTGAAGGCTTCTATATCATTGATGACATCTGTGACGTCCCCTTCTTCATTTCCCCCGCCGATATCCTCCACAATGCCCCTCAGCGCATCTATATTCTTGAAGAGGAAACCGACCACCGCCGGACTCACGTCGATCTTACCCAGTCTCACGTCGTCCATCAGGGTTTCAAGTGAATGGCTTATGCTGGTTATGCCGGGGAGCCCGAAGAGTCCGGATATCCCCTTGAGGGTGTGCATGGTCCGGAAAAGGGCGTTAATCGTATCGGGGTTGAGACCTGTCGAAGCGGTATCCTGTATTTCGAGTATCAGCCTCTGCGATTCCTCAATAAGCTCTTCTGCTTCGGCAATGAATTCCTTCTTCGAAGATTTCATAAGTAGACGGTACTTTTTATTATTTCCTGCAGTTCGGAGGAGGTGAATGGTTTGGCAAGATAGGCGGTGGCGCCGAGGGCCATTCCCCTCTTTCTGTCCTCTTCACTCCTTTCGGTGCTGACAATGATTATAGGCAGCCGATTATATGCCTGGTTGTTTCTGATGAAGCTGATGAGTTCAAGACCGTTGATGTCGGGCATATTGATATCCGTTATGACCAGTTCATATCCCTGTGACGGCAGCATCTTTAAAGCCTCGAACCCGGTAGAAGCTTCTACGACCTCGAAATCACCGAGTTCGTCGATAATCGCACTGATAAGCGCCCTTGTCGTAGCTGAATCTTCGACCAAGAGAATTTTTTTCACAACCACCTCCCCTTTTGCGCTCCCGTCGATTCTGCGTTCTCAGGCCACTCTCTAGAATACAGAATTCCCGGCCGGGAATCCAGAATAAAATTCATCTCCTTTCGGTGCCCCGCGTATCAAATACGATACGATTCTACCAAATGACCCCGTAAAAAATCTTCTCAGCCTTCGTTGGAACCCTTTCGCAGCTCTATCTCCTGTATCCGCCTCTGAAGCAATGATTTTTCGAGCGCCAGCCCCGCGTGGTCGATGAAAATCTCCAGCCCTTCCGTCTCGGCAATAGCCTCTCCAGAGGAACCGTTATCGCAGTAAAGGATGGCAACCACCCTGCCCTCGGCCACGAGAGGGAAAATAGCGACCTCCGGGGGTCTCAGTCCCCCGAGTTCATCCAACATTCTCTTGGTGATTTCGTCATCGTCCATTTTCCCTCTGTATGTCATCTGCTCGATCATTATCTTCTTGAAAAAAGGGCTTTCCTCGACGCGCAGAACCATCTCTCTCACCTTTTCATCAGGCCTTTCTATATCGAGTCCGAACTGTCCCAGTCCCACCATCTCGTCATTGCCGACCATGAATAGAACGCCCCGCTGGAAAATATCGCTCGCAAACCTTAGGATGAGCAGGGTTATCTCAGAGGTTGAATTGGGGAACCTGAGTTCCCGTGTGAGGGACTTCAATGCGGAGATGTCCCTCCGTTCCGCGGTCGGCGTTTCCCATCCCTCGTCCCATCCGGCATCCTCCGACATGTCTTCGGAGAAACCCTCATCAGGCATAAAAGATATCTGGGAAGACTCGTCCTGGACGCGCGCCCCTTCCATAAGAAGATATTCGGGGCTCATTCCCCTGGAAAGTTCCCAGCCCAGATCGTACAGTTCGGTCTTTCCTTCAAGGTCCAGGTCGTCCAGTTCGAACTGAAAATCACCGTCCTCCCACAGGAGCAGCCGGTAAATTACTCTCTCAACCCTTTTTTTTGTAACCTTGTCCAGCGTTTCGGCACTGACTGACCCGAAGTCAAGGAGAATTTCAGCGAGAGATTTTGCCGGCAGCTTCTTTTTTATTTCCACCGCCAGATCGAGGACAGGGCTCTTAATCAGTCCGGCGTCAAGCAGGTTTCCCCCCAGGCTTTTTTCAATGTCATCAGTTTCCGCCCTGACAACCAGCCCGTTTTTTAAAACTATGACCGCCTTTCCCCTGCTGCTGATGATGACAAGAGTTCCGGATTTTTTCCCTACGCTCAGTATCTGAAATATATCGGCAATTGCCAGGTCTTCAAGTCTTCCCGCAAGGCTCATTATATACCAGCGCCTTCGGGATGAACCGCCGGGCCGCTCCATCCCTGGTGAAAGCTCCCCCTGACTACACCTGAAGCAGGAAGGCTCTCATCCATTCCGCCGGCGAGGAGCGGGGTCAAGACTCTCTCCATTCTTTTTTCATTACTTCTCCTCACCATCACATCCATGTCCGTCAAAAAACCTCAAAAAGCAGGCGCACCTCACGAGGGGCCGCTTCTTTCGATAGTGGAGTATATCAGTACAAAATAAGGAGTGTCAATGGTGCGTTAGATCGGAAAACTTCAGTGCCGGGTTAGGGTCAGAACGCAGCCGGAATGAGAACACTACAGGTGACGGAACCCGACTACGGAGGCGTTTATCACGAACACTCTGAGGTTGTTGCTCACAGGGTCGGTCGGGGAAAGAAAAAAAGCCGGGACGGTCAGGCGCATAGCCCATGGTCGATCCTGTCAGCACCTCGCCGTCGGCGTATCGCAAAACAACCTTGATAAGCTCCATCAGGTTTCGTCCCTTGCATCCGGAGTGTCTGATTCGAACAGCCCGGGTTCGAAAGTCACGAGCATAGATTCGGCCCTGTCTCGCGTGCTGACCCTTGCGCAGTTATACCATCCGGGGATGATTGGTCAACACCGGGTAATGTTGCTGTCACGGGAAATGTTGACAACAGGATGACCGGGAAAGTAATTTAAAACATGATCGCTATTGTCGACTATGGTATGGGTAATCTGAAGAGCGTTGAGAAGGGCTTCAAGAAGGTCGGGGTCGACGCCAGGATAACCGCCGACCCTAAAGTCATAGACAGCGCCGGTGCGATCGTGTTGCCCGGCGTGGGGGCTTTCAGGGACTGTGTCAGAAACCTGAAGGACCTTTCGCTTACCGATACGATAGCGAAATCCATCCAAAAGGGCAAACCCTATCTGGGAATATGCCTGGGACTGCAAGTCCTCTTCAGTGAATCGGAGGAGTTTGGGACTTGCCGGGGGCTCGATATCTTCAGGGGAAGGGTGGTTAGGTTCCGGATAAAGGAGAAAGTGCCTCATATGGGCTGGAATAATGTGCACGTATTGAGGAGACCCCCTATTTTCGGTAAGATAGAGGATAACTCATTCTTCTACTTTGTCCATTCGTTCTACATAGTTCCCGACGACACGGACATTGTCGCGGGAACGACGGACTACGGCGTCAACTTTACCTCGATGATATGGAAAGACAACGTTTTTGCGACACAGTTCCACCCGGAGAAAAGCCAGGGCCTGGGTCTGAACGTGCTCAAGGGGTTCGGAGAGTTCGCGCGGAAGGCATGATTGAAGCCTGTTGGCGGCTTCATATTTTTCTTCGGACTTTTTTGATAGGCGGGGCAGAGGAACCGCGCTCATTCCCGCTGGTCACGACCTCCGGGGCTCTTGCCTCCTGATTTTCCATATACATACTGCAGGACTATCGGCAAAAGCAACCGCTCGAAACCTCAATTCCCCGTTGTGATTCAACATGTCTGGAGTTAAAAGCGCAGAGGACCTGAAGTGGTCCTCCGCGCAGCGAAGCCGACCGTCCGTGTCGCCCCGGATCAATCGAGTTCCGGTTTCGGGGTCGAACCGGAGGGAGCTGGAAGAACAGGGTATTCCACTTTGGGTTGAGTTCCGGTCGTAGTATGAAGAAATGCCACGATATCGCTTACGTCCTTGTCATCCAAAGATATGCCCAGCTGCACAGCACCCATAATGGACACGGCTTCCTCCAGGGACCAGACCCTTCCCGAATGGAAATAAGGGGGTGTGAGGGCGATATTCCGGAGTGACGGAGATTTGAAGCTGTATTCGTCCGACCCGATGGAAGTCACCTTGAATCTCCCCTTGTCTCCCGTGAGAAGTCTGGCGGCAGGTTGTTCCCTCACGCCGAATTTGTAATATCCCGTTCCCCCCATATTTATTCCACCGTGACATGCGACGCAGCCACTGGAAATGAACTTACCAAGCCCGCTCCTTTCGGCAGCACTGAGGGCGTCTTCATTACCTTTCAGGAACCCGTCGAAGCGGGAGTCGGGAGTCAGGAGAGTTGCTTCAAATACCTCGATGGCCCCGGCCATATTGTCAAAAGTTACGGGGTCCTTATCCCCCGGGAATGCCTTTGAGAACATCTCCGTGTACTGCGGCATGCTCTTCATAGCAACGACCACCATGCCGGGTGTGTTGTTCATTTCTACCGCAGCCTGAATGGGTCCCTTTGCCTGCTCTTTCAGGTCCGGTGCGCGCCCGTCCCAGAACTGGGCGATGTTGAAAACCGAATTAAGGACGGTGGGCGAATTGCGAGGGCCCTTATGCCAGCCGTGCCCGACCGCCGTCTGCTGGAAATCGGCGCCTCCCATCCCGACGTTATGGCATGAATTACAGCTTATAAACCCGCTCTTCGACAGCCGTGGATCGAAATAAAGTGTTTTCCCGAGGTCAACAAGCGCTGGAGTGATCCGGATTCCCTTCACTTCCTTAAGCTCATAAGGAATGGGTTTGAAAAGGATCTGCGCCTTCTCCATGACGTCATCTTTTGCAAAGGCGGCGTGCGCAAAAATCATAACGGAGGCCGCCATCGCCAACAAGCCGACAAACCGTTTCATCTGTCCCCTCCTTTTCTATCCGGTTAATCTGTGTGGATGCTCAAACCACGTCCATGAACGGACCACTGAATGCAATTTAACGTGGCGTCCTTAATTTCCACGTTATCAGAAAACATTGCGTTGTCAAGACCGGCAAGAGAAGATCCCCTCAAAGCCGGCTCCGGGCTGTCATTCACGGAGGAATTCTTCCTGCTTTTATACGGATTCCGTTCAAGCGGAAGAAAAAACTTGATGGGGAAAAGTCTTATGTACCCCAGGCCTTGGAGGACTTTGGTCGCTTTACAGAGAAAAGACTATCGTTTATAATTGCTTTGTTGCATATTTATGCACTCTTATTTTTGCAAAGGAGTCGATCATGAAGAAACTATTGTTGGGATTATTGTTGCTGCTGTTTATGGTGAATGTTTCCGAGGCAGTGCAGACCAGGCTGATCGTAAGGGCAAGGGCAAGGGACGCAAAGTTCATCGGAAGCACGATGGGCGGAGCGCTCGTAATCATCAGGAACAGCGACACGGGTGAGATCATGGCTAAGGGATTCACCGCCGGCGGCACAGGAAACACCGGCAAGATCATGGTAGAACCGCTGCGCAGGGGGGTTCCATTTGCCGGCGAATCTGCGGCTAAGTTCGAGGCGACCGTCGATATAGATGAACCCACACTCGTCACGGTCGAGGTGTCCGCCCCATATGCCCAGAGGCAGTCAATCGAAAAAACCTCGACCCAGTTGTGGCTCATACCGGGCAAGAACGTCCTCGGCGACGGAATCATCATGGAGGTGCCTGGATTTTCAGTTGATATCCTGACCCCGCAGGCCCACGAAATGATGAAGCTACAGGACGGCAAACTCACGGTCCCCTTACGCGCGAATGTCATGATGATGTGCGGCTGCCCGGTAACCCCCGGCGGCCTTTGGGACGCCGGCAAATATGAAGTCAGGGCGATCGTAAAGCATGACGGCGATCTTTCGGAAACAATTCCCCTCAGGTTCGCCGGCAAAACAAGCACGTTTGAAGGAAATCTGGAGATCACGAAAGCCGGCTTTTATGAAGTGACCGTATATTCATTCGATCCCGCAACCGGAAATGCGGGAGTGGACAAAACCACATTCATGGTGCGCTGACGCGATACAGGATATAGCATGGCGAAGAGGGCGGGATACATCCGCCCTCATTTTCAGCGGCCGATACAGCTGTAAGGCAGCGTCTTCTCAGGCCAGTCCGGGAAGCAGCAGGCTCAGACCTCCGGCAATGAATTCGACGGCGATGGCGGCCAGTAGCAATCCCATCAGGCGGGTTGCGATGTTTATCCCGGTCTTGCTCAGCATCTTCGTTGCAGGTCCTGCTGCTATCAGAGCCAGCCATGTCAGCAGCGCTGTCAGCAGGCATATGGCAACGATCAGGCCGATATGAAGGGGATTTGGCGAAGCATCCGCATATATTATTACCGTTGATATGGCTCCTGGTCCCGCCAGAAGCGGCATTGCGATCGGCACCACTGCGATGCTCTCCTTCTCCTCTGCCTCCGCCGCCTCCTCAGGAGTCTGCTTGCTCTGAGTATGTCTGGCCTGCATCATGGAGATCGACATCAGAAGGAGAAGAATGCCGCCCCCGACCTTGAAGGAGGCAATGCTCACACCGAAGAAATTCAGAAGCGGCTTGCCCAGCAAAGTGGCCACAATTAGTATTACTGCAACGGCAATGCCGGTCGTGCGGGCTATACGTTTACGCTCCTCTTCCGCCATGCCGCCGGTAAGGCTTACAAAAATTGGAATGACCCCCAGTGGGTTCACTATCGCAAGAAGCGTTGTGAATATCTTTATATATCCGGTCCAGTCAAGCATTGTTGTATACATTGTACCCGCATTTCTGTCTTTTTATCCCGGTTGTTCGGCGGTCACCGGGCAGGCCGCCCTGCCCTTCCTTGTCGGCCGGATCGGGTCGAAATGGAACATGGCAAACGCTCCGGCCCGGCTGCCGCTCACCTGCGAATATGCTACAAAATTGTTCTGCAAACAAATTTGTTCGACAATCAATTTTGTCATTCCCTTATAAATCGAGCAGGTACGACTTGGCATGGTTTTGGCATATAAGTAAGCTCGGAAAGATAATGGGAACACTGAAAGACAAGATAGAGGAACTGGAAAAGGAAGAGATAATAAAGGCGCTCAGGGATTGCGGCTGGGTCATGGCCAGGGCAGCGAGGAGTCTCGGCATAACGGAGAGAGTGATAGGGTATAAGATTCAGAAGTATGGCATCAGGACAAAGGAGGTGCGCTGGCTTGATCAGAAGACAACGGGGGAAATCGGAAAACCGTAAGGGCAGGCGAGATAGAAGGACCATCTAACCAGAAGAAGACGGCACGACAGTGCTACAACTATTTTCAGGAGGAGAGGGAATATAATGAGAAGGTTTTTAAGCTGTTTTATGGTAGTCTGGTTTTTCTTGTTATCGGCGGGCATGGTGTACGCCGCGGAAAAGGTTCAGCCGGCGGCCGCGTCCACTGTTGTTGAGCAGGTGGCGGCCGTCCCTTCAGCTGCAGCCGCGGCCCCGACGGGGACCGATACCGGCGATACGGCATGGATGCTCGTTGCTACAGCCATGGTGATGCTGATGACAATCCCAGGACTGGCGCTCTTTTATGGCGGGCTCACAAAACGCAAGGACATGCTCAACACCATGGCCATGTCTTTTGTGGCTTTCTGCATAGTAAGCGTACTATGGGTATTGTATGGATATTCCTTCACCTTTAGCGGTGATATCGGGGGCATGATCGGAAACGGGGCGAACCTCCTCCTTTCGGGCATCGGCGTGGGCAGCGTAACGGACCTCGCAAAGACTATCCCCGAGTTCGTATTCATCGCATATCAGCTGACGTTTGCCGCGATAACCGTGTCCCTGGCAAGCGGCGCATACATCGAACGCATGAAGTTTTCGGCCTGGGTCCTCTTCTCGGTCCTGTGGTTCACATTTGCTTATATGCCCGTGGCCCACTGGGTGTGGGGCGGCGGGTTCCTGGCCAAGCTCGGCGCCCTCGATTTTGCGGGGGGGACCGTCGTTCACATCAACGCCGGTATCGCAGCCCTTGTTGGGGCGCTCGTCCTGGGTAAGAGACGTAAAACCAATCTTGTGCCTAACAACCTTACCCTGGTCGTCACCGGCGCGGGCCTTTTGTGGTTCGGCTGGTTCGGCTTCAACGCCGGCTCCGCCCTGGCGGCTAACGGTCTGGCCGCAGCGGCGTTCATCAACACCAATACAGCGACTGCGATTGCGGCGATAGCCTGGATGGCGGCAGAATGGGTGCACTCCAAGAAACCGACGGTGCTCGGTCTCGCCTCCGGAGCGGTCGCCGGTCTGGTTGCCATTACCCCTGCGGCCGGGTTCGTGAACGTCTCCGGCGCTCTATTCATCGGAGCAGCCGCAGGCATCGTCGCCTTCGTTTCGGTGGCGGCGATGAAGCCGAGGTTCGGATATGACGACACCCTTGATGCGTTCGGCATTCACGGCGTAGCGGGGACGCTCGGAGCAATCCTCACAGGGGTCTTCGCCGACCCGTCCATCAACAGTGCAGGCAAGGGTCTGCTCTATGGAAATCCCCACCAGCTTATCATCCAGTTCATCGCCGTCGGAGTGACCCTTGTATACACCGGCATAGTGACTTTCAACATCTTCATGATCGTGAAGGCGGTGGTCGGTCTGAGGGTGGATGAAGAAGAGGAAATGATGGGACTTGACGAGAGCGAGCATGGCGAAAAAGCGTATAATCTCGACCTCTTTCCCGGGGGCTCTGGCGCGCATGGGCACGGAGGGGCAGGGATGTAAGTCTTCATGTCAGGTCATTACAGGAGCGCCTTGTTCCGGGGATAGAGTCCTCAGCAAAGAAGGGGGCAGGCTGCAAGATGAAACGCAGCCCGTCCCCCTCCTGTTTTCAGGCAAGAAGAATCAAAAACCAATGCAGTGAAATGCTTCACCCATTGGGCAAGCACTATTCCCTTTCAACCACTTGTTGTTTCTGTTTGATTTTTTTGTCTTATGTGTACGGGTGCGGTTTTAGGGATAACAGAATAACCTCGACGATCCGGGAATTCAGTGATCGTTTGTCCCGGTTTACGACGACCTTGCAGGGCTGCAGCATGAATTTTGTTGCATCCGCTTCGATAATTCTTTAATATTCATAAAAAGGAAAAAGTCGTCATGAACCATGCAGCAATAATCCTGGAACAAAAGAGGAAATAAAATGAGTATTCTCCCCGAGGGCGAACAACTGAGAAAAGCGATCAAATGGGTGTCCGATAAACGCCTCGACAATCCGGAGGCCGGCCTGTCCGGGATTGTTCAGGAGGCCTGCCTGAAGTTTGATTTGTCGCCAAAGGACACGGAAGTCCTCTTCAATTTCTTTACCGCGAGAGACTCCGAAGGTTCCGACAGGCGGACCTGAAGGTTCCCGGCCGGGGAAATCACGCCGGGGCCGGTCCTCACCTCAGCATATACAACAGCATCAGGTTGCCGACGTACACGCAGATTATGGCTATCGAATCCCATGCCAGGAACAGAGGCTTTTTTTCAGCTCGATAGGTGATTCCGATGATTGCGATCGTCGTCATGGCAACAGCCGACAGCGCGGAAATTATGTTTGAAGGACTGACGTGGGACAGCAGCGGACCCTTGATGAAGAAGACGTCATCCAGTCCGAGTATGAAGATATTGAAGATATTGCTCCCGAAAAGGTTCCCGATCGCCATGTCTATAGCCTCCATCCTGACCGCTGAAACCGACACCACCACTTCGGGCAGGGATGTCGACATTGCGATGAAGATATTACCGACAAAGGTCTGACCAAGACCAGTCGCCTCCGCAATACCCTTGCCGATCCCCGGAAGAAAAACAGCCGCCGCAATCACCACCATGGCATTCACTCCATAATGGATGTAGGCGGTCTTCCCAGCCACTTCCTTATACTTCAGTTCAACGGCAACCTCTTTCATATACGCCGCTATCTCGCGTTTCTCGTAGGCAAAGATAAGTCTCATCGCGATGAAATAAATTATTGCGAAGAGTAGAGTGTAAGGACCTATCCACCCGAATGGGAAGAGACCCTTTCCGGCAAATAGACCTATCGAGACAATGCTCAGAAGGAGTATGCCGATACTTCCGGAAAGGACATGCCCATGGTGCGCCCTCGAAGAAATGGGGCACTGGCGACAAAAGCCGTCGAGGACCGACAGTATGAGCATGTTGAATACGCAACTCCCGAGGACATCGCCGGCGGCTATATCAGGGGCACCCGCAAAGGTGACCGAACTGATGCCCGTAATCAGCTCCGGGAGCGACGTTACCGACGCCATCAGCACAAGGCCGATCCACGTCCTGCCCATACCCGTCTTTTCCGCGATGATGTCCCCATAGAGAGCCAACTTCGTTCCCGAATACACTATGGCTCCAGTGCAGACAAAGAATGAAATCCAGAGCAGGATCACTTGACCCCTCCCGTTTCCGCGATGAGAAAACCAACTACAGAGGGAATACCGAGTCTGTGGAGCAGAAACACCACGACCGCAGAAACACCCAGGATGAAGACCGGGGAGCTTAGGAATTCATGCCCCATAAATATTCCGCCGGATGTCCATTTCTCACATTATAGCAATACCCGTCCGGGATTCAGAGTAAGGATCCCCATCCGTCTTCCTGCCCCGGGTTCAGCAGTCTCCGGTGCATGCAGAAGAACACCGCTTAAACTTAACAGCTATTTAATATTCCTGTAACGCCGTCGTAATACGCCGCACGTATCATATCCCAAAAGAAGGCCGCGAGCGGCCGAACTATCCAAGAGGAGGAGATTATATGAGGAGAAGGGTATCATTCAGCAAGATGGGTATGATCGTTCTCGTCGTACTCATGCAGTTCGCGCTTGCGGGTATTTTTGCAGCGTCCGCCAGCGCAAGTGATGTAGACGTTCTTATCGACAAACTGGTTGAAAAGGGGGTCCTCACCCGCACCGATGCGGAGACCATCCTGAAAGAGACCAAAGAGACCGGCAAAACCGCAAAGACGGAAAAAATGGCGGCAACGGAAGAACTTCCCGCATGGCTTAAGAACATCAGCATCGGCGGCGACCTTCGCCTGAGATACGAATACAGGTATCGCCAGGACGGCAGCGGTGCCGGACCGTACAACCTTGGGCGTTTCAGGTACAGGCTTCATGTTGCAGACCAGGTGACGGATGATCTGAAGGTTGTCTTTGGCCTTGCCAGCAGCTCCGGAGACCCGCGCTCCCAAAATGTGACCTTCGGCACCGGCACCAGCAAGAGCGGCTCCTTCGCGGGTGAGCCGATGGCCATTGACCTGGCATATGTCCAGTACAATCCGGTCAAGGAGTTGACCCTGATCGGCGGTAAATTCGCAAACCCGATATGGACGCCGAGCCAGCTTGTTTGGGACACGGACATCAAGACCGAGGGCGCCGCGGCAACGCTTAACGTATCCGCCGGTGAAGGTCTGGCATTCTTCGTAAATACTGATTTCTTCGTCCTCCAGACCAATGGCAATAAAACTCCATACCTGTTCGCCATTCAGCCCGGAGTCAACCTGGAGTTCCTTCCCGGCGCACATGTCAAGCTTGCCGGGACCTACTACAATTTCTCCAACCTGAAGGGGTCCACGCCAGGCTACTCATCGAAGACCAATACATTCACAAGTGGCGGAGGGCTGCAGTACGACTACAACATGCTTGACCTGGGAACCGAGATAGGCTTTGACAATCTCGCAGGCATTCTTCCCTACACAGCCGTCTACGGCGAGTACGTCCACAACCCCGACCCGTCCACCGGCAAGAACGGCTACCTGGCAGGCATCAAATTTGGCGACAAGAGCGTAAAGCAATTCGGACAGTGGGTAGCTTCATACGACTACCGTCGTGAAGGACGTGACGCAGTGCCGGATCTATTGCCGGAATCGGATTTCTTCAACGGCTACACGGACGTATACGGAAGCAAGGCAACCATTACATACGGCCTCGGCAAAAACATATATACGGCATTAAATTATTTCGACGGCCACAGTGCGGATACCAGCGTAACGAGCAACAGGAAGTGGGACGTAGTCCAGCTGGACCTCGGGATGTCGTTCTAAAGAGCTTTTCTTCCCCTATTAGTTCTTAAGAGCTGACCCTCCACTCAGACTTTGCAGGCGGACCAAGCCAGCCTGCAAAGTCACTTTTTTTGACAGACTTTACAGGGCTGAGACAGTCGACATTTCTGCTGACAGCGTTGAATCGACCGAGGAAAGGGTATTGCGTTTTTTATGATCTGCTTTGGACACATAGAACCCACTTTTGGAAATGGTGGAATTGATAATTTCCTTTTGACGTGTTATTCTTCCCTAACACTGACAAGCAGCTTCCTGTCTATCTTCGGCTGGTTCGAAGAGGCATAATCAAGTAAGGGGCGCCTTTACGCTGAGGTGAGACAAATGGCAATTGAAACCAAAATCGAAGGAAACAAGCTCATTATCACATGCGACCTGGAGGAGCCTACACCAAGCGCATCCGGAAAAACCCTTGTGGTTGCCAGCACAAGAGGCAATATGAAGACATCGTTGACAGTAAATGGGAAACCGTTAACAATCGGCTTTAACGCCTATATCCCCAAATAGTTGATCCTTTCTTAGTGCATGGAAACATATAAGGCTGCGCGCTGACCTTCCCCGATATTTGCGCGATGGATATGCCCGGATTGCAAGCTAGTACCGGTGAAACCAGAAGTGAGCTGTTTGGGCACGTCTTCCACCTGATCGTCTTCCGATAACGTAAGTCGGTGTTCATCACCCGGCATGGCTTTCATCAATCTTACCCTTTTTACTACCCTCTTTTAAGGGTATTACCTCTTTTCCTCCAGAGCGCCCCAGGTCCGCGACCGAGACACTCCACCGCTTTGACGCCTTGAAGATCTTTTAGCACCCGCCGGATCATATCCCTGCTCACGCCGGGACACGCACGCTCAAGATCCGATAACGTGAACTCGCCTGAAAAGGAATCGATCGCCGCTTGAGTCATCTCCGTTTTAGCCCCCTTCGGCGACCGCAATTGACCGACCCTCTCCTCAAATTCTTTGTAAGCGGTCTTCAGAGTAAAGAGCACGTAATTTATGTAGGGCCAGGGGTCATGCTTTCCCTCATGCCAGCCCTGCGAACTTTGTTCAAGGGTCTCATAATATCTGTCCTTGTTTTGTTCAATTATCCGTTCGAGGCTGATGTATCTGCCCGCCTCATACCCAAGGTGGTAGCATTGAAGCAGCATGAGCAGCCTCGAAACCCTGCCGTTTCCGTCACGGAAGGGATGAGTGGATAGAAAGTCGAGATTGAAGGCGGCCAAAGCAGCAAGTGGGTGAACCCACCGTTCTTTCAGACACTGAGTCCATAAATCGATCAGTTTGGCCATGTATGCCGGAGTCCTGGCAGGTGAGACTGTTCTGAAACGGACACGGGAAGTTCCATCAGGGTACTTTTCGATGATATCGCTTTTTTTCTCCTTGTATTTGCCTGCGTCCCAAAGCTCACCTTTTGTCAGTTTGTGAAGCCTGAGGATAGTATCCTCCGATACAGCCAGCCCGGCGCCTTTTTCATGGATAAGCTTCAGAGCGTTACGATATCCTCGCACTTCCTCCTCATCGCGGTCCTTCAAATGCGACTTGCCGAATACAATCGTCATAACGCGTGCCTGATCTACATTGACCCCTTCGATCCGGCTTGAAGATACGGCGCTTTCTATCAAGGCATGCTCCTTGAGGACCTTGAGCTTCTGCGGCGATTGCTTCGTGAAAAGCTCCTGCCTCCCGCGCGCCTCCCCGAGGTCCGACAGATACCATGCGGTTATGGCAGGTATGGTCTCAGGCTTGTTGGAGAATTGTCTGAGTGTTTTCATATCTGTCTCTCGGCGTACTGCGCTTTCTGTCGTGATCCCATTATCCGGTCACCAATTGATGTAGGGGCGAGATTTATCGCGCCCGATCGTTGAATTGCCGCATTCGTAGGGGCGCTGCTTGCCGCGCCCGGTATTGCGCCCCTACCCGAAATCATCTCTTCCCCTCAACAATCGCAATCCCCTCCGGCGTTAGGGCCGTAAAGGGCATAGACCATATCGTCGATCCGTTTTTCGAGGACGGTGGTGTCGGCATTCGGGTCTTTCTTTTTGGCGGCGAGGATTTCGTCGACGAGCTTCACAATCGGTTTTTGCTTGTCCTTCGAGACATCGGGGATCGGGAGTTGTTCCATGTAGATAATACGCAATTCCGGGAAGCCACCTCTAACTGGCGGACTGAGCTGTTGGATAAAGAAGTTCGTAACTGGTGAATTCAAAATACCAAGCAGGCATAAGTTGTCTGTCGGTAAAATATATGATTTATCGTTGCTGAAATGTTTCGATTTATCGTAGATGAATTCCGGTGTCGGGGCAAAATGCCGCCAAACTATCTTCGCCTTCTCAAACTCGCCATAATAGGCGCAGGAGCGAAGCTCCCAAAAGAATTTTCCCTGATCGTCGTGCTTTCGCAAAGCCTCGACAAAAGGCAGCAAGTGATTATAAATAGCTGGGAAAGCCTTCTTGAATATCGTCAAAGCCTCTGCTTCTTTCCTGGCTTCCGACCAGGGCCATTCATGGTTGGCGCTGCTGGCGATGGCAATAATATACAACCCTGCCCATTCCGCCTTCCATTTGCGAATATCGCGGCCCCGCAGCCATGGCCTGATTACCTCTGCGCTTTTTAGGTCTTCGTCAACCAGTTGCTGCCGTGTAGCCTTATCAATTACGAACGCTTCATTTAACCCGGTTAGCACACCTCGATACATTCGCCCTTTCACCTTGGCGCCCAGCGGCTTTCCCGTCTTCCGAAACTTCGTCATGAGCGCATGTACATCCGGGCGCTCCAGACTCCAGCCATCAGGTGACAAGGCGCTTACGGGCATCGTAAAGCCGACCTCCTCAATAGTTTCGTTTAAGCGGGAAAGCTGATCGCACTAGGTAAACTGCCGCTATTGTATCACAAGCAAGAAAAATGCGGAAGTCGCCGACAAGAACGGGGCAGATTCGACGCAGTTCAGATATCACCCAATCTCACGGACGCCCACCCCGTCACCCTTTCACCTTCTTCTCTATCTGGTGGCAGAGCCCGTAGAGCATCTTGAGCTCCCATTCGGTAAGCCCTGCCCTGCCGATGAAATGTTTCAGGTTGGCCATGATCTTCTTCCTTATGTTTCTGTCACCCCTCGGGATGTATTCGAGCAATTCGAGGGAGTGGGAGATCCTTTCATAAAAGTCCGTAATTTCCCCGTGCCCTGAGAGAGGCGGTGAAGGCTGGGAATCGGGGCATACGATATAAGGCCCCCGGCCGCTCTCAGTCCCCGGTCCCCGGTATTCAGCGAGAAAAAGCTCATAGGCTATGATCAGGACAGCGTGCGAGAGGTTCAGCGAGGGCTGTGCCTTGCTGCTCGGGATCGAGAGCATGAAGCCGCATTCCTCCACCTCATCGTTGAATAATCCCCTTGCTTCCCTTCCGAAGAGGACGGCGACCTTATTGGCTGCAGCCATTGTGTAGAGCCGGGAGGCGCCCTCGTCCGCCTGCATGATGAGACCGCGCCTTTTCCCCTTCCTTCGGGTCGTCCCCACAACAACGGCCTTGTCTGCTACGGCATCGGCAAGGGTCCCGTAAATCTGCGCCGAACTCAGAACGTCATGGGCGTTCCTGGCGAACCACCTGCCCTCTCCTTCGGTGAGCGAGTCGGGCGGCTTAACAACACAAAGGTTTTTGAAGCCCATGTTCTTTATCGCCCTGGCAGAGGCACCGACATTGCCCGGCTCCTTGGGCTCCACAAGAACGAAGTATACGTTGTCCTTCCAGTCATCCATAGTGTAATTTACTTTCTCCCTGTTACTTTTGTCCATTCAGCCGGCAACCGGACCTCCCGCATCCTTTACAAAGAACAGCCTTTCTTTTATCATTTACTATGCGTGAAAAAGACACCAAGGGGAGAGTCCTGCGTTTGGCCCTTGCCCAGATCAATCCGACCGTCGGAGATCTTGCCGGAAACGCCTCCATGATCCTGGGATGGATGAGAAAGGCGAAGAGGAAAAAGGCCGATATTGTGGTCTTCCCGGAGCTGGCGGTTACCGGTTATCCCCCGGAGGACCTGGTTTTAAAGCCGCAGTTCATCGCCGAAAACATGGAAGTGGTCCGGCAGCTCGTTCCAAAGGTAAGAGGAATAGCGGCAGTTATCGGGTTCGTCGACAGGGGGAAAAAAAACGAGCTGTATAATGCCGCTGCCCTCATCTCCGACGGAAAACTGGTCGATATATATCACAAAGTCTTTCTGCCCAATTACGGCGTCTTCGACGAGTTCAGGTATTTCAGGCCCGGCGCGAGATTTCCTGTTTACAACTTCAGAAATATAAAGTTCGGTATCAATATCTGCGAGGACATCTGGCACCGTGAAGGTCCGGCCCGCAGGCAGTCTGAGGCGGGCGCCGAACTTATCATAAACATCAACGCCTCGCCGTTCGAAAAGGGAAAGCCCGAAACCAGGGAACGCATCCTGGCGGAAAGATCGACCGAAAACGGTATACTGATCGCCTATGTCAACACAGTAGGTGGCCAGGATGAACTGGTGTTCGACGGAATGAGCATGGTTTCGGACCACACCGGACGGATAACGGCAAGGGGAAAACAGTTCGAAGAAGACATGCTGACAGTGGACCTCGACATGGACAAGGTTGAAGAAGCAGGGAGCAAGACTAAGAGCGGGCGGCGGCTGACGGTCCCCCCGGTGCCCGCTGTCAGAATAAAGGTTCCCGCGTCTCCGGCATCCGCCAGAAAACCCCTCGGCAGACCGCCTCTGATCGCCCGGACAAACACGGAAGAAGAGATCTACCGCGCCCTGGTCCTCGGCACAGCGGACTACGTAAGAAAGAACGGCTTCGGAGGTGTAATAATCGGTCTGAGCGGAGGAATCGATTCCTCTCTGGTGGCCGCAATAGCGGTCGACGCCATAGGCAGTGACAACGTTCACGGACTCTTCATGCCCTCTCAATACACGTCAGGGGAGAGCAGGGAGGACGCCTTCGGGCTTGCGGATAATATGGGGATAAGGGTGACCGAGAAGCGGATCGACCATATTCTTGCGGTTTATCTGAAAGAGATGGAGAACGATTTCAGGGGCCGGGAGAGGGACACGACTGAAGAAAACCTGCAGGCCAGAATCAGGGGAAATCTGCTCATGGCCTTCTCGAACAAATTCGGCTGGCTGGTCCTGACGACCGGCAACAAGTCCGAGATGAGCGTCGGATACGCTACCCTTTATGGAGATATGGCCGGCGGGTTCGCCGTCATCAAGGACGTGCCGAAAATGCTTGTCTACGACCTGTGCAAGTGGCGGAACTCTTCGGGCGAAGGCGTGGTAATCCCTGAAAGGGTGCTGTGGAAAGAGCCGACCGCCGAACTGAAGCACGACCAGAGAGACACCGACAGCCTCCCTCCCTATCAGTTGCTTGATCCTATATTAAAAGCATATATAGAAGACGAGATGAGCTTCGAGGAGATACTGGATCTCGGCTGCGATGTCGAATGCACACGAAAAGTCATTCAGATGGTGGACAGGAGCGAATACAAGCGGAGGCAGTCGCCGCCGGGGATAAAGATAACACCGAGGGCTTTCGGCAGGGACAGGCGTTTCCCTATAACCAACAGGTACAGGAGTTACTGATGAACTGCTTCAGGCTTTTCCCGGTTTCCCTGATGAGGTTCCTGTTTGTAGTCCTCTTTCTGGCCTTGCTGCCCGTTTCAGCCGTCAGGTCCGCAGAAGACGGCGGATTTCAGTTCAAAAAAGTCAGTGAGCTTCAGCGGATACAACCCAAAAAGCCGGTCCACATAAAATTAAAAAGGACGGTCAAGGGTGAATACAGTTGGGAGCTGGCAGGCGATGACGCCGATGACATCCTTAAGGTGGACAGGCAACTCAGGAAGGTGCTCAAGCCTCAGGAACGAAAAAAACCATAGGAATGTCAACAGGTACTCTTTACATCGTCGCCACGCCGATCGGCAATCTTGAAGATATTACCCTCAGGGCGCTTCGCGTACTCAAAGAGGTCGATGTGATCGCAGCCGAGGACACAAGACATTCCCTCCGGCTCCTGAACCATTACGGAATTTCGAAGCAGCTCGTCAGCTACTGGGGCGAAAAAGAAAAGGTGAAGGCCGAGGAGACGATCTCCTTACTCAAGGCAGGGCAGAATGTGGCCCTCATCTCGGACGCCGGTACTCCCGGCATAGCCGACCCCGGCAGCGTCCTGATAAGAAGGGCGTGGGAGGAGGGGATAAAGGTCGAACCCGTTCCTGGCCCGTCGGCCGCCATAACCGCTCTGTCTGTTTCAGGCTTTTCACCGGAAGAATTCATCTTTTCCGGCTTCCTTCCGGCAAAACAGTCCCGCAGAAAGAAATTGCTCGAAGAGCTGAGTCGCGAGAAAAGGACTCTGGTCTTTTACGAGGCCCCGCACAGGATACTGGAATCCTTTGCCGACATTGCGGAGATATTCGGCGACAGAAACACATTCCTCGTACGAGAAATGACAAAGCTGCATGAAGAGCTGATGAGGGGAGACGCCGTCGGGGTCAGGGAAAGGCTTGAAAGTGCCGTAACGGCTGGGGAATACGTAATCGTTGTTGAAGGCAGGCGCGATGAGAAGAACCCCGCCGGCGAGGAAGCCCTGAAGGAAATCGAATCTCTCATGAAGAAAGGCTTCGGACGGAAAGATGCGGTGAAACGCGTGGCTGAGGAGTACGGCCTCAGCAGGAAAGAACTCTATGACAGGAGCCTGTCAGGCACGTAGCCGGCGGGGGCGGGCTCGATTTCCCCGCCCCTGCATACCAGTCGGCAAAAAGTCGGCTTCACGGCTCGGATTTAACTTGGATGTTTTTCGGTTTTACTGTCTCCGCCTTGGGAAGAATAACTCTCAGCACACCGTTTTTGACCGACGCCCGGATTCCTTCCCGGTCGACAACGTCTGAAAGCGTGAAGACCCGCTGGTAGTCTCCGACGCTGTATTCCGATAAAACGAGCCGGTGATTTTCGGATATCCGGGGCTCGACCTTACCGTAAATCGTCAGAACGTTCTTCTCCAGTGTAATGTCGACGGCTGTCTCGTCGACACCCGGCATGTCCGCTGTTACGACAATATCTTCCTTCCTCTCGATAATATCAACGGAAGGGGTGTAGACCTTCGTCGCCCTTGTGCGTTCAACGCCCGTCTGCATCTCGGCCTCCTTCTTCGGCACCTCTTTAACAGTATCAGGCATTCTGCTCACCTCCTATAGACTTTATCTCGATTTTTCTGGGTTTTTCGGCTTCGGCCCTCGGCAGGTCCACGGAGAGCACCCCTTTTGCGTAATGAGCCTTTACCTTGTCGGCCTCGACAGTGAAAGGCAGTTCCAGTGACCTGCTGAACTGACCGTACCATCTTTCCCGCCGGTGATACTGTTCATCTTCCTTCATCTCCTCAGACCGGCGTGAACCGCGCACCGTGAGACTCTTGCCAGCGACTGAGATGTCGATCTCCCCGGGGTCGATGCCGGCAATTTCCATCGTTGCTGTTGCCCCATCGGCTGCTACCCACAGATTCACCGCCGGGAATTCTCCCTCCGAGGGCGCCGCGACCTTTGCCAGGGCACGGCTCACACGTTCGAGTTCCCGCCACGGGTCGATCGGTCGCCCGAACCTCTCAAAATCCGTCCATAACATACCAGCTTCCTCCTTGTGTTTTTGTGTAGTAATTGCGAGAAATCTTCTCGCCACTTAGAAATAGCAACGACGGTGCCAACCTGGGGTCTTCAATAAATTCAAATAGTTACTGGATGAGATAACCTCGATGCGGAAACAGGGCGGACAAAATGTCTCTTTATCCCGGTCACTTTATCCGGGATAGGACAGAATGTCCTGCTTTCACGCCCATGTGATCAAATGAATACCCCGATTTTCGGCATCGTACGGGCAATCCCCCGAGGGTTGACGGCGTATTTTACCGGAAGG
>JBJKOV010000021.1:0-7645 GCA_046707105.1 Thermodesulfovibrionales bacterium
TCTCCTTCGGCAGAAATCCGCCGCTCTCGACAGCGGCGAGATAGGAAGTCAGGAAAACGCCGCTCACACAATGGTACCAGATTCCCGCCCACGGTTCCAGTATCGGGATGTCCTCCGGCCGTATCGAAGCATGTTGGAGCAGAGAGCTGTAAACGGCATAGTGGAAGGACCTGATCATTCCGGCGGCATCCCTGAGAGGCGACCGCTTGAGCCTCCTTTCGCTGAGGGCGCGCGCGGGTTCCCCCTCGAAGTCGATGATAACGAAGTCTTTTCCGGTGAAGAGGACTTGCCCCAGATGGTAATCCCCGTGGTGTCTTATCTTCATCGCAGAAAATTTTTCCCGCAGGATCTCCTTAAACCGGTCCATGATCGTCCCTTCGGAAGCCAGGAGCCGTGAGGCCTCAGGGACGATGTCTTCCGGAAGTTTGCCGATGTTCTTTTCGAGCGTACGGAATACCTTCACCAGCAGGCTGCGCATCGACTGGTAGGCGGACCTCTGATAGAGCATGGAAAAGGGTTCCGGCTCGAACCCGGGCTCATCAGGTGCGGAAGACAGGGCGATGTGCATCTCACCCGTCCTCTTTCCCAGAAGGAAAGCCGTCTCCAGATAGACAGCGCCTATCAGTTCCTGAAGAAGCGGAGGGATATCTGCGTCATGCAGGTCCAGCAGGGAAGAAGGCAGTTCAGGGATTTCCGCTGTCTCGGCCCTTCTGGTAAGTACGTGCTCAAAATAGTGGCGCACCGAATCGAGCGTATACGTCCAGGCGTCCCCCTGGTTGGGGACAAAGCCCTGCAGCTGCCCTATTACAACCGGGTCAAGGCCGGGCCTTCTGAATTCGATAATGCCTGCAAAGGTCGGAACGTTCGGGAAACCGGTCTTCTCCGTGAGGAATTTTATTATTTCGGGGTCAGGGTTGATCCCCTCATCCAGTCTGCGATAGAGCTTGAGGAAAAAGGAATTTTCATATAGGACCGACGTGTTGCTCTGTTCAGCCCTCAGGACATGAGAGCCCGTGGGAAATCCCTTCTCCGAGGCGATGCTCCTGAACCTTCTCCCGGGATAGGCAAGGAGTTTACCGGTATTCCCCTTTATCTTTCTCCTCTTTGATATCATCGAAAAGAGAATGTCGCGCAGTGCCGGATCGTACACGCCGTCGTAGAGGACCCCCTCCCTGTCGTCGACCGTCAGGCGGGCGATCACACCCATCGGGAATTCCTGCAGGACCTGCGCCGCCTCTTCGCCTGCGGCGAAACTCAGGGGAAGGAGATATACATCGGAGGGGTCGTCGGTGTAAGAGACCTTGAGCATGACCAGCCGGGGTGAGTCCGGATCCCTGCCGACAGGGATGTCCTCGATAAGACCGATCTTCTTGATCGACCGGCCCTTTCCCCCGAACCAGCGAGACCCCTTGAAAAAAACGGGCAGGATGTCCTCGAACCTGCCCCTGGCCCTGCCGGCAAGAACGGCCGTCCAGCTCTTCCTCATGCCTATTTCAGGAAAAACTCGCTCTTCAGCGGCGACAACCGGCTCCTCCTCTTCCTGAAAGATAAACCAGTAGTAATCGTAAAAACCCATGGTGAGCACATACGGCGTCTCTCTGATGACAGGGAACCTGTTCTTACTGAAGACCTCCACCGGGACGCACCCGGCGTGGTCCGAAAGATCGAAGGTCGCTACCTGTGAAAAACGGGAAAGGTTGATCACGACCATAATGGTCTCGTCCCGGTAATGACGGGTGAAGGCGAGTATCTTGGGATTGTCGGAATTGAGGAATGTGAGGTTGCCGCGGCTGAAGGCCTTCAGTCTCTTCCTCATGGCTACCACACGCTTCATCCACCATAGGAGCGAGGACGGGCTGCGCTCATAATTTTCGACGTTTACCGCCTCATAGTGGTATTCCGGGTCAATAATGACCGGGAGAAAAAGCCGCTGGGGGTTGGCTCTCGAAAACCCGGCGTTCCTGTCGGAGCTCCACTGCATGGGGGTCCGGACGCCGTTTCTGTCGCCGAGGTAAAAGTTGTCCCCCATCCCGATCTCATCGCCGTAATAGATGATCGGCGTCCCCGGAAGCGAAAAGAGGAGGATGTTCATAATCTCTATCTTCCTTCTGCTGTTTCCGACAAGGGGCGCCAGCCTGCGGCGGATGCCGAGGTTTATCCGCGTGCGCGGGTCCCTCGCATAGACGCGGTACATGTAGTCACGCTCCTCGTCCGTGACCATCTCGAGAGTCAGCTCGTCGTGGTTACGCAGAAACAGGGCCCACTGACAGGACCCGGGTATCTCCGGGGTCTGTTCGAGTATATCCATGATGGGGAACCTGTCTTCCATCTGGAGGGCCATGAAGATTCTCGGCATGAGCGGGAAGTGAAAAGCCATGTGGCACTCGTCCCCCGAGCCGAAATAAGCCGCCGCGTCTTCCGGCCACTGGTTGGCCTCCCCCAGGAGCATCCGGCATTTGAACTTTTTCTCCATGTGGTCCCTGAGCCTCTTCAGGAAATCGTGGGTCTCCGGCAGGTTCTCGCAGTTGGTCATCTCCCTTTCGAAAAGATAAGGGACCGCATCGATGCGCAGTCCGTCAACGCCTATGCCGAGCCAGTTGTCAACCACCTTCATCATGGATCTTTGGACAGCGGGATTGTCGTAATTCAGGTCCGGCTGGTGGGAATAGAAGCGGTGCCAGAAATAGGCCTTCGCAACAGGGTCCCAGGCCCAGTTGGAAGTCTCGAAGTCCTTGAATATGATCCTGGCATCGGCATACCTTTCGGGGGTTTCACTCCAGACGTAGTAGTCGCGGTGAACCGAACCGGGCTTCGACCTCCTCGCCCTCTGAAACCACGGGTGCTGGTCCGATGTATGGTTCAGGACGAGCTCGGTTATCACCCGCATTCCGCGTTTATGGGCCTGCCGCAGAAAATCCTTAAAGTCCCTCATGTCGCCATAATCGGGATTGACGTTGAAATAGTAGGCTATGTCGTAGCCGTCGTCCTTGAGAGGCGACGGATAGAAGGGCAGAAGCCAGATCGCCGTTATCCCCAGTTCCTCAAGATAGTCGAGCTTCTCTATAAGTCCACGGAAGTCCCCTATGCCGTCTCCGTTGCTGTCGAAGAAGGATTTGACGTGGAGTTCGTAGATTACCGCGTCTCTGTACCAAAGGGGATCGTCATCGAAACATTTATCTTTGGGTGTCATAGGCTCCTCTTCTCATGATGTTACGGAAATACGGCACCGAACCTCACATGAAATAATCGAAATCCTGCTCCCGGCGGAGGTGCCTGCGGACCCGGAATATGCGGGCAGGCAGAAAGCCGGGATCGAGTTCAATCGGGTTCCATTCCTCCTGCCAGATGTATTTGTCGTCGCTCAGGAGTTCGTGCACAAGGTAAGGCCGGCCCGGCTCGATCCCCAGCGTCTTCAGGGGGACTCTTACCCTGCAGGCCTGGCTATGGAAAGGGTCCAGGTTTACTGCGATGAGGAGTATGTTCGTCATATCGCCGTTCATCTTGCAGTAGAATATGACATTCTCATTGTCCGCATCGTAAAAAGTCAGGTTGTTGGTAGTCTGGAGCGCGGGGTTTTCCCGCCTGATCCGGTTGACGGCGGTTACGAAGTCCCGGATGCTGTCCGGTCCGGACCAGTTCCAGGACTTTATCTCATACTTTTCGGAGCCGCTGTATTCCTCCCTGCCGGGCAGGGCCTCGCCTACAGTCTGTTCGTAGACCGGCCCGTAGATCCCGTAACTGGAAGAGAGGGTGGCGGCAAGGATCAGGCGCACGAGAAAGGCCGGACGGCCCCCGTACTGAAGATACTCATGCAGAATGTCCGGTGTGTTCGGCCAGAAGTTGGGTCGGAAGTATTCCTTCACCTCTGTGCCGGTCAGCTCACTGAGGTACCCGGCGATCTCCTTCCTGGTGGAGCGCCAGGTGAAATACGTATAGGACTGGGTGAAGCCGAGCTTGGCCAGCCGGTACATCACCTTGGGTCTCGTGAATGCCTCGGCCAGGAAGATCACATCCGGATGGTCCTTTTTCACCTCCCCTATCAGCCACTGCCAGAAGGCAAAAGGTTTAGTGTGGGGGTTGTCCACCCTGAAAATCCTGACCCCTTTTTCTATCCAGAAGGTAACGACGCCTTTCAACTCCTTCCAGAGGTTCTCCCAGTCTTCCGTCTCGAAATCGAACGGCACAATATCCTCATACTTCTTGGGCGGGTTTTCAGCATACTGGATCGTCCCGTCCGGCCTCCACCTGAACCACTCAGGGTGCTCCTTCACATAAGGATGGTCGGGGGAACACTGGAAGGCGAGGTCGATCGCCACCTCGATCTTCTTATCTCCGGCCAGTCTGACGAACCTCTCGAAGTCCTCCATCGTGCCAAGCGCCGGGTGGAGCTTTTTGTGCCCCCCCTCGCTGGACCCGATCGCCCATGGACTGCCGGGGTCTTGAGGACCGGCGGTGACCGTATTGTCCTTTCCCTTTTTGTTGGTGCTGCCGATCGGATGGACCGGCGGGAAATATATGACGTCAAACCCCATATGAGCAATACCCGGCAGCAGTCGCTCGCATTCTCTGAAGGTACCGTGCCGGCCCGATTCGGAACCGCATGACCGTGGAAACATTTCGTACCACGTACTAAAGAGCGCCTTCGCCCTGTCGACGACAAGAGGGAGCTCCCTTGGATAGGTCGCAGCCAGTCCCTTATCGGGATA
Organism: Thermodesulfovibrionales bacterium; assembly: GCA_046707105.1. Taxonomy (GTDB): domain Bacteria; phylum Nitrospirota; class Thermodesulfovibrionia; order Thermodesulfovibrionales; family UBA6898; genus JARRRD01. The sequence goes on from JBJKOV010000021.1 coordinate 4,707, forward strand.
TCTCTCCATCAGAGATGTGAGTTCCCTGCTCAGGGCGATGGAAACCGCCCGGCCGGCGTCCTTTTCCTTTTCTTCTCTTATTGCGCCGGCAAAGGCCATCAGGTTCTTCGCGTCTTCCCCGGCAGCTTCCCGCGAGGTTTGCTCTATCAGGTGCGAGCCGATAAGGAGTTCCTGTCCGATTTGAGTTCCCGCCTCGTATTTCTTCCGTAAGTCCTTCTGCCAGGTGAGGAAATGGTCCACCCAGCCCCGCAGGGTGTAATAATAAACCCCCATACGGTCGACTGTAAAACTTCCTCTCCACCTGTCGTTTCCGACCGGGGACATGGGCGTCTCCCGCCACCCGGTCTCCGAATCCAGCCGGAACAGGAGGGCTGCCGAGACCTCGTCGTGCCCGTCGGCAAAGATGTCGGCCTCCACCACGAGCGTTTCGCCTGCCACCCTCTTGACCGCGAAATTCCCTGAATCGATCTCCGGGGAAACCGCCTCGATCACCACTCTCTTTCTACCATCATAGTCAGCCATAGGTCTTCACATTACGTATTGACCCCGCGAGAATCGGGATCCTGAAGTGATAAAACGTCTTCAACTCATGGAATAATGTTATCAGAAAAAGGGACAGGTCTCAAACCGGCTCTCCGGAATCAGTCTCCACGGGCGAAATCCCTTCCAGGCGTGTGCTATTCGGCAGCAGCCTGCCGCCTCAGCCGCTGCAAGGTCTGACGGCGTTTGTTTCAGCCGCTTAAAACATTTGCGTGTCAGGTTCCCTGCTTCTCTCCACTACGGCGCAAATGCGAAAGAGGCATAGAAACAGTTCCTTGTGTATGCATAACGCGTCGAATGTGATAACATCTTGTCTATAGATGAAGAAAGCCCCTGGGGCGTCGTAATAGTCAGACAAAAAGGGTCTTCGCGTAAGCGTGTATGTACGCAGGTTAATTTGATGCGCTGTCTTGTGGCTGTCATTCCGGCTTGTCCGGAATCTTTCTGATATACTGACTGCGTGAGGGAAAATACTTTTGCGGTATATATCATGGCGAATTCAAGAAGGCGTTTTCGGAAGGATTCCGGACAAGCCGGAATGACGAAAAAGACAAGAAAGTACCCACACTGATCTACGATGAGCCGACAAAAGGATATCGAAAGCTGGATTCCGCCGCTCGCGATACCTGATCGTAATGACAGAGAAATCGGGGGGTGAAATCCGGGAAAGCGGGAAAGGATGAGTGTCCAATGGATAAAACCCATAAACTAATGCCGGATATAGAGGTCCTTCCTTCTCATTTCCCGATCCCCGGTGCAGGCTTCCTTCCGGTCAATGCCTTCGTCATCAAGGCTAAAGAGCCTGTCCTGGTCGATACTGGAATGGGAATGGAAAGTGAGGGGTTCATGAAAGCACTGGAATCGATTATTGACCCTCACGACTTGAAGTGGGTGTGGCTTACCCACGATGATGCGGATCATACCGGCAGCATCCGGAAAGTCCTTGAAGCAGCGCCCGGCGCACGGCTTGCGGCGAACTCTCTGGCAGTGCTGAGAATGAGCACGGCCTGGCCCGTACCCATGGATCGGGTTTACTGGCTGAATCCGGGAGACAGTATCAGTGCCGGTGACCGTAAGCTGACCGCAGTCAGACCGCCCCTGTTTGATAACCCCACCACTATCGGCATCTACGACAGCAGATCGGAAGCCTTTTTCTCCGCCGATTTCTTCGGCGCCATCATCCCGTCGCCGGCGAAGAATGCCGATGATATTCAGGAAGGAGACCTCGCTCAAGGCATGATCAGTTGGGCCGGCGCTGACAGCCCATGGGTTCATATGGTTGAGCGGAGCGCATTCAGTCAAGCGCTGGACAATATTCACAAATTGGCTCCGAAAATGATCTTTTCGGCACACTTGCCGCCGGCACTGGGAAAGACCGAACAGCTGTTAAAGTTGCTTGCGAGTGTCCCCGCTTCGCCCGCCTTTGTCAGTCCAGACCAGAAGGCACTGGAGCAGATATTGACCCAAAAGAGGGGTGGGAGCTAACCATTACGGCTTGTCTGCCTGCCCGCAGGCAGGTCCGGAATCTTATTCGGACGGGTATATTCCCGGGGATATGCTTCCAAATTTTACCGCCCATATTGAAACTTGCCTCGTCGACTTTCGAGCCAATTCGGGTCTTTTCCGAAACGGGCATTGCTGAGTGATCTGAAGGGCAATGCGGGAAAAAACCTTTAGATTAAAGGAAACAATATTTTTCCCCGATCATTCACAGTTTCTTCACAATGATTATCTATGCTCAACGTACAAACATGGCAATCGGTATTGTCCCGAACATAAACCTGTTCGTCGCTTTCCCTTGCGTAAGGTGCAGGGGCTTCCCTTCCATTTCCTGCGTCCGGCAGACGTCTTGAAGCGAGAAATCTTCAAGAAATCTCCCAAAAGAGAATTACACCGAGAGACCTTAAGGCCTTTGGCCCGAGATGGTCGCCGAATTGATATGTTTTATTCCCAGGAGGATGCAATGAAAAGGTATTGGATTTTTTTTCTCGTGTTCGTAGTCGCGATAGCGTTCGGCTGCACGCAGCGGGTAGTCACACAGCCCGAGGCCCAGCCCGCGCAGCAGAAAGAGTCGAAGGAAGCAATGCAGCCCAAGACCCCGGAAAAGATCACCGAGGCGAAAGTGGGACCGAACGTCGAATCCGTCGGTTCCAAGGAGATGGAGATGAAGGGCCAGGAAGGAAAATGGTCAGATATCCTCTTTGATTTCGATAAGTACGACGTGAAGGCGCAGTACAAGGATGAGTTGAAATCGATCGCCGAGTGGATGACAGGCCATGCTGATGCCAAGCTTTCGATAGAAGGGAATACGGACGAACGCGGCACGAATGAATATAACCTTGCTCTCGGAGACAGAAGGGCCAAGGCGGTCAAGGATTACGTTGTTTCTCTGGGGGTTC
>JBJKOV010000022.1:0-9700 GCA_046707105.1 Thermodesulfovibrionales bacterium
CATTTTTCGAGGTGCCTATGAGATATAAAACAATCTTGTTTTTGATCGCACCCGTGCTGTTCCTCCTGCTCTGTTTCCCGCCACCCGCTTTTTCACAGGGACCGGCAAAGTGTCTCTTCTGCCACAGTGCCATGAAGGGGCAATTGAAAAGCGCCTCAGGCCCACTTGTCGATCTGCACGTAAACTCCGACAGGTTTCAGTCCTCGGTTCACGGAAGCCTCTCCTGCACAGACTGTCACATGAAATTCACCGATAACCCTCATGTCGCGCCGGGAGGCGCAGTCCCTGCCGATGTCCAGAAAATCGCGTCGGAGCTGTCGGCAAAATACCCCGTGGATGCAGTTGCGGCGGCGGCCTGCAGCCAGTGCCATCCCGAGGTTTACGAAAAAGTAATCGCGAGTGTCCACGGCAGGAACATACTGATAAAGCATCAGACAGACGGCGCTTTTTGCCTTGACTGTCACGGATCCCCGCATTATATAGTACCGGTGAAAAACCCTGCGTCTCCGGTCAGTCGCGCGAATATGGTTAAGACATGCGGACACTGCCACGGGAATACGACAATGATGGAAAAATACGGCATCGACGAAGATGTCATGGAAAGTTTTGAAGAGAGCTTTCATGGGAGGAAGCTTGCCTTGGGTGATTCAAGAGCCCCGGTTTGTTCAAGCTGTCATGGAGCTCACGATATAGCATATATCACGGACCCGGCATCGCCTGTCTCCGGCAAAAACAAGCTGAAGACCTGCGGCCAGTGCCATAAAGGGGCAAACGAGAAGTTCATCCCGGCCTTCACACACAAGCGCCCTGGGCCGATCCCGCACTATGCGGAAAAAGCCCTGATAGTGCTTCTGCTCAGCGTATTCACCTTTATAGTAGTCCATGTTCTGCTTGAGGCTTTCTCCGATATCAGAGACGCTATTTTCAGAAGAGGGAGGGAAAAATAATGGACCAGACCAACGCCGCCGAAATCAAGGAAATTCCTCAAGAGGTCGAGAGATTCAATATAATTTTCAGGATACAGCATGTCATAATGTTCGCGACGTTTCTCGTGTTGAGTTTTACGGGCTGGGGGCTTAAATACGCCTATGCCCCCGCCGGGGTGTCAAGCAAACTAATCCGCTTCTGGGGAGGTCCCGAAAGCGCCGGGCTTATCCACAGAATCGCCGGCGTAACGATGCTGCTTGACTTCGTATGGCATGTGCTCTACCTGGGCTACCTCTTTGCGACCAAACAAATGACCATCAATTCAAGGACCACAGTCATCCCATTGCCCAAGGACATCCTCGATGTCGTCAAGAACTTCATGTATTTCTTCGGCCTCTCAAAGGAGAAACCGAAATTCGGGAAATACAACTATGCACAGAAATTCGACTACTGGGCGGTCTTCTGGGGCATGTTCATTATCGGTTTTTCGGGTTTCTCTCTCGCCTTCCCGATGGTCGTGTCTTACATCATCCCCCAGTCGACTTCCCACTGGATATGGCAACTTCTGGCGCTTATGCATAGCGATGAGGCGCTCCTCGCGATCGTGTTCATACTCTTCTGGCATTTCTATAACGAACATCTCAAACCGGAAGTCTTCCCGATGAGCTGGCTGTGGATCACCGGGAGGATGTCGACCGAGAAGCTGAAGCACCACCATCCCCTCGAATACGAAGTGCTTTTTCCCGAGGCGGCTAAAAAAGATAAGAGAGACTAGGGAGGGGCGATGCCGAAGATACTGTCCATTTTGGTCATAGTCCTTATGCTCTCTGCCTGTAAGGCTGGTGTGGAAACAAGGGGGAAAAAGGAACAGCCGGAAAAAATCCCCGTGATAACATCTCTGAAAGACTCGGGGCTGCCATGTTTTTCGTGTCACTCTTACGAGAAGTTCTCTGTTAACGAACAGGGAAAATTTTCACACGCAAAGCATATCGGCTTCGGGGTACACTGCAACCAGTGTCACATTATGATGGCTCACGAAAAAATAGAGCTGAACAAGGATGTCTGCAGCAAGTGCCACAATCTTAAGAGCTTTATATTCCCGGATTCCGGCATGCCGGTCACCTTTTCCCACCAGAAACACACCGAAAAGTTTGCCTGCGGAGAATGCCACCCAACACCGTTCCAGATGAAACACGGTGCCACCCGAATCACCATGGAAAGCATGTTCAAGGGTGAGACCTGCGGAAAATGCCATAACGGCAAGATCTCTTTCCCTGCGAAAGATTGCAACAAATGCCATAACATGTCGGTCCTGAAAAAGGATTTCGTATACCCTTCGTCCGGCATGAGCCCTGCGGTCTTCAGCCACAGTGTGCATACCGCCATGTTCGAATGCGGTTCCTGCCATACTGAGGTGTTTAAATATAAGAAAGGCGGTTCGGGCATAAAGATGGATGATATTTACAAGGGTAAGTTCTGCGGCAAGTGCCACGACGGGAAGACTGCCTTTGCCTCTTCCGAGTGCCAGAAATGCCATAAATAGAATCTGACGTTGCTTAAGTGGGGGGAGGGACATCCGCAAATTAGGAGATCCCTCCCCTCGTATTCCGCCCCACCTGGAATCTGCTCATAAGTCGTATCTATGTCGCCTATTTGTCATTTCCCGACCCGCACAGGGAATCTTTCCGGAGTCGGTTCCTCTTCCCGGCAGGCTTCGGGACTGCAGAAATGTTATCTTTATGGGTGAGTTCAGCCAATTTATAATCCGCCCTTATTTCGAAAGTTGCGCAAGGTTATCACAGGCGTACTTTATGCCCGCAGCACAGGCCCTTCTGAAATCCTCCATGGCCTCTTTCACGTATGCAACACCGCGCGACGCGTAAATATTACCGTCGTCGGGCCTGATATCAAGGGCCTTATTGTAATCGCTCATCGCCTTGTTATATTTTTCCAGGTGCGCGTAGGCAATGCCGCGGTTGTGGTAGGCGTCCGCCGAGTCCGGGGTAAGTGCTATGATTTTGTTGTAGTCCCCGATCGCGTTCTGGTACTGTTTCAATTTGAGATACGCAAGCGCCCGGTTGACGTAAAGTTCGGCATTTTCGGGATGCATGGATATGACTTTGCTGAAGTCCGAAACGGCCTCCTGATATTGTCCGTTCCTGTCATAAGCCAGCCCGCGGTTGAAATATGCCTGATCAAAGCCGGGGTATATCGAAATCACGCGACTGTATGACTTAATGGCTCCGGCATAATCCCCCTCATTGAGGTGGTTGTTGCCTCTGTCGAAGTAAAACTGTGCATCCTGATCTGCGGCAACGGCAGCTTGGACAAACAGCAGCACGCTTGCCGCAATAATTACGGCACTTATAACTCTCATCTGGCTCCTCCCTCCCGGCCCGGATTAACAGTCTCCCGAATCAGCCGGCTCAGCACGTTCATAAATTATAACAAAAGAGTGCGGCGATGGATGATGCGTAAAGTTTGCCCGCCGGGAACGTCATTGGTAAAATACTAAGGAGACGGCAGGCAGAAAACCACGTTAATACGTCTTCTGTCCTCCCGCCGGATCCGGGTTATCATGTGTAACCGGTCCGGAGTCCCGAAGGCCTGCGGGATCGCGGGAACAGGCCAGGTGCTTTGCGGCATGGGGAACATCGAAATATGTCAGAGAGTCTCGACATGAAGAGGAAGAGGCACGGCGGGCTTAAGCCGTGCGAGAGGGCGGCGAACCTGGCGGCGACCTATCTGATCTTCATCGTCTTTGTGCTCCTTTCCGCATGCGTCATCTTCTCAATTGCGGGCGTAAAGGCGGAATTGCTCTCTTTCGCAGTGAGCGTCTTCCTCGGGGGGTTCATCGGCGGAGTGACAAACAAAATCGCGATAGTGATGCTTTTCGACAGGAAGTGGTTTCTACCAGGCTCAGGTGTTCTCCTGAAGAAACACCGGGAGATCGTCGATTCCCTTGCCGACACTGTTGAGTCCCACCTGATCAGTACGGACATGATTCAGGATGAGCTGAGAAAAATCCTCGCGCCGGTCAAGATCGAAAGCGCGGAAAGAATCCTGAACCGTATCATCGATGAATTCAGGGTGGATGTCCGAAACCATCTGAGGTCGGGAAAAACCCGGCAGAAGATCGAAGACGGCCTCCGGACAAAACTCGGCTTCCTGGGCAAATTCCTGAACGTGACACGCATCAAGGAATATGAGGAGATGACTGAGGCGATTGTCGTGGAACTGGACAAACAGTTGTCGGAATTCAAAATAACGAAGAATATGCTGGTTAAAGCTATAGAAAAGATCGGAACACTGGAAGATTTTTTCTTCAAGCCGCACAATGAACTGCTGGAATCACATTTTTACACTGACAAATCTATTTCCCAGCTGCTCTTCGAAAAGATCAACATCAAGGCGATGGTGGTAGATAAACTCTCCGAGTATCGGCCGTCCGAGGTGCGTGATATCATCGAGAAGAATGTCAGGGACCATCTGCTCTGGCTGGAGGTGTTCGGTGTCATCCTCGGAATGCTTTTTTCTGCGGTGCCTTTCCTTGTCCTTAATGTCTTCCACCCCTGAGAGCGGTTCTTCTCCCGATTAGAAAACGGGCATGACAAATTATAAGCTTACGTCCGGCTGTTTTTCATCTCGTCATCCATGAGCGCGACCTGACGGTAAGCACGGCCCAGGGAAAGATCCAGAAAAGGCCGAAGAAGGAGAAATAGGCGTATAGCATGCCGTAAAGGAAGTCCCATGACCGCTCGCTGCGCAGATAATAGAACATGTTGAACAACGCCATGATCCCGATGGCAAAGAGGAGCCGCAGGACCGTCGTCGGGTCGCTCACCGACATTTTGACCATAATGGCGAGGGCTGCATATCCTATCGGGTAGCGCAGGTTCTTTATCAGCATGTCCGAAAGTGTGATAAGACGGGCTTTCGGCCTCCTTCGCCACACAATACGGGCAAGACGGATTTCTTCCCGCACTTAGCTTCTGTCCCAACGAAGGAACATCTTGGCGAGCTTTGAATATGTCTGGGGCACTATTGTATAAACCACGGCGCTCCGCTGGTATACCGTGTCGTATCCACTGGCCAGGATATAGTTTGTGAGAGAACGGTCCTCGCCGTATGTGCAGTGCACGCCGAGGAAACGCTGTTCTACCCACTCGTCGAGCACATTCCTCACGGCAGACATCCGGTATGCAGCAAGTGCGCCCGGACAGCAATAGACCGTGCTGTAGGTGGACTGCACCGCTCGCAGGAAATCGAAGGACAGCATGAATTTCACATGCAGCATCTTCGGGATAACGCCCTGCTCGCGGTTGTAAACCGATTCTTTTCCCGCGACAGCGCCTACGCGCCCGTTACGAAAAGGACCTGCCATTGCTAGCAGTGTACTGGGGCTGATCACGCTGTCGGAATCGATTGTTACCGCTATTTCGCCCTTCGCCTTCCTGAAGCCTTCCTCCAGGGCGGACCGCTTCCCGCGGTTTTTTCTGAAGCGGACGGTAGTGACAAGGCCGGGATGCCGCATCGCTGCATGCCGGATATGCTTCCATGTATCGTCCTTGCTACCGTCATCAACGACAAAGATCTCCAGCCGGTCGCGGGGATAAACCGCAGCGGCCACTGAATCGATCGTCTTCGCTACCATCGACCCCTCGTTGTAAGCGGGGATGATAACACTGAGAAAAGGGGCCTGTCCGAACGGAGCCGCCGGTATGGAGCGGTACTGGAACCACAAGAAGGTGCGGAAAAATAAAAAAATAGTCCCCATGGCACCCCACATCAGGCTCGGCCGAAGGAGGACTTTCTCCCACTTGCTCCCCGAAAGCTTGTGAAACAGAGGCGTAAATATTCCCCCGCTCAGACTTGCGTAAGCTATTACTGTGAGACCGCAGAGAATGGCAGCCCTCAGGAACCAGTCCCAGGAGTCTGCCGGAATATCGTCCGCCGGTATTTCGCGTATATCAGCAACTGCGCTCATTTTTTCCATATGCCAAGTGGGTCCTCCGATAAGGTCTAAAGATATGAATTTCCTGTCACTTGCATCCGGCTCCAGATCTTCCGATCTTAAGCCAGCGCCCTTATTTCTTCTCTAAGTTCTTTTTCTCTTTTTCCGGATCATCTTTGAGCGCGTTCCTAAACCCCCTGATCGACTCGCCCAGGCCCTTGCCGACCGCCGGCAGTTTGCCGGGGCCGAACACCAGAAGCGCGATCACCAACACCACCATCAATTCCGGCAACCCTAATCCAAACATTGCAACCTCCTCACACCAAGCATAATTTGTCTTTAATTCTGTCGGACGTCGGCACCCTACCTCTCCGGAACCGGAAGATCGGGAGAGCCCCGTAGATAAGGGGCAGTTGATCGGGGAAAGGCCTCAAGCCGATGCTGGGATATCCGGGTAATGGGGGACAAATGACTGAAAAACATGTGCGTTGGTACGGTCCTTCGGCTTTCTCCTCAAGCATAATTTTACTTCAACCCCCGACCGAATTGCAATGCATCCGCTCCATTTTTTCATCACCTCTGCGGCCAGGCGCAGCTCTTCAGATACCATCCCGGAGCACCTTCGCAAGCAGACGGGTGGCAACGGACACGTGCGTCTCCGGGCTGAGAAGGGGACCGAGCAGAGCCGCCTGGCCTGCTCTTGTTAAAAGGCGTTCATCGTAAACGGCTTCCTTGCAGCGGCGGCGAAGTTCGCCGATAAGATAAACGAAGTTCGCTGCGCTGGCCGGCTGGCGGGCAGGACCCAGCGAATCATAAACAAGGCCTCTTTCATTAAAGGTCATCGCAGTCTCGTCAGCCGCATAAAGGGCTAAGAAACCTTCCCTCGTCTCATTCGTTGTCTCCATTACGGTCCTGGTGGTCTTGGTGAGCATAAGTCCACTGGAAAGCACTGCGCGGCCGAGATTGAAAGATCGATTTTTCACCGTCTCCGTTGAAGTGCTGCTGACAACACGCGTGCCCCGCAGGATTAGCTGGATATCTCGATAAGCGACGTCAGCGCTGCCTCCCTGAAGAGATTCGACTTGTAGCGCTTCTCCGTCAAGACGAAACCGTCTGACAGGCGACAGCCCGGCCTCCCTTGAAATCTCATCGGTCGTTAAAAGGGTCGCATGGAATCCTGCGGCCAGAAGCTTATCAACCAGCCTCTCGGCCGGCTCCGGTTCTCCGAAGACGGCGACGACAAGAGGGCCGTTCCCCGGTATCCGTAGCCGCGACAGAGCCTCGAAGACAGTGACACCCAGAGCTGCAGCCAGCTTACCTCCCAGGCTCTGCTTGTCTTCCGCAAGGCTGTGTATGGCAACAACGTTCATATTAAGAAATCCTTTCTTACTCTACTGCCGCCCGGATATTAATTGCAAGTGCGGCGAGACACATTACTTATCGGACTCGACAACCGTCACGAAAAACTCTTTTTTGGGGGTCATCCTGTAACCGGCCGGGAATCGGGCCAAGATCAAACTTCACCTCCGCATTCACGCCAGCCGTCTTCGGCAAATTAAGTTGACCTTCTGCCGGAATCCAAAAAAGGGGGTGAGTTCGGCTATAATACACAAAGAAAAACGGGGGGAGGCAGTCATGAAAAAAGTGTCGGTGTCTTTGTTTATTATTATTGCGAGCGTCTTCTTTGTTTGTGGCTGTGCAAAAAAAAGCGTTACTCAGTCGACGGCAAATGGTAACTTCCATGTGAAGATGGTCTTCAGTGACAAGACCCTGAAGATGGGAAGAAATGAAGTTGAATTAAAAATAAGCAACGTGAAAGGCGCCCCTGTGCAAAGCGCGAAGGTGGAAGTAAACCCCTCCATGCCGGAACACCATATGGGCGCCATGTTTCCGCCCACGGTAACCGAAGAAGGCGGTGGCGCTTACAAGGTCGTCATGCCTTTGACAATGGCCGGACACTGGGCAGTACAGGTGAAGGTCGCCAAGGAGATGGATGAAGGGTCCGTCACTTTCGATTTCCCCAATGTTCAGAAATGAGAAAGCGCTGTTTTTGATTAAGATTATTTAATTGTACATTTCCTCCTGATTTGTGATAGTCTGATTCGCATCGGTTTCAGCTTTCAAAACGGTCTGTTATGGAGGAAACAAATCATATTCTGCTTGACTTGCCGAGTCTCTTTAAGTAGAAAATCCTTCATATTTTCTTCAAACTAATCTTTTATGTTTAGCTGAGAAAGAGGAAGATTTTGATATCAGGACTGGAGAGACGGATTCAGAAAGACCTCTCCCCAAAAAAGAGTTTGGCAAAACCGGCATGGATGGTTGTTCGGGCGTTGTCAATCAATATTAACAGCATTGACGGATGAAGGTGAAGCATGAAAGAGCGTGATGTTGTAGAAGCTATCATAGACATAGGCGTAAAAAGGGGAAAGGTCACCTATGACGAAATCAACGATGCCCTCCCTTCGGAATTTTTTTCGCTTGATGAGCTTGCCAACCTCGTGGGGATTCTGCTGGACATGGGGGTAAAGGTTATAGAGTATAATAACTGCCATGGAGGCAGAAAAATGAGACTCGCCGCAGCCGGCTAAATACTTCTTGCGAAATCCTGATAATTAACATATAATATGGTTTATAAAGTTGATTATCATGGACAACCGTTCGGCGATAAATAAAACATCAAAAATCCTGTCGGTTTCTCTCTGCCTGGTCGGCCTTTTCTTTTTCGCCTCGCGAACCATGGCCGCACAATCTTCTCCCCTTCAGGCAAAGACCGGTGCAAGCCACATCAGGGTTTTTAATGCCGCCACAATAGCCGAAGCACAAAAGGAGCCCGGTGACAATAACATCAAAAACGCCGGGAAAGCAGAGATTCTCGCCAGAGCGCTGAGAGTCCGGTTGGACGAGGATTTTATGGCTTACGTTTCCATCGAGCCGCCTCGCGGCATGGAGGCCGTGCGGGAAGAACTGGAAAACAAGCCCATTTATCGTGCGGTTTTCGGATTTAATATTCCCTTATAGTTTCTGTACTCGGTCTCCGGCATAAAGAGACTTGCTTAATATTGCTTGCTACGGCGCCTGCTCCCCTCCTGATTCAACGGCACCCGGAAAGTAGATTATGTAGGCCAGTGCACCAAGATCATAAATGAAATGCAGTTGTATCGGCACGAGAAGGTGGCCGGACATCTGAAAAATTGCCCCTATGTAAAAGCCCATTGCCGCCGCGGCGATGACATACGCCGGGCTGATAAAATGGACGAGACCGAAGATAATACTCGCCGCGACAATCCCGACCTTGCCCTGAATTACCCCCCTGAAGAGCAGCTCTTCGGCGAATCCGGCGCTGGCGGAGATCAGCAGAAGATGGATCGGACTGGCATCAAGGAAAAGTTCCCTTATATCTACCAGAACCTTTCGTCTCAGAGAAGCGAGAGCAGGTAGTCTCCCCGCCCTTTCTGAAAGCGAACAAATAAAGAAGGCAAGCGGCGGCAGGGCCGCCACAGTCCCTTTGGAAATATCCCCCCATAAATTCTGTGTCAGAGGGAAGAGTCGAATATCCAGCGGCCGGGCCAGGAGAAGGGCGGCGGCCAGAGCAGCACCCTCAGTCAGGAAAACGAGCGTCAGAAGCCTCCTTGCGGGATATGCCATGATAGATAATAAATGATCCCGGCAAATTTTATCAGTCTGTCAGGCAACTTATACGGCAACTTGACATTACCCTGTAACGTTATATACTTTGGTTAGGAAACCGGGAGAGCTTTGCATCTCGTCTGAAATCCGATTAAGTGACATCCCCGAACATTTTACAAGGAGGAACAA
>JBJKOV010000023.1:0-1753 GCA_046707105.1 Thermodesulfovibrionales bacterium
GAATAGTTGACGGTCCGGTGAGCGCAGAGGTTGTGGGACTGACGGCTGACGAGATGCTGAAAGAGGCCCGCTCCCTCGCTAAGATACATAAGAATATCGTCGTTAAAATCCCGATGATCGAGGAAGGGCTGAAGGCGGTAAAAAAACTTTCCGGTCTGGGCATCAGGACGAATGTAACCCTTGTTTTTTCTTCCCCGCAGGCACTGCTTGCGGCCAAGGCCGGGGCCAGTTTCGTGAGTCCCTTCGTCGGTCGTCTGGACGATATAAGTCATATGGGGATGGAGCTGGTGAGCGAGATCGTCGAGATCTACGAAAACTACCTTTTCGAGACGGAGATTATAGTCGCCAGCGTAAGGAACCCCCTTCATGTTGTTGAAGCGGCCAGGATGGGTGCCCACATCGCCACCATCCCCTACGGCGTCATCAGGCAGCTCATCAGGCATCCTCTGACTGATGTGGGACTTGAGAAGTTCCTCAAAGACTGGGAAAAGGTCCCGGTTAAGAAAAAAGCGAAATCGTCGTAAACAACCCTGCGGCAGAGACCGCAGGATATATCATATTAACCAAAAGGGTGTCGGAGGAAAAAGATGCCGATATACGAATACAAATGCAACCAGTGCAGCGAAGAATTCGAAAAACTCGTCTTCGGGAACAGGCCGGTAGACTGTCCGAAGTGTTCCTCGGAAAACGTTAAAAAGAAGATGTCCACCTTCGGCATGAGCGGCGTCGACAAGCCCTTCGCGGGGTCCGATTCGGGATGCACCTCCTGCAACAAAGGCACCTGCAGTTCCTGCAAGTGAGAACAGGGATCCGGTTACAAGACTTATAATTTTCTGTTATTGTGGAGGGGAGACAAAGGGGTTGTCCCTCATGATTGCCGACACTTTCAGCGGATTGCCCTCCATTACAAATACCGCCATACCGCTGTCTTCTTTCTTCTTCCCGCCGGTTACCCAGCTGCCCGTCCAGGAAATATTCACGAGAACCTTCTGGTTTTCTATCTCCACCCACCTCGGGGTGAAGGCCAGTTCAAGCGAATCGAAGGTGGCGTTGCCAGAGGTAATGTCCTCATAGCCCTTGTCAGTCGAGTTCTGCCGGATCGCGGCAAGGTCTTTCCCGACGAAGTCATGTCTTATGGTATCTGCGAGGGCAAAGGCGGCCAGGGCGGTCTTCGACTCCTGGGACACGGGTTTGATCTCCTTCTTGCCGCAGGCAACAAGGACGAACAAGATGCAGCAGAGCAACGCTGTTTTTTTCATAAAGCCTCTTTCAAAAATATATTGTTACCCTGCTAATAATAAAACGTAGGAACATTTTTTTCAACACGGCCTCAGCGGCTCCAGGGTAAGTCAATGTCAGCACTAATCCGATAAGTGGGGAACCAACATGCATTTCACCGCAGAGACGCAGAGGGCGCAGAGGGTGTAATTATATATTTCTGCTGAGAGGGCAGAAATATATAAACTGCCGTGAGGCGAGTCTTTTTTTGTTTTCCGGCCTCTCGCCGGAAAACAAAAATTAACTGAATCTCTGCGAACTCTGCGTCTCTGCGGTGAACTATTACAGTCTTTCATGTTCCTTATGCAGCTTAGGTGATGCGATTAGCGTATAACAATGCTCGCTGTACCGGCTCATATCGGTCCTCATATTAAATGGGAACCCCTAAAGATGCTATAGTAAGAAATTATGGGCATGTTTCCTGTCGGTCCTTCAAAGGAAAAAGAGCTTCAGCAGAAGATGGAGGAACTCGGGA
>JBJKOV010000024.1:0-19637 GCA_046707105.1 Thermodesulfovibrionales bacterium
AGATAGAGGTCATCAGCATGAGCGCCACAGGACTCGGCGGGATCAAGGAGGTCGTGGCATCGATCCAGGGGAAGGGGGCTTACAGCCGTCTGAAATACGAAAGCGGCACCCACAGGGTCCAGCGAGTACCCGCAACAGAGGCGTCGGGCAGGATCCATACGTCGGCCGCGACAGTGGCGGTGCTTCCCGAGGCCGAAGACGTCGACATCAAGGTCGACGAAAAAGACCTGAGAGTGGATACGTTCTGCGCCTCAGGCCCCGGCGGCCAGGGGGTCAACACGACATACTCCGCAGTCAGAATAGTGCACGTGCCGACAGGGCTGATGGTCCAGTGCCAGGACGAGAGGTCACAGATAAAGAACAAGGACAAGGCCATGAAGGTCCTCCGTGCCCGTCTGTATGAAATTGAGATGGAGAGACAGGAAAAGGAGAGGTCGGAGCAGCGCAAGTCCCAGGTGGGTACCGGCGACAGGAGCGGGCGGATAAGGACTTACAACTATCCCCAGAACCGTGTGACTGATCACCGCATAGGCCTGACCCTCCACAAGCTTGAGCAGGCCCTCGAAGGCGACCTCGACGAGATCATCGACAGCCTTGTCAGTTATTACAACGCCGAAAAGCTTAAAGCGCTCTAAGGCTGTTTTCCTCCATCCCCGCCTTCCCTTTGTAAAATTTATGCGACTCTAAGGTTTATTCTATTCCAACTTCTTAAGGTGGGTTCATGCGTGTACTGGACATACTGAAGTCGGCTACCCAATATCTGGATAAATCCGGCATAAGCGATTCGGGCTTCGATGCGGAGGTGCTGGTGCTGCATGCCGCCGGCATCGACAGAATGACCGCCTACAGGGACAATCCCGAAGTGGGCGATGCGGTGCGTGCCGGGATCATCGGACTACTTGAGAGGAGGGCCGCCGGGGAGCCGGTGCAGTACATTGCCGGCTCAGTGGATTTCCTCGGCCTCAGGATAGATGTGGGGCGGGGGGTTCTGATACCACGGCCGGAGACAGAGCTGGTGGCCCTTGAGGGGATGCGCCGGCTCGGAAGTCTCCCGCAGGGACCGGCCGTTCTCAGGGTCCTCGATCTCTGCAGCGGGAGCGGCTGCATCTCTTTGGCGCTGGGGCGGGCGTTCCCTGAAGCCGCTGTCTTTGGGACCGATATTTCGGATACCGCCATAATATATGCGGAGAGGAACGCCGGGATCAACGGGATAAACAATGTCACATTTATGCAGGGTTCACTTTATGAGCCCGCAGGAGGAATGCCGCCTTTCGACCTGGTCATATCAAACCCTCCTTACGTCGCCACTTCCGAGATAGACGGGCTGCAGAGGGAGATCAGGGAATGGGAACCGAGGCAGGCACTTGATGGCGGCAGTGACGGCCTTGATTTTTACAGGAAGATCTTTGCGGGCGCGAAGCGGCATCTGAAGAAGACAGGAACGGTCGTACTGGAACTCGGATTCGGCCAGGCCGACGGGGTGGCAAGGATTGCAGAAGAGGCCGGGTTCAAAGATATCGATGTCGGGAAAGATCTTGCCGGAATAGACAGAGTGCTGACAGCGGTAAGCCGGCCGCCTAATCCTCGCACCGGCAGGGATAGAAAATAAGGATGGCGGACTTCATTTTTTCGATCGCTTCCTCCCTGGTTTTGCCCCTGGCCTGGTAGCCCGGCAACTCCGCGCACTCGGCAACCCACCGGCCGTCGTCGTCCTCGAATATCAGGAATTCCCTCATGTCTGAATATAACACATCTTTCCCCGGGAGTCATTATCGCCACGGGTTCTCAAGAACTTTTTCCCGGGTTAAAACACCTGTCTTTATAGTGTCTATCAGAGTTCAAATGTGGTTAACTGCTGTTTGACAGGTTTATAAATGAGGCTGTTTTGGATACAATAATGGAAACATCTGGAGGTTCCTGTTGGACAAGCTCGTCATAAGAGGTGGAAAAAGACTTGAGGGCACGGTGGATATCAGCGGGTCGAAAAACGCGGCCCTTCCTATCATGGCGGCCACCCTTCTGGCCCCCGGTGAACACTATCTGGACTCGGTTCCGCATCTGAGGGACATATCGACTATGGGGAGGCTCCTTGCTGACCTCGGGGCCGGGTTCCATCTGGAAAAAAACCGTGCGATCCTCGATTGCAGCGGCATAAAACATTACGAGGCGCCCTATGAGCTGGTCAGCACCATGCGGGCCTCTGTACTCGTGCTCGGCCCGCTGGTGGCGAGGCTTGGCAAGGCGAAGGTATCCCTGCCGGGAGGCTGCGCGATAGGCGCGCGGCCGATCAACCTCCACCTTATGGGGCTTGAAAAGATGGGGGCGTCCGTGACGCTGGACTCGGGATATGTGCTTGCGAAGGCGAGGAAGCTGAAAGGTACGTCCATCTGTTTCGATATGCCGACTGTAACCGGCACCGAAAACATCATGATGGCGGCGGTGCTGGCTGAAGGAAGGACCCTCATCGAGAACGCGGCGAGGGAGCCCGAGGTGGTCGACCTGGCGCGTGCTCTCATCTCGATGGGGGCGAAGATATACGGGGCCGGCGAAAGTGTAATCGAGATAGAAGGGGTTGCGGGCCTGAGTCCTCTCAGGCATACGGTAATACCTGACAGGATAGAGGCCGGAACTTTTGTGGCGGCCGCCGGAATCACGGGCGGGGACGTTGCGATCAGGCGCTGCAGGCCGGAGCATCTGGATTCGCTGGTCAACAAATTGCGCGACACGGGGATGACCTTCAGGCCGGGCAGGAGCGGGATGAGGGCGACGGGTCCGGAGAGGCTGCAATCGGAGAACATAAAGACAATGCCTTATCCCGGATTTCCGACTGACATGCAGGCCCAGTTCATGGCAATGATGTGCATAGCCGATGGTACGAGCGTCATTTCGGAGAGTATTTTCGAGAACCGCTTCATGCACGTTGCCGAACTCAGGCGCATGGGGGCCGATATCACCATAGAAGGCGGTACTGCGACGGTGAAGGGCGTGGAGAAGCTCACTGGCGCGCCGCTGATGGCAACGGACCTAAGGGCCAGCGCGTCGCTCATCGTGGCGGCCCTCGCCGCTGAAGGGGAGACGACTATAAGCAGGATCTATCACCTCGACAGGGGATATGAGAGGATCGAGGAAAAGCTGCAGAAGCTGGGGGCCGATATACGGCGAGAGAAGGAATAGGCCGGGCGGAACTCCGCAGCGAGGGCAAGTATGATATACTGAAAAGGCCGCCGGAGCGGACGATGAGAATACTCGAAGGCCAAACAGCAATTACTTTCGTATTCCAGAGTGTTGTTTTTCATACCTTATTTTTTGGCTGTGAGCTGAGGTTTTTGGGGAGCTTACAGGCTTGAAATCGCCCGGGCGGCAGTAAAAAATTTGACTGAGAGGAGGAACTTTGGCAAAAAGGAAGGGAGCATACAAAAGTGAGAAGAGAAAAAAAGAATTGATGAGACAGAAAAAACAGGAAATGAAAAGGAAGAAGCGCGTCCACAAGGACGGGACCCCGGAAGGGGACGCTGAGGCGGCATTCGCCGAGGGCGAGGAAGGGGACACTGAGTCGGCGGCCGCGGAAGGTGAGGAAGGAGATGCTGACCCGACTTCCTCGGAGGGCGGACCCGGCGACGATTCAGCCGAATAGCCCGTTTACTTGTTCATTTTTCTGGCGATGTAGACGCGAAGAGGACATTGACAAAAATGCATGCCCCCGAATACGACGGAAAACCTGCATTCCGCAGGGTTTTTCTCAAGGCATACGAGAAAAGTTTCCAGCCCGATATCTTCGGCCTTGCAGAGTCTCTCCAGCCCGGAATTGTAACAGTCAAAATCTTTCGGACACTGTAAGCCGTCGAGGATTTCCGCCACTTTTTCTTTATGGTCCTGCTTATGCCGTTCACTCACGGGCCGTACCTCTTTTTAACAACGCCTCAACGGAATCATATTAACGATCGGCTTCCGGCTTATAATGCGTTTATCGCACCCCGGTCGGGATTGACCGGCCGGCGGGACTCGTAGAAATAACGGGACTGCGTGCTCCATGATCAAATGCCGGCCATATGTATATTGCCTTCAGACCACATACAAACCGCGCATACAGAAGGCATGTCACTGGGGTTCAACTCTTTCTTCGCCCATAGAAATCGGGTAGACTTCGGAGGGCGGAGCGACCGGGAACAGTGATACCACCATGTCCTGCCTTGCGTCACGACGTTGTCCTTAAAGCGCTTAATTTGCGGGTTGGAAAGCGCGCCCCCCGGCGGTTATTTCTTCTTGCCTAGTACGGCGTCCTTTGCGGCCTTTGCGACCCGGAATTTAACGACCTTCTTGGCGGGTATCTTGATAGCCTCGCCTGTCTGGGGATTCCTCCCCTTGCGGGCCTTGCGCTGGACCAGAACGACCTTTCCGATTCCCGGCAGGGTGAAGGAGTTCTTCGCCTCTTTGTAAGAGAGCTTCGCCAGTTCGTCGAGAACCGTCACGGCCTGCACCTTCTTGATGTCCGCTGCCTTCGCAAGGTGGTCTGCAATCTGAGATTTCGTCATTGCCTTTGCCATAATCACTTCCTCCTTAAATAAAAATGATGGTGATTTTCATATAGCATAATGAATTGCATCCGGAAAAGCTACTGGTTGCATTTTTTTAATACGGATATGCCTGACAATGTTTCATGGGCACTGCCGATTTTAAAGAAGTCGTTCAGCGAGGCTGGCGGTGCCTGGGGCCCCTGTCGTAGATCTGTTTCCGGAGTTCTTCCTGCATGATGTCCCAGCCTTTTTCTGTGTGCGGGATGGTGCAGGCGGAGCAGTCCTTCATCCCTGACGGGAGGATTGTAAAGTCGCCGGGGCAGGAGAGAAGAAATAATGGGCAGTAACAAAAGAGACAGGAATACCAGTCGGTGAGGTCGTGGCAGGGGAGGAATTCGCATCTGAAGTTGATGAAATGGTTATAGTTCATTTTCGCTATGAGAAAAGGGCCGCGGCATGAGACAAATCGCGAATCTCCGTTTTACCCGGTTCCCGATCTGAAATGCGGCGGACATGGTTCCCTGAAAACCCGGTGAGGGACAAAGTATCCTGTTCTTTTTTTGTTAACGTTGCCTTCCCCTTCTTCTGATGCAGCAGTCTGCCCTGGAAAAATAATTCTAATGCGACAGGGCGTTGCCGGAGATCCTGTAGTTGAAGTGGGCCGCTTCCTTCTGGTCGTAGAGGTAGACGGCGTCCCCTTTGACCGTGCCGATGAAATGCGACGAGTTGTCGCGGATATATCCGATGAAAGTGTTCCCCTTTACGGAGAGATCGATAAAATGGCCGGCGCTGCAGGAGAACTGGTACCTGAAGATGTTCGGAGAGTGCGCCATGAAGCTCCAGTTGATATAGTTGAAGCTCTTTAAACACCTTTCATCGGGAAGCCCCGGGATGCCGATTTCGCAGGACTGGGCATAGTCGTAAACCGAGGTGACGTCTTTGCCGGCTATCAACCGTCCCACTATATACGCTATGCACGCGTGAGTGTAACTTTTCACAGGCACGCCTCCTTTACTAACCGCACTTTGTAAATCCGCAGCTGTGGCATACGGCGCAACCGCCTTCATGCTCGACAGCGCCGCCGCACTCCGGGCATGCGCCTATGCGCATGGCCTCTCCTTTACTATGGCCGTTGCCGCCGTTGCCGTTACCTCTCCCTGCACGCGTCAGATACTTTTCGAGGGCCTTTGCTATGGCATCGGAGCAGGAGGTGATTTTACCGCCGCTGGTCCAGGTCTGTTCGTGGCAGGTGATACCCTTGAGCTGGTTGATGATCGCCTCCGGTTCGATGTTCGAGCGGAGGGCGAGGCTCACAAGCCTTCCGATCGCCTCGGCCTGGCTCGCGGCGCATCCGCCCGCCTTGTCCATATGGGTGAAGAGTTCGAAGAGTTGACCGTTCTCATCCTCGTTCACGGTGATGTAAATATTTCCGCAGCCGGTTTTCATGCCACGCGTTTCGCCCTTTATTGTCTGCGGCCTCTTCCTGGGCACGATCTTTACCTGTGCCGGTTCCGCCTCTTTCCTGGTCTTGCCTGTCGAAAGGACCTGCTCTTCCCTCGAACCGTCGCGGTAGACCGTTACCCCTTTGCACCCGAGCTTGTAAGCGAACAAGTACACGTCTTCGACATCCTTGGGGGATGCTTCCTGCGGGAAGGTGACGGTCTTTGAGACCGCATTGTCGACATGTTTCTGAAAGGCAGCCTGCATGGCTACGTGCTCCATGGGCGAGATGTCGTGGGCGGTTGTGAATATCGCCTTGACGTCGTCAGGTATCTCGTCGAAGCTGTGGAGAGACCCTTCGTCGGCTATCCTCTCCATCAGGTCCCGCGACCAGAAACCCCGCTCCTTGGCGACCTTTTCAAAATGGGGGTTCACCTCTATAAGCTTCGTTCCCTCCATTACGTTCCTCACGAAGGATACCGCAAAGAGCGGCTCCACGCCGGAGGAGCAGCCGGCCAGGATCGAGAGGGTTCCGGTGGGTGCGATTGTGGTTACAGTGGCGTTTCTCAGTTTCATGTTTCCATCGTATATGCTGCCGGCATGGTTCGGGAATACACCCCTCTCCTCGGAGAGGGCGGCGGAGGCTTTCTTGCCCTCTCTCTGGATAAGGCCCATCACCTCATCCGCAAGGGCGACGGCCTTGTCTGAATTGTAGGGTATGTCAAGCTGGATGAGCATATCCGCCCAGCCCATCACGCCCAGTCCTATCTTCCGGTTTGACCTGGTCATCTCCGCTATCTTCTCTAACGGATACTTGTTCACGTCGATAACATTGTCGAGGAAATGTACGGCCGACCAGACCGTCCTTCTGAGTTTCTGGTTATCGAGCGCTCCTTCCCTCGTCATCCTGGCGAGGTTTATGGATCCGAGATTGCAGGACTCATAGGGGAGAAGGGGCTGTTCTCCGCAGGGGTTGGTAGATTCTATGCGCCCTATCCCGGGCGTTGGGTTGATCGCGTTTATCCTGTCTATGAAGACGATGCCGGGTTCGCCGTTTTTCCACGCATGGTTTACGATCGTATCGAAGACCTGCCTGGCCTTCAGACTCTTTACGACCTTGTTCGTACGGGGGTTGACGAGGTCGTAATCCTTGTCTTCGCGTACGGCCTGCATGAAGCTGTCTGTAATGGCGACTGAAATGTTGAAGTTGTTGAAGCGAGCGTTGTCGTCCTTGGAGGTTATGAAATTAAGTATGTCCGGATGGTCTACACTCAATATGCCCATATTCGCCCCGCGCCTCGTTCCGCCCTGCTTGACCGCTTCTGTTGCGGTATCGAAGACGGTCTTGAACGAGTTGGGTCCGGACGATAGTCCTTTTGTGGAGCCGACTTTATCGCCCCCCGGGCGAAGGCTGGAGAAGCTGAAACCGGTACCCCCTCCGGATTTATGTATGATAGCGGTGTTCTTCACCGCGTCAAAAATCGATTCCATGGAGTCCTCGACAGGGAGTACAAAGCAGGCACTCAGCTGGCCGAGCCTCCTGCCGGCATTCATGAGAGTGGGGCTGTTGGGGAGAAAATCGAGGGAGGTCATCATGGCATAAAACTCTTCTGCAGTTGCTGAAACGTCCGCCTCGGACTTGCCGTAAAATAGTTCGGCCGATGCTATGGTATCGGCGACGCGCCTGAATAGATCTTCAGCGGTCTCGGTTACCCTTCCTTCCTCATTCTTTTTCAGGTACCTTTTTTCAAGAACTTTTAATGCGTTGGGCCCCAGATTGATGGTCTGCGAAAGCGATTTCATGGACTCCTATCCCCCCTTTTTTCTTTTGGAAGTTTTTATTTATTATAAAGAAGATTACAAAGTTTTGTATGGTCTAAGAAATTAAACCACAAGATGTTGTACGTGTCAAGCCAAAAATCTGAAAATTATGAATGCCTTGATTTAGAATATTTTTTCCTGTGAAATGATTGTTCATAACTTGTTAATTCGTCAGACGGCGCATTATTTACGGGAATTTGCGGCGGGCGACAGACGAATTGGCCATCAGCATCCAACCTCCTGGAATCAGGCTAAGATCGCGGCAAATTTTGTATAATAGTGGTTCACTCTGAAGCGTGGTATGAAGATGAAAATCAGCGCCATTTTATTAAGCATCTTAATGACCTTTCTGATTATCAGTTACTTTTTTTTGCGAGAGGTCATGGTCTCGAATCCGTCCATATGCAAGAGTTGTCATTTTATTGAATCCTTCTACAACAAATGGGAGCGGTCGACGCACCACATGGTGCCCTGCCTTAAGTGCCATGAGTATGGTCCGATGAAGGCTGTGGCGGGCCAGTTCCGGCTTCTTATGGGGACTTACAATCCCCGGCCGCTCACGAACGTGCCGGACGGGAAATGCCTGCAGGCCGGCTGCCACGATAGAAGACTGATAGAATCTACCGAGAATCTGACGAGATGGAATATCGTCTTTGACCACAAGCCGCACTTTTCAGGGCAGCCGGGGGGGATAAGCCTTCACTGCCGGAGCTGCCACTCCGATATAGTGCAGGGAGAACATATGCGGGTATCGATCAACGTCTGTTTCCTCTGCCACCTCAATTCGCGGGACAACAGGGACGGGGAATATGAGTGCAGGGTCTGTCACAAAGAGATAAAGGCGAATGTCCTTTACAGGGGCAGGGTTTTCAACCATCTGAGGCCGCTCAGGAGGGGCGTTTCGTGCGTAAGCTGCCATACGTCGGTGGTCATAGGCGATGGAACCGTGCCACAGGAAAAATGCTTTTTCTGTCATATCGACAGGGGAACGAGATACGGTGATTCTTCCTTTGTCCACAGGCAGCATGTAACCCTTAAACAGATAGACTGTTTTTTCTGCCACAGATTCGTGGAACATGGTGATATTAAGCTGTCGAGGGATATCGGGAGGATGATCGGAATGAAAGAGGGAAGCCCTTTCAGTCGAAAAGCCCGGTGAGGGCGTTAGCCCTCTCCTCTATGTTTCTTGCGATGCTCTCCTCCGCCTCCTGAAGCTTGTGCAGTTCGTCGGCGATATTCAGTGAGGCGAGGATCGCCGCTTTCAGGGGGGTCATGGTCGGAGAAGCCGCATATACTTCCTTCAGCTTTCCGTCCACGAAGGCGGCCAGTTTTTTAATATAGTCCTCCTGGGCGTCTCCCTTGAGCGTGTATTTCTGTCCCAGGATGGTTACTTCGACACTTCCCATTTGTTGCCCTCAGCCCTGCAATGTATCCAGCTCTGTGAGGAGTTCTTCCAGCTGCGTGCCGATCGAGGATTTTTCAGATTTCATAGACTCGATTTCCCGGTTCTTCTCGTTCAGCATCTCCTCGTATTCCCTGATCTTCTTTTCGAGAAGGGTTTTTTCTTCCTTTAGTGCCTTCACTCTCTCTACCGCAACCGCTATTTTTTCCTCAAGGTTTCTTAAACGTTCCAATGGCAAGACCTCCCTGTTTCTCTGTACGGAATCGTGACCGGATGTGTCATTATCAAATAGGGTTTTTTTCCAGCCCATTGTTCTTACCATACCAGATGAAAACGTTCCATGTCTACAGCGAAATTTGAGCCGGCGGGGATCAGCGCTCCCTCCTGCCGAAATCGCCTTCTGTCATCATTTCCACCCAGTGTTTCAGTGTGATGACGGCGATTATCCTGTCCTTGTCCAGGAAGTAGCCGGTATTGAGAACGACCGATCCGGGGTAGGCATAGGCACGGTAGAGGGGCATTACCTCATATCCGGCGACCGCGCCGTCTTGTGTCATTATTATGCTTAACTGTGAACGCAGGAAATCCGGATTACAGCCGGCGACGAAAGTTTCCGCCTTTTCGAGGGCGTCACGTGCAGGCAGACCCTTTATGACCCGGTAGTCGAAATCGGGGACGTATGGTTCAATGGTGTAACCGTCCCCCTCCCTGTCGAGAAGGGCCAGGGTCCTGAGATCGTTGAAATGCGTGCAGCCGTAAAGGATTAGCGAATACGTCCCTTTAACCATGGGGCCCGCAGCGCCTTCAACCTTCAGGCGGGGCCGTATGGCGCAGGAACTGCCGGTGATGAGGACCGCCGCGAGCAGGCAAAACGCCGTAATCTTTGCTATGCTCCCTTTCATAACCAAAGTATATCACCTCCTGCCCTGGATTGCAGCTTGCCTCGGCAAATAGGAACAATAAACCCTAACGTTGACCGCACTGCACTAGCTGCCGGGCTGGTAATCGGGCTCCATCAACTCACTGAAGTCATCGATGGCTCGAAATTCCCGGGACGATCCTCTGGCTGCCTTTGAACTTGCGTAGGCCTTGTAGAGGATATACCTTATGCCAAATTGTTTTGCTGTCCTCAAGACCGCTTTTGTGTCGTCGATAAAGAGACTTTTTTCGTTTTCAAACCCCAGTCTCTCCTGCGCCCTTTCCCAGAATTCGACCATCTCCTTCGGATACCCGATTTCAAATGACGTGAGAGCCTTATCGAAGAACCTCCCTATCCTGGTTTTTTTCAGTTTGATCTCCAGGACCTTGTAATGGGCATTCGTTACCAGGAATACCTTTTTCCTGTGCATCTTGAGCCAGTGGAGGAATTCCTCGACGTGGGGATGTACCTCTATAAGATGCTGAATCTGCTCTTTGAGCGCGGGAATGTCGATATCCACCTCTTTCGACCAGAAATCGATGTCCGTCCAGTTAAGGGTCCCCTCGTGGATCTTATACCTGGCAAAGAGCTCCTCACGGGCCTTGCCGAATGTGATGCCGTTCTTCCCGGCGTATTTTTCCGGAAGCAGATGTTGCCAGAAGAAATCGTCGAAATACTTGTCCAGCAGGGTCCCGTCCATGTCGAGGAGGACGTACTTGATATCTTCCATCGGTATCTTCTTCCGGTTGATCATGCCTGTCCTCTCTTTATGAATTAATGGTCTTATACTAATAAGTGCATTAGTAGGATGTCATTCCCGCTCGTCGGGAATCCTTCCCCAGAAAGACTCCGGACAAGCCGGAGTGACAAATAACGTTATCATACTTATGTACTTCTTAGTAACTGAATATCTCTAACCGGAAAATCTTCCCCTGATCCTCTTGTCCAAAGAGTCCCGACGGCTTTCGGGATTCAAGCAAGGGGGGGGCAGGAGAGATTTTCTGTTGAGCAGGCGCACAAAATTCCTGGACGGCTGTACGGTCGGCAGCGGGATATGTGGCCTGTCAGAGTTTACCCTTCGTCGAGGGGATGCCTCTGACTCTCGGATCTATTGTGGCAGCCTGCCGCAGGGCCCGTCCCAGGGCCTTGAAGATCCCTTCGATGATATGGTGGGTGTTTCTCCCGTAAGGGACGCCTATATGGAGAGTGACCCCTGCATGGCCGACGAACGCCCTGAGAAAATCTTCGATCAGGTCAGGGTCGAAGTCTTTCAGCTTGCTTTTCTTCGGGAAATCAACCCTGTATACAAGGTAGGGCCTTCCGCTGATGTCGAGGCTCACAGAGGCAAGGCTCTCGTCCATCGGTACTGATGCCTGGCCGTAGCGGGTTATGCCCTTCATATCACCCATCGCCTGCTTTACGGCCTTGCCAAGGACTATCCCTATGTCTTCCACCGTATGGTGATAGTCGATGTCGATATCGCCTTTCGCCTTGATCTCCATGTCGAAAAGCCCGTGTCTGGTCATGAGAGACAGCATGTGGTCCAGAAAGGGAACCGATGTCTTGCCGGAGTATCGGCCGCTGCCGTCCATATCTATCTTTAACTTGATGTCTGTCTCTTTTGTCTTTCTTTCGATCTTCGCAGCCCTCATTTCGCCTCCTTTTTTGTCAGGCCCGGGGTGACCGAGGCCAGTGCCTCGAGAAAGGCGTCGTTTTCCCGCCGGGTGCCGACCGTCACCCTCAGGCATCCGGGGACCGCCTCATGTATGTTGCGCACGAGAATGCCTTTCTTTAGCAGTGAATCGTAGGTCCTCCCGGCCTCGCCTGCGCTGAACAGGATGAAATTTGCCTCTGAAGGAAAAGGCCTTATGCCTTCTATCCTTTCCATTTCCCTGATGAGGCGTTCCCTCTCGGCAACAATGTCCCTTATTAATTCCTTCATTTTTTTCTTCTCTTTCAGGGCCTCGGCGGCAACGGCCTGGGACAGGGCGTTCACGTTGAAGGGCAGCCTCACCTTGTTGACCTCCGAAATGATTTCGCTGCCGGCGACCAGGAAGCCCAGCCTCAGTGCGGCAAGGCCTACCTTGCTCAAGGTCCTCATGATGACGAGGTTATCGAAGTCGCGCAGCAAAGGCAGAAAGCCGCGCCGGCTCGAAAAGGGCTGGTATGCTTCGTCGACAACAACGAGTCCTTCCGAGGCCCCGATTATCTTCAATATGCTGTCGGAAGAAAAACAGTTCCCTGTCGGGTTGTTCGGGCTGCTGAGGAATATCAGTTTCGGCTTCTCTTTCTTTACCGCTGCAAGGGTCTTTGCGATGTCTATATCGAACTCCCTGTCAAGCGGGACGGCTATCTTTCTTGCGCCCAGCGCCTGCGCGATAATACCGTACATCGAGAAGGTCGGGACCGGAAAAAGGACAGGACCTCCGAACGTGGCTATGAGGTAATAGATGAGCTCGTCTGAACCGTTTCCCTGGAGGATGTTGCCTTTTTCGACATGCAGGTCCCGGGCAATGATCCCGATCAGTCTCTTGGCTTCAGGGTCCGGGTATCTGTTGGTTTGGATCCCCCGCACAGCCTTCAGTGCCTCGCTGAAACCTGCAGGACTTTCGTTCGCATCGAGCTTCACCCTGCAGGGGATCTCCTTCGCGCTGTAAGCGGTCAGGGAAGACACCCCTCTTTTTACGAGTCCCTTGATTTTCATTGTCGGGGCATTATATCACAAAAATGCCCCGGTCATCTGCGAATATCCGATTATCCTATAGACTGCAATTATCCAAAGGTAAACACGGATGAACAGAGGTATTTCACATCTTCCAAGGCTTTCATCTGTCGGTGGTTGATGAAGAAGCGGGAGTTCCAGGAAGCGGTGTCCATCCGTGTTGATCAGCAACCTAAATGCTTGTCAAAAAGATAATTGAGGCCGACGATGCCGGCCCTCCGGTTTTGTTCGAAAGTGGCATTATCATGCGGGAAAATTGGTATAATAAAGAATTACAAAATACCAGGAAGGAGTGAATAATGAAAATACCTGCAGTCGATTACGATACCTGTGAAGGGTGCGGGACATGCGAAGCAATATGCCCCGATGTTTTCCAGATGAAAGACGACGGAAAGGCATATGTGGTTAACGCCAAGGGGTGCAGCACATGCAACTGCGAAGAGGCAGTTGAATCCTGCCCGGTGACGGCAATTACCATGGAAGAAGAATAATTGTCGGCTTGTAATTGGCAGGCGGTGAAGCCTTTGGGGTTCACCGCCTGTTTCTTTTATATAAAGTACCCTTTGTTTCCAGCTGTAAAGCGGAAAGTTATCGAATAGAACGATTCGCCTGCCCGGTGAATGCGCGTACAGCTTCATAATGTCTGAATGTTTTGACGATTTTTGCGCGTTTGCATGAATAATCGCCGTTTCTCGGCTCAATCATCTGCTTCTTTGATTCCTGCCGATCTCAGCCAGAGGACTATCTCTTCTCTTGTACGATTTGCATTGAATTTATGCCATTGCTTCCGTTCGTGAGGGTATGGCTCGAGGGCGTCCTTGAATTTTCTGAAGGCTCCCTTGCCGTTAAGGAGAGCCAGAAGCGTCTCCCGCAGCTCCCTGTTTTCAATCCCTTGCGCAAACTCAGTCATGGCCTCATAGCCGTTCCCCGATTGTCTCTCGGGAATTCTCACATAGCGGTCCCGGCCATACAGGAATATGTCGAGTGCCAGTTCGACCTCGTCTTCGATCCAGTCGGCCATGTCTATATCTTCGTCGAATTCGACACCTTCATAATCGGCCATGTCCTCGTCAATGTTTTCATAGAGGATGGATTGAGCCTTCCTTATTATGTCTTCCGACAGGATGATAACGTCCCCCGT
This sequence comes from Thermodesulfovibrionales bacterium, assembly GCA_046707105.1. Lineage (GTDB taxonomy): Bacteria > Nitrospirota > Thermodesulfovibrionia > Thermodesulfovibrionales > UBA6898 > JARRRD01. The sequence goes on from JBJKOV010000024.1 coordinate 13,960, forward strand.
TTCTATATCGAGGAAATAATCGAAGGAATCCCGTAAAGTGTCTTCCATTGCCTTCTGGATCTCGTCGAAGTCGACCTTCGGTATTGTCATATGAGCTTCTTTACAAGCCTGTGCAGCGCAGGATACTCGGCCTGCGCCGTTTCTGTCTCCTCGTGCAGATATGAGAGGGCCTGGGTGACGTACCTGAGAAAGTATCGCTTCCCTTTCTCCGTTGCCAGAAAGCCATAGGCGCCGAGGGCCTGCATATGCCTCTGGAGCCTGCAGGGAAGGACACTCCTGCTGAAGGCCGCTTCATCGAAGAGCTCTCCGTAATAAAGCTTCATTTTATCGAGGTAATAGCCTATCAACCGTTCGCGCATAGGATCATCGAGTTTTACATATGGGTCCCAGAGCAGGGAGACGAGATCATATGCCGGCGGGCCTATTCTCGCCCCCTGATAATCGATGAGCCTCGGCGTGTCCCCCTCGGTCACCATGATATTCTGCGACTGGAAATCCCTGTGAACGACCGATTTCGGGAATGAGTCCACCTTTCTTGCCAGTCTGTCGAATTCAGCGTCAAGGAGGGACTCTTCTTCGGGCACTATGCCCTTTATACCCAGGACGAATCTTTCGACAAAATAACCTGTTTCCCATCTGAGATGGTCATAGTCGAATACCCTGAAATTCGGGGCCGGGCACTGCCGTGCGTTGTCTGTTACTTCGGTATGGAGGCGCATGAGGATATCGAGCGTCTTTTTGTAGAGGTCCTCGGTCCTTCCAGGACCTCTTTTACACCTGGCCCATGAATACAGCGAAATGTCACCGAGGTCCTCAAAGAGCGCGTGGACCTGTCCGTTATCCGTCGAAACAGGACCGGCTCCGGCGGCCGGTTCTTCGGCTATGAGACCTGCCACGGGGACCGAATGCTTCGAGAAAAACCTGGTATAGATGATCTGTCTTTGGTAGTCCGGGTCAGTCCGTCGGCATTCCAGAAGGACGGCGGCCTTTTCGTGATCGCGCACCCGGTAATATTTCCTGTCGGAGCCGCCTGTTCCGATAAGGATGGAGCTGATTTCTCCCGGAGGGCTTGTCAGAACCCCGGATATCAGAGAGTAAGAAGTTGCAGGGGGCATCGACAGGTGTTCCCTGATCGGGACCCGGAAGTCCTCCCCCGCGATGGCGTTTTCGATATGTTCGCCGCTGCGGACCTGTGAGCCCGGCAGAACGATGCAGTTGCGGAGAGAGGCGGCCCCTTCGAAGACGCTTCCGCCTTCAATGACGGTGTGACCGCCTATGCTAATCCTGTCGCATTTCACGGACGGGTGAACATACACCGTCTCCCCTTCTTCACTCATGGCATGAAACACCGCCGACGAATAGGCGTCAGGCGTTCCGATATCGCTCCAGTAGGTGCCGGATATGTCGAGGGTACCGACGACAGAGCCCGAAAAAGCTGCATGGAGCCAGCCATCCACTACATCAGACTTCCCCTCCTTCAGAAAACGGAGGAACCCGGGTGAATATACGGCGATTCCGGTATAGGTGACCGGTCGGAGCCCCTTAACGGAGTCCGGAGGCTGTTTTCGGACATGCCTGACCCTGCCCTTCTGGTCGATCCAGACGTTGTTTATCCCGGGATAATCATGAACCGCGAGGGTGACCGTATTCCCCGACGAAAGATGCTCCTGGAGGAGCGCCCCGAGGTCTATCCCTGAAATGATGTCGGCGTTATGGACCAGGAAAACGGACTGCTCCAGCAGCGGAGCCGCATTTTTCAGAGCTCCGCCTGTACCCAGGATCTGCTTTTCATGAAAAATCTCGATCTTTGTCGAGTACGCGGTCGCGGCGGCATGGTCACGGACCGATTCCCATCCGTAGTGGGTGTTGATGCCTATGCGTCCGACGGGGAGGGAGGATATTTTGTCGAGGACCATATCCAGAACCGCTGTCCCCATAACAGGCAGCAGAGGCTTGGGGATCTGTCCGGAGATCGGCCTGAGCCTTTCGCCAAACCCGGCCGCGGGAATAAATACATTGATATCTTTCATCTGTCAGTAAAGAAGATATTCTTTCCTGGTTTTCCTGTTAAACTCCCTCAACTCTCCGGTCCACCTGAGCTCCATGTCCCTTACAGCGGCGCCTTTCTCGATATCCTTCCTCAGCAGGTCGGACCCCGAGAGGATATCTATGGGAAGAAGGGTATCTTCATATTCGTAGGGCGGTTCTTTCCAGGCGAACTCAGCGGGATACAGGTCGCGTGCGGCCTTCAGAACGGCCACTGCGGTCCTGAAAGGTCTGAACCTCTCTCTGTCGGTCATATGAATCTGTGCCCCCCCGCAGAGCCTGCCCGCATATTTCTGGAAGGTGGGAAGAAAATAGAGGGGCCGGAACAAGACCCCGGGGAGCCTGAAGCCCGATAAGTACCTGACCAGCGCGTAGGGATCCATGTAAGGTGCGCCGAATATTTCGAAAGGTTTTGTTGTTCCGCGGCCCTCGCTGATGTTTGTCCCCTCAAGCAGGCACATGCCCGGATAGACGAGCGCAGTGTCGACTGTGGGCATGTTCGGAGAAGGAAGGACCCAGGGCAGCCCTGTATCCTCAAACCACATATCTCTCTTCCAGCCGGCCATCCGGATGACGTGGAGTTCGACAGAGGGGTAAAAGCGGTCTTTCAGGTAGGAGGCTATTTCGCCTATGGTCATCCCGTGGCGCACCGGCAGTTCGTGCAGTCCGACGAAGGACCTGAACTCCTGTTTCAGCAGGGGCCCTTCTACGAGGCGGCCGCCGACCGGGTTTGGTCTGTCGGTGACCACTACGGGAAGGTTCATCTCCATGCTTGCTTCCATAACGAGGGCCATCGTCCAAATGAACGTATAATACCGTGATCCCACGTCCTGCAGATCAATGACCATGGCGTCGATATCCGTGAGCATTGCCCTGTCCGGTTTGCGGGTCTTTCCGTAGAGGCTGTAGACCCGGAGGCCTGTCCTTTCGTCCCTGAAGCCTTCCCATTCGATCATGTTGTCCTGGGTCTCGCCCCTTATGCCGTGCTGCGGGCCGAACAGCGCCCTCAAACTGAAAGCAGTGGATTTGCGGCAGTCGTCGGCGGCATGAGCAAGCTTGCGCGTAACAGACGCCGGGTGGACAAGCAGCCCCACCCGCGCGTTTTTCAGATGCTTCGGCCAGGCGGTGCCGAGCATGTCAAGACCGGTCTTGATTTTGTCCGGCATTCTCAGCAGTCTCCGGTTCTGTCTACTCCAGAAGCAGGTCCCTGAGCCCGAGTGTTATTTCCTTCAGCTTGAGCTCCCGGTTGTCGGGGGTTATGTCGAGCAGTTTCACATCGTCCCTCTTTTTGATCTCGGTGATGATGCCGGCGCCTTTGTCGGCTATTGAGGCGACGACCGGCTTATCGGAGTTGAGCAGTTCAATAATCAGCTTCGAGAATTTTCTGGACTGGCATTCTACCTTGTCGATACCGTCTACAAAATAAAGACCGGTCTTCTTTTCCGGCGAAAAGACGTCATCAAGGAGGTTATCGAAGGACTTCACGTCGATGCGGTACCTTCCCGCGACATACCTGCTTTTCAGGTTCGTGCTGGCAAGTACCCTGCCGTCCCCCTGAAGGTTGAAAACGAGAATGCCCGACTTCGCCCCGTCTTCGACCACTTCCGCCGTATAAAAGCCGGTGGGATTAAACTCCTTGAAGATCTCGGAGAGTTTCCTGATGAGGCTTGTCTTGCCGACGCCAGGCGTTCCTGTCAGTAAAAGATTTTTTATCACAATAGAATCTCTAAAAGCCTGTCCAGTTCTTCGAGAGAATAGTAGTCTATCTCTATCCTGCCGCCCTTTTTCCCTTTATGAATAATCCTGACCTTTGTTCCAAGATGCCTTACGAGTTTATCTTCGAGCGATGCCGTCTGTGGATCTTTGCCGTCCTTTTTTTTCTCCGGCTTCGATAATTTTCTCGCCAGCAGTTCGGCTTCGCGGACACTCAATCCTCTCTTGACGATTTTCCTGGACGCCTGCACCTGGCCGGTCCGACCTTCTATCGAAAGCAGCGCCCTTGCATGGCCCATGGTCAGCGTGCCGCTGTAAATCAGATCCTTGATCTCGTCGGGCAGCTTCAGAAGCCGCATATAATTTGCGACTGTGGCGCGCTCTTTTCCGACCTTGTCGGACAATTCATCCTGAGTAAGGTTAAAGTCTTTGACCAGCCGGCTGAAGGCCTCCGCCGTTTCAATCGGATTAAGATCTTCCCTCTGGATATTTTCGATGAGTGCTATTTCGAGTGAATCCTTCGAGGCAACATTCTTTATCAGCGCCGGTATTTTTCTGAGTCCGGCCAGGGTTGCCGCCCGCCACCTTCGCTCGCCGGCAATCAGATGGAAGGTCCCGTCGCCGGTCCGCGAAACTATGATCGGTTGCAGGACGCCTTTTTCCTTTATCGACACAGAGAGTTCTTTCAGCGATTTTTCACTGAAGAACCTGCGCGGCTGCTGGGAGCCCGGAAGGATCCGGTCGATGTCCAGATAGAGGACTTCCTCCCCCTTTTCGGGGATAAGGGCGCTAAGCCCCTTGCCTAAGGCCGTTTTCATGCAAGAGCTCCTTTGCCAGGGAAAGATAGCTTTGGGCGCCGCGGGAACGGATGTCATATAGAAGTGCCGGTTTGCCGTGGCTGGGCGCCTCCCCCAGGGCTACATTCCTCGGTATAATTGTTTGATAAACCTTCTCGCCGAAATGCTTCTTTACCTCAACAACCACCTGATGGGACAAACTGTTTCTCGTATCGAACATAGTTAAGAGGATGCCCTCAATCTGGATGTCGGGGTTGAAAGAACCTCTCACCAGGCGCAGGGTTTTTGTCAGGAGGCTTAGTCCCTCAAGCGCATAGTACTCGCACTGGACAGGGACTATCACTGAATCGGCGGCTGTCAATGCGTTCAGGGTCAGGACCCCGAGAGACGGCGGACAGTCTATGAAGATGTAACGGAAATCATTTCTTATAGGCTTCAGCGCGCTCTCAAGAAGACCGGCGTGCTCCCCGCTGCCGGCGAGTTCCACTTCCGCGCCGAGCAGATCTATGCTGGAGGGGATGATAAAAAGGTTCTCCACTATCGTTTCGAGCATGGCTTCCTGCGCCGTACATTCCCCCGAGAGAACTTTATACAGGGTTCTTTCCAGCGACTCCCTCGAAATCCCGAGCCCCGAAGTTGAATTGCCCTGTGGGTCAGTATCAACGAGGAGTATTTTTTCTCCGGAAAGTGCCAGCGAAGCCGCCAGGTTGACCGCAGTGGTTGTCTTGCCCACCCCGCCTTTCTGGTTTACGATGGATATGATCTTGTTCATTTTCTCCAATATCGTACTATTATAGAAAAAATGAATGAAAGACGGTAACTTTTTTTTGTGTGCAGCGGCTAATTCTGCATGAAACTTCTTCCGGGAAATACAGAAACTGCTGAGAATGATTGTTTAACCAGTTGATTTTTAGCGTAATATTCCTGCCTCGCCATCCATAAAAAATATATGGTGGTTCCCTCCCCTGCATGTCAGCACGGTATGTTCCACGTGGAACACTTCTGAGGCCCTTCGCCAGGGATTTTCAGAAGGTTTATTCCTTTTGTCTCGTGCGTCTCCTTTATTATGGTTCCGGAGTGCAACTCGAACAACGCCCTGGATCCTGCCGGCGCAGGCCAATC
>JBJKOV010000025.1:0-2105 GCA_046707105.1 Thermodesulfovibrionales bacterium
GGTCGGCCCCGCCTTCAAGAAGGTGGGTGGCGAAACAGTGTCTCAAGGTATGAGGTGACAGCTCAATCCCGGCTTTCTTTCCGATTGCCTTGAGCGTCTGCCAGAACCTCTGCCTGGTCATGGGCCCACCCCTCTTCGTAACGAAGAGATAGTCCGACCGCTTATTGCCCAAAATCGCCGGCCTCTCTCCGCTCATGTATCCCTTCACCCTTCCGACAGCCCTCATATTGACCGGCACCACCCTCTCCTTGGAACCCTTGCCCATGACCCTTATGAAACCGGCCTCGAAATTAATATCTCCGAGTTTTATGGAGATCAGTTCGCTCACCCTCAGGCCGGAAGAATATACCAATTCCAGCATGGCAGAATCTCTGAGGGCGGTCCCGCCCCCCGGCCCGGTCTCAAGCAGTCCCATGACGTCGGCGATGCTTAACGCCTTGGGAAGCCTCTCCCATTTCCTTGGACTCTGTATGTTTTCGGCGGGGTCCTCATCGATGATATTTTCAACGAGCATATACCTGTAAAGGGCCTTTATTGACGATATGTATCTGCCGATACTGGAAAGCGAATAGCCCCCGTGGCCCAGCGTCTCCAGGAAATCGATGATTTGGGTGCCGGAAGCCGACGCAGGGTCGCACCTTCTTTTCCTCAGAAATTCGTTGAATCTTCTGAGGTCGGATGAATACGATTCGAGGGTATTTCTTGAGAGGCCCTTTTCTACTGACAGGTATGTGAGAAAGCCGTCAAGCAACTCCACAAGCGAGATATTCCTCTATTCCGGTTGAATGTCTCAGCTTATCATAAAAAAAAGATGCCATCCCCAGCAGGTTGACCGTGTCTTCCCTGTTATACTTTACGAGCGTCCCAAGAGCTTCCCTCGAACCTCTGCGCGCCAGCTCCCACAGCTTGACGGCGTCATACCCGTCGAGACCCCGTACGCTCTCTTCCCGCTCGATTCCAAATTCATGCTCCAGTTTCTTCAGTCCGCCCTTTAAGCCGATCCTCCTGGCCGCAAAGCAGAGGTCGAAATGCGGGATGTCAAATTTGAGCCCCTTAAAGGACCTCAGCATGAAAGGGACGTCGAAGGCCGCCCCGTAGAAAGTTATGAGGCATTTGTACCTCGATAGTTCCCTGTTGAGATTTTCTGCGGTAAGGTTCTCGCCCCTCACAAAGCACTTGTAATCGAAGCCGTCGTAGAGTCCCACAACGGTGACGTACCCCCCACTATCGGGCTGGTATCCATTTGTCTCGATGTCGAGGCAGACCGCGTGGTCTTTGAAGGCATCGAAGAGCCGCCAGTGCTCCCTCCTCTTGATCCGCGAGGAAAAGTACCTGGCGTTGCCCGCGTCGAGTTCGGCACGGTCGAGATCCAGCAGTTCGTCAAAGGACCTTTTTCGTTCGCCGGTGAACCCGAGAACCTCTCCGGACCCCATAAAGTCCGCCCATGTCAGCACCCCTTCCCTCCAGAGGCGTCTTTCCAACTTTTCTCCTATACCATCGAGTATGCAGAAGGTGTTTCTTATCATCTCTCTCCAGTTTCTCCGGAGACCTTTGTCCCGGTCACTATTCTTCTGACTTTCTCTATTATACAGAATGGCCCTTTTTCATTGCGAACTCTCCTCTCCTTATATTCCACCGCCAGATCTTTTGAATAGGCTGGAACATGACAGGTCAAAGGGTCTTCGCGCAGGAGCGTGAGGCAAATGGTGCCTGAATTGATGCTTGCGGGCCAAAGAAGACCGGGTTTCTGTCTTTCGTCCGGGAGGGTCTCATCTGCACAATAATCCCCTGAAGCGGGCAGACGTGAAGACGATTTTTGGATCGCTGCCGCCGGAGGGCTCGACGCCTTCCAGAAATTCCTCGCGTAAATACCTACAGCCCGTCGCAGACGGGGCCCTTTGCTTCCTCTTCCACAATCACATCCGATCTTATATGCAGTTCCCTGAGCTGCCTGAGGTCGACAGTCGACGGCGCTCCTGACATCATGCAGAAGGCCTTCTGGGTCTTGGGGAAGGCTATCACGTCCCTGATCGAAGAGGCCCCGACCATTATCATGGCCAGCCTGTCGAGACCGAGGGCGATTCCGCCGTGGGGCGGGGCGCCAT
>JBJKOV010000026.1:0-10816 GCA_046707105.1 Thermodesulfovibrionales bacterium
GTCGCAATAACTATTATTATCATTTTCTCCGCTTCTGTAAATATACGGGCGCGGGCGATGAGCGGCAGGCAGCAAGGCCTTGAGAGACCCGGACTTCAGGCCGTCAGGCAGGCAGGCTGCTCCGCGCTCACTGGAACGTCGCCTTGTTCTGTTATAATATCAGATGCCCGATTGTCAGTACATCCCCGTATTGCCGTGTCAGGGGGAAACTGCGGTTCAAGGTCCTGCAGAACTTCTCCCTGCTGAGACAGTCCTTCCCTGGTCGGTTCTGCTACACTCATCTTTCCTGATCAGCTGCAGCGAGCGCGCCGATGAACACCGCGTCGTCGGGGCTCTTGCAGGCAGGACAGAGAATGGGTTTATTGCCATAAAAGCGGCTGACCTTGAAAAGGGGAAAGGCTCTTCTAGACAACAATGAAGGCCGCTTTTTTCCAATTCGGCCCCGTGTTCGGCGACATACGCGGAAATGTAGGGAAGGCTGTTCAGGCCCTTGCCCCGCTGACCGCCGACCTTGTTGTCCTGCCCGAACTCTTTAACACCGGATATCAGTTTGTCTCAAGGGAAGAGGCTGAGAAGTTCTCCGAAGAAGTCCCCTCCGGTTTCACCACTCGTTCGCTCGCCGACCTGTCGCGGGAGAAGGCCTTTTATATCGTCGCCGGGCTGGCCGAGAGGGAGGGCGATGATATCTATAATTCAGCCGTTCTCACAGGGCCCGAAGGATTCATAGGCGTCTACAGGAAAACACATCTGTATTTCGAGGAGAAATTGTGGTTTACACCGGGTGATACGGGCTTCAAAGTCTGGGACACGCCCGTAGGCAGGATCGGGATCATGATATGCTTCGACTGGCTCTTCCCGGAATCGGCCAGGACATTGGCGCTGAAGGGCGCACAGCTTATCGCACATCCATCAAACCTGGTATTGCCATACTGTCCTGACGCCATGGTCACAAGATGCCTCGAAAACAGGGTTTTTGCCGTTACCTCAAACAGAACAGGATTGGAGGAGCGGGGCGGCAAAGAACCCTTGCGGTTCATCGGATCAAGCGAAATAGTTTCCCCCTCCGGTCGTATCCTCCACCGCGCCCCCGCGGATGAGGAAGAAACCGGACAGGCGGATATAGATATTGAAGAGGCCGGAAACAAAAAAATCAATCCCTTCAATGACATATTCGAAGACCGGAGGGAAGGCCTTTATCGCGCCTGAATCCCGCCCGGCCGGCGCTAATACGGAATCACGCTGTCGTAATTGACAAGTGCCCGCGCCATGTCTTCGGTACTCATGGCCTCAAGGCCGTTTTCCGGAATATTCGAATACATCTTAATGTCGAGTTCCCTGAGCGTTTCGAGGTTGAGGGTAACCGCCTCCTCGTCTGCAAGCTTGCCGTCCATCACAAATACATTCACTTCATCATCTTCAAGCGTGAGTCCGACGGCCATTCTCAGGGCCTCTCCCTGTCTGTCCCTCACCAGCACCGCTATCTTTTTTTTCATGGCTGCCTCCCAGCGTCGTTCTCGATTAATGGAAATTCTTGAGAAGTTTACTTGCTGTTCATTTTTTATCACAAAAACCGCCGCCGGTCAAGTCGTCTATCAGCCGGTGTCATCACTCGGCGATAGGCCATAGGCAATAGGCAACAGAAAAAGAAGGCTTCCGGCCCTCAACATTCCGGCATAGCGCAGAGAGCATAGGGCAACAGCCGCAAGGCAACAGTTTTTTCATCTAACCAGAACCTATCTCAAAATTGATAATTATTACACCCTGTGGTCTCTGCCACAGGTCCAAATTTCTGTCATTCCGGCTTGTCCGGAATCTTTCCGGAAGGATTCCCGACCTGCCTGCCGGCAGGCAGGCGCGCTATGCTTGCGGGAATGACAATGAAAAATAACCATTCAAATAATAGACGCCCTGCGGTCTCCGCCGCAGGGTTCTTCACTGTCGAAAATGCAGAGGCCCTGGCGGTACCGCGGTATTGAAAGTGCACCGTATCTGTGGTAAGTAATACATAAACACCGGATGTAAGAAATCCCGCTTCACCCTCAGGAGGAATAATAACCGCATGAGCAGGCAACGGATACGGGGGCTCAGTTCGGAGGAGGCAGGCAGAAAACTTTCCGAGGCCGGCCCCAACCGGATTTATAAATCCGAAAGAGTCAGTTTTCTCGGTATCGCCCGGCACGAAGTGACCGAGCCGATGATCCTGCTGTTGTTTGTGGTCGGTTTTTTTTACAGCCTTTGGGGCAGACTGCTCGACAGCATTACCATCTTTTCCGTGATCGCTTTACTGATACTTGCCGAGGTGAACAACGAGTACAGGGCAAAAAAAACGATCGCGTCCCTCGAAAAGATGGCTGCCTCCGGGGTAAGGGTTTTAAGGGACGGCGAGGTCACCGAAATCGACGCTGACGAAGTCGTGCCCGACGATATCCTGGTCCTCACCCCGGGCGGCGATGTAGCGGCCGATGCGGTGGTAGAAAAAGGCATAGGTCTGCAGCTGGACGAATCCACCCTGACAGGGGAGTCTTTTCCTCAGGATAAGAAGGCCGGCGGCAAGGTTTATGCCGGCACGGTGGTCCTTTCCGGGGAGGGCGAGGCAAGAGTATTTGCTACCGGGGAAAAGACCAGACTGGGCGAAATCGCCGGGACTCTTAAGCAGGTGAAACCGCCGAGGACGCCCCTGCAGCTTGCCATGAAGGCCCTGGCGGGCAAACTGGTTTTTGTGGCGGTTTTTTTCTCGGTCCTGATCCCCGTTCTGGGGATCTTCAGGGGGCAGGACATAAAGACGATGGTACTTACCGGTCTCTCACTCGCCTTCGCCACCATTCCGGAAGAGTTGCCGATCATCATAACCATGGTACTCGGACTCGGCGCCTACGCTCTCTCTAAGAACAAGTTCCTTGTGAAAAGACTGAAAGGGGCCGAGACTATGGGGAATGCCACGGTGATCGTCACTGATAAGACTGGGACGATAACGGAAGGGAAAATGAAAATCGCCTCCCTTTTTCCTGCCGGCCGGGAAACGGAAATCATCGGGAAGGCCGCCGGAGCCCTCTCGGAATATATATTGTCGCCGATGGAAAAGGAGATCAGTAACGCCGCTCTGAAGATGGGCGCGGATATTTCGTCTTCCGAAGCCTTCCGCCAGAGGACTCTTGACGCCGGCAACAGGAACATGAAGGCGATAATAAGAAAACGGGAGGGCAGGTATGAGTTGTTCCTGAGCGGTGCGCCGGAAGAAGTCCTTGCAGCCTGCGGCGGCATAACGGACGACATAAGAAATGAACTTGGGGCAGAGGCGGGAAAAGGCCGGAGAGTGATAGCGGTCGCCCACCGCGAGCTAAGGCCTGGAGAGGAAGGTCTTGATTTTCCCGAACTGGAAAAGGGAATGGTTTTCGCAGGTTTGATAGGTTTCGAGGATTTTCCGCGGGAGGGCGTTAAGGAGACGATAGCGACCGTGGCCGCGGCCGGAATCAGGACAATAATGGTTACGGGCGACCACTCCGGAACGGCAGGTTTCATAGCCGGGGAGGTCGGCATAAAGGCCGACAGGATCATGACCGGAAAAGAGGTCGATGAGTCGACAGACGTGGAACTCCGGGAACTGGTCAAGGTCGTTTCCGTTTTTTCGAGGACGACCCCGGCACACAAATACCGCATAGTCAGGTCGTTACAGGAAACCGGAGAGGTAGTGGCCGTAACCGGCGACGGAGTCAACGATGTCCTGGCGCTGAAGGGCGCCGACATCGGCATTGCCATGGGTATCAGGGGGACGGACGTGGCCAAGGACGCTGCAGATGCGGTCCTGGCCGATGACAACTACGTTACCATCATACAGGGCATCTTCGAGGGAAGGAAATTTTTCGACAATCTCAGAAAAGGGATAACCTATTATCTTTCGGTAAAGGCCGCGCTTATCATGATCTTTCTGCTGCCTGTTATCGCCGGCATAGCGATGCCCTTCAGCCCGATCCAGATCATCGTCCTGGAGCTGTTCATGGACCTCGCCGCATCGGCCGGCTTTGTCGCCGAGCCCAAGGAAGCAGACATCTACCGCCGCCGGCCCCGAAATCCCCGGGAGGATGTCTTTACCGGCAGACTCGTGAGAAAAATCATCCTCAACGGCCTCGTCCTGTTTTGCGCGGTCATGTCGGCCTATTTCTACGCCCGCTATATGGACTTCGGTTTTGCAAAGACCCAGACTTTCGCCTTTGCGGCATGGATCTTCGGACACGTCATCCTTGCCTTCATCTCGCGCTCCGACAGGGAATCGGTTTTCGCGATAGGCCTTTTCAGTAACGGGGTCATCAATGCGTGGGCAATTTCCGCCTTCATTTTTCTGCTTGCCGGGATCTACATGCCCTTCCTGAGGGAACGGTTCCATTTTGCCCTCATAAGCCCGGCCCAGTTCCTGACCGTCGGTCTCGCAACGCTCTGCATCGTCGGATTGCTGGAAGTGAAGAAGAATTACCGGCCTGCGGAGGGGTGATACTGCCCTTCCCGGACGTCGAATCCTCCACCTTTCTTACCCGCATACCGGCGGCCGGGTTCCTTGACTTTGCCTGAAAACAGGCTAGACTTTAACTAAACTGCAAACAAAACTCATGGTTTGACGGTTGGGGCCGGTTCCCGGCCCTTATTTGACGGTTGGAGGTTGTGCTATGGCGAGCAAGAAATTACAGGACAAACTTAATGAAGCGATTGCAATGGAACTGCAGGTGAGCATTCAGTATATCTGGCAGCACGTTACGATACGCGGCATCAACGCCGAATCCGTGGGAGGAATTTTCAAGCAGATCGCCATCGTCGAGATGAAACATGCGGAGGAGATAGCTGAGAGACTCGATTACCTGGGGGGCAAGGTAACGACGAAGCCGACCCCGATCACAATCGGGACAACAGCCGAGAATATGCTCCGGATCGATAAGGAAGCGGAAGAAGGCGCGATCAGGCTTTATAAGGAGATAGTGGCCCTCGCCGACAAGGAAGGAGACATTGTTACCAGGAGACTCTTCGAGGGCATTCTTTCCCAGGAGGAAGACCATCACAACCAGTTCTCAACCCTTCTTGAAAAATAAGTGGCAGGAAGATAAACAGCCCGCAGCAGGGCGCGGATGATTTTGTTTAAGTTCTCCCTTTTTGACATGGATAGGGGCCGTGCTGTGGCGGATGGGACGCCGCCATAGCCGGAAGCAAGGAGGACGCATGACCGGGGAACCTGTCAAGGCATTATTTCTGGATATCGGCGGCGTCATGCTCGAAAACGGCTGGGGCCATGAGAAAAGAAAGAGAGCCGCCAACCTGTTCGGTTTTGACATCGATGCGCTGAACGAGAGACACAACCTGACCTTCGATACGTACGAAGAAGGGAAGCTTACCCTCGACACTTACCTCGACCGCGTCGTTTTCTACGAGAAGAGATCCTTTTCAAAGGAAGATTTCAAGGAGTTCATGTTTAGGACAGAGGCCTATCCCGGGATGATCGGCCTTTTCCGGGAACTGAAAAAGAAATACGGCGTCAAGGTTGTGGCTGTGAGCAATGAGGGGCGCGAGTTGACCTCACGGCGCGTAAGGGATCACGGCCTGGCCGAATTTATCGATTTCTTTATCGTATCCTGCTTTGTCCATTTCCGGAAGCCCGACGAGGATATCTACCGGATCGCGCTAGACGCGGCCCAGGTTCCGCCTGAAAACGTAGTGTACATCGACGACAGGGGCCTCTATGTCGAAGTCGCACGCACCCTCGGCCTCAACGGCATCCATCATGTCGATTATGCCGCGACCGCCAGGGCACTTGCCGAATTCGGGCTCTCCCTTTAAAGCCGCGCCGGCAGGCACCGTCAAACCTATACCGGGGCTTTTTCACTGCTTTTTTGGGATGCTTTTAAGCTTGCAGGCTTTCAGGCTTGCCAGCTGTTTTGTGTTTTGCCCTTAACTTTCCTTGTGGGTGCTGATCCCGAGCACCGCCCAGAGCGGTCAAAAACCGGTAAAGGCGGTGACAAGGGCTATGGCTGAAACGGCAAAGACACCTATTCTCAGCCCTGAGCTTACATGCACGAAAAAGCCGACGAGCGCCAGTACGATCCCGATAACTAATCTTATTGTTTTGTCGAAGCCTCCGACGTTCTTCTTCATAAGCCTTCCTCTTTCGATACTCCTTTGCAAGCGATTACGATGGATGTGTAGCGGGAAACGGCAAAAGCCGATTACGCGGTTGGCCGTTCCCGCCCGCCTGTTATTGTCAGTTATGCCCGGCCGGTGCTTCTTCCATATCGCCTTCCGAAGGGGAGGCCGGTGCTTCGCCCGTCGTCCCCTCCTCCATTGTGCCTTCATCGGTCATGCTCCCGCTCATCATGTTGTCACCCATCATGGAGCATCTCGCAGGGCCTTCCATCATCTCATCCAGTTTTTTCTTCTGCTCAGCGGTCAACTTGGATTTAACGGTCTCCGCGGCTTCTATGCCGGCAAGGAGCATGGACGCTCTCAGACCTTCAATCTGCTTTACCTTCGCTCCGACTTCCTTCATATCGACTTTTTCGGCCTGGACGAGCTGACCGAGTTCCAGCATGGCGATACGCAGGTCAGCCTTTTTCCGTATCATGTCCTTCATGAGGTCTGTCTTGATTGTTCTGATCCCGGCTTTTTGCTTCTGATCGAGGTCGAGGGCCATGATCTGGCGCCAGATGCGGTGATGCATACCTGTCATACCCATCTCGCCCGGCATTCCCATATGATGTCCCATCTTCCCTCTGTCCATCATACCGCAGCCGCCTGCCTTACCCATCCCGCCCGGCATTCCCATATGACGCCCCATCTTCCCTTTGTCCATCATACCGCAACCGCAGCCGCCAGTCATTCGGCCGCTTTTGCTCATCATGGAACCTCCCATCATGCCGGGACCCATCATGCTCTTGCCCATCATGCCTCCGCAGCCACTGGGCATACCGCCGCCAATTCCGCCCATGGGGGCCTGCATCTGCGCATCTGCGACGGTCAGACCCAATGCCAGAACAAGTACGATCACCCATACTCCCAACGAAATTCTTTTCATGATCCACCTCCGTTATTATCCTGAGAGAGTCAGGCCTGAGAGGCCCGCGACATCTCGATGATTCAAATGTTATCACTAAATTGACGCAATAGAAAGAGGGACCAGCCAACCATCCACGATGCCGGCCGCAGAAAGATAAATACCGGCATCGAGAGCAGCGCGTGCCTAATTCGGGGCGTTTCCCAGGCAGGCCTTTACACGCAATATGAGGTCGCCGGGCATGAAAGGCTTTGACAAGACCGGAAACTCTTCGTTACTGATGCCGTATTTCCCGAGCACATCATTCCCATAGCCGCTTATGAATAGCACCTTTATATCCGGCCGTATCTGTCGTATCTCGTCGTAGGCCTGTTTGCCGTCTTTCCCCGGCATTCGCACATCAAAGACGAGCAGATCTATATCTTCCAGGTGCTCTTTGAATTTACATACAGCTTCCAGGCCGTCGGCGGCCTCGATTACCGAATAGCCGGCCTTCTCAATCAGGCTCCTGACGAGGACCCTGATCACTTCATCATCGTCCGCCATCAGTATCGATGGCTTTCTTCCCCCTGGATGCACCTTTGATAAGGGCGTTTTTTCAGTTTCTCTTTCCATCTCCAGCTTTGCCGCATAAAGGGAAGTATACAGGCGATATGCCTGCCAAACATCAAAACAAGACTTGCAATTAGATTTTATCACACTAATTCTTGTTGTCTAATTTTAAAAGTCCGTTAGAAAGCATTTAGCCACGGATCAACACGGATGGACACAGCTTCATCAGAACTTGGCAGGGTTATAGTATTATGCGTTACTCAGCGGCCCTGGCGCCGGACGACCGTTTCCGGAACGTAGCGATGGACGATCCAGACGCCGAGCAGCAGCATGATTGCCACGATAATGAAGGGCAGTCTGAATGAAACGACCGCAAGTACTCCGGCAAGCAGAGGGCCGACGGAAATCCCGAGGCCGAACCCCATGGTTGTGATACTCATCTGACGTCCCTCTCCCCCGGACTTTGACAGGTCCGCGGCAAGGGCCATGGCGGGCGCAACGATCCCCGCGGAACCGATCCCCTGTATGGCGCGTAAACCTATGAGCTGAAGGGTCGTCGCGGCCTCTCCCAGGAGGGCTGTGACCGGAGCCATCAGGATCAACCCCGCGATGATCAGGGGCTTGCGGCCAAGATGGTCGGACAGGCGCCCCACCGGGATCTGGAACAAGAGCCGGCTGAACATTACCGCGCTGAACGCTATTGCGAAATCGAAGGCGGACTCGTTCAGACGGACGTTGAACTGTTTTTCGAGCGGGGTCACCATGGAAAAGGCGGCCGCCATGATGAAGATGGCAAGACCCGCGCCGATGATACCGGGCGTGAGAAGTCTGCGGTCAATGACCCTGAATTCCTGCTTTTCCCGGGCGTTACCGGCCGGTACCCGCACTTCCTTGATCCAGACCTGCACCAGAATGATCCCGAGGACCACGAAGAGGGTGCCTGCGTAAAACGCAGCGTTGAAGCCGAAATGGTCGTAAAGGTATCCGCCCAGGAGAGGGCCCGCAGTGAGACCGAGCATTCGTGAGGTGCTGAATACGCCCATCGCACCGCCGCGGTTCTTCTTTTCAGTGGAGATCGCCATTATGGCCATCGACGCCGTAATGGTGAGTGCGACGCCGACGCCCTGAAGCATTCTCAGCAGAAGGATATCCGTGAAGCGGCTCGCGAAAACGTATGCAAAGGTGCTGCATCCCATGAGGACCAGCCCGCCCTGGATAAAGACCTTCCGCCTGTTGAGGCGGTCCACGAGGGCGCCGGCAAAGGGCTGAAGCAGGGCGTTCACGAGACCATAGAGAGATATGAGCAGGCCCGCGCGCACCGTTTCAGGGAGAGGAAACCAGGGCGCCGGCAGTTTGGCGACATAAAGAGGAATGATGACGAAAAGGATGCTGTTGCCGACGGCATCGCCCATCCTGGCCGCCGACAGGGCGAGGACAACCTTGTTCGCACCTATCCTTTCAAGAGACTGCCGCATCAGATACTCCCGGTCACAGAGAAATGACTTCCGAAGAGAAGGTACATTTAAGATAGTCTAATACATGCGGTGGCGGAAGAGCCATCCGGCCGAGGCCAGACTCACGATGCCTATCGCGGCCATCGGCCAGAACTGGCCGACGAGGAGATGGAAAGGGGCGCCCTCGAGGAACACTCCACGAAGGACTACCATAAAGTAGCGCATTGGATTGATAAGCGTAATATCCTGTATCACCTGCGGCATGTTGGCGATCGGCGTTGTGAAGCCCGAAAGGATGATGGCGGGGACCAGGAAGAGAAATGCACCAAGCAGGCCCTGTTGCTGAGTCACGGCCAGGGACGAGATCATGAGCCCGACTCCTATGGCGGAAAGCAGGAAGAGAGCGACCCCGGTGTAAAGGGTGACAATACTCCCGAGAAGCGGCACTTTGAACCAGAAAACAGCCATCAGTATAATGACCGTCGCCTCCAGTGTCCCTATGATGAAGCCCGGGAGGGCTTTGCCCATGAGAATCTCCACCGGCCGGAAGGGCGTCACGAGCAGTTGGTCGAAGGTCCCCTGCTCCCTTTCCCTTGCGACGGACAGGGCTGTAACGAGCATGGTGACGACGAGGGTCAGAAGGCCCACAATGCCCGGCACGATGAACCAGCGGCTCTCAAGGTTCGGATTGAACCAGGCGCGCGTCACCAGCCGGGCAGGAGGACCGGACCGCCCGTGCTCTTTCGCCCACCCCTGGTTGAAACCCTGTACGATACTGTTTATATAATTGAGTGCGAGCATCGCGGTATTTGAATTCCTCCCGTCGATAATGACCTGAAGGGAAGCGGTCCCGCCCCTCAGAAGGTCACGGCTGAACGTTGGACTCACATGCAGCACCAGGAGGACCTTCTTATGGTCTATGAGAGGTCTTATCTCCTCTTCATGGGTGATTACCGCCGTCTCGTGGAAATTTTCCGAGCCCCGGAAGCCTGCGAGCAGCTCCTGCGCCGCGGCACCCCTGTCTTCGTCGTAAACCGCGTAGGGGACGTGTGTAAGGTCGAAGGTCGCCGCGTAGCCGAAGACAATCAATTGAATAAGCGGAGGCACAATTACCACAACACGGCTCTTCTTGTCCTTGAGGAGGCTCAGGAATTCCTTGATCATGAGTGCGAATATTCTCTTGGCCACGCTTCCCCTATTCCAGCCTTTTGCGGGATTTCCGCCGGATTATACCGAAGAAGAGCGCCGCCATCAGGATAAGTGCGAGTGCGTTCGGCAGGACCACCTGCCACACATTGCCCGCCAGAAATACGGTCTGGAGGATCGATACAAAGTAGCGGGCGGCGATGACATGCGTAAATACCTGGATCGGCGGCGGCATGCTGCCGATGTCAAAGATGAAACCCGAGAGTATGAACGCCGGGAGAAATGTGACGATGATGGCAACCTGCCCGGCCACGAACTGGTTCTTCGCCAGCGTCGAGATGAGAAGACCCATGCCCAGAGCAACCAGAAGGAAGAGGGATGAGGAGATGAAGAGGACGGGCAGGGAACCCCTGAGCGGAACGCCGAATTGCCAGACCGCCATGATTACGGAGAGGGCCATGCCTCCCATCCCCAGGAGGAAATAGGGGATCAGTTTTCCCAGGAGGATCTCCCTCATGGTGACGGGAGTGACCATAAGCGCCTCCATTGTCCCACGCTCCCATTCCCGGGCCATGACCAGGGCGGTGAGAAGGGCGCCGATGAGAGTCATGATTACCGCTATCAGGCCGGGTACCAG
>JBJKOV010000027.1:0-8214 GCA_046707105.1 Thermodesulfovibrionales bacterium
GGAGGGCGTTGGAGTTTTTTTCCTCGCTGTATCCTGAAGACTATCCGGAGGTCGAGGCCCTGATACTCGCCCATAAGAAGGGGTTGAAGATCGAGGAGGTCCCTGCCGAGATTCAGCCCAGGGCGGCCGGCAAATCGTCGATAACCGTCGGCAGGGCGGTATATTACATGGTGAAGGTTCTCCTGGCTATTTTCGTAGACCTGATCAAGAAGATAGAATAACCGCACCTTTCTGAAAAGAGTGATTAACCACGGAGACGCAAAGGTCGCCGAGAAGAATAATTAGAGTGTGTTTATAAAATAGCTGTTTATGTTTTTTGCCTGTCATTCCGGCTTGTCCGGCCTGTCCCGACCTTCACGGGGAATCTTTCAGGTAGCTTCTCAGAAGGATTCCCGACGCGTTTCACTTGCGGGAATGACAGCACTTTCGGCGAAACATGCAGTTTATAAACAGACTCTAATTACATATTTCTACTGAGAGGGCAGAAATATGTAAGGTACCATGAGTGGGGCTTTTTGTTTTCCGGCCTCTCACCGGAAAACAAAATTCAGTGAATCCGCCGGATGCGGATAAATCTCGGCGGTCTTTGTGTCTCTGTGGTTAATAGTTCTTCGTCAATAAAGAAGAAAGTGAGGTAGGGTGAGATGCTCGGACTTGTGCAGTTGATATCGATCAGTGTCAGCATATTTATTTTTGTCGTCGTCATCGAGCTTATCCGTCGAAACCACTTGAAGGAACGGTACAGCCTGATATGGCTGACGACCTCGCTCGTATTGATAATATTTTCCGTCTGGAGAAAGCTTTTAGATTACATCTCACTGAAATTGGGCATCTATTATCCGCCTTCGTTTTTGTTCCTGCTGGCAATTACCTTCCTCATCGTCCTTCTTCTCCATTTCTCGACGATCGTATCCTCACTCAGCGAGAAGAACAGGCGTCTCGCCCAGGAGATGGGGATCTTGAAGACACGAATGGATCAGATCGAAAAGAAGACCCGTTCCGAAGTCTCCTGAGGGGACGGGCAGACATGCGCTTCCTTTACGTCCTCCGCCCCGTCGTCCTGCTGCTCTGCGCCGCAATTGTTTCCTCCTGCAACGGAATGTTCCTCAAGCAGCAATCCCCTGCCGAATCGTCCTACTGCAGTTCCCTGCATGTCGCCTCCGCACCCGATGGAACCCGTTCTCCAAAACCTTTTCTGGGCGTTACATACGGACCGAAGGACATAGGTGGAAAGTCCTCCCTCTGTAAAAAAAGCTCCACCTTCATCGAGGTGGAGAGCGTGATGTCCGGCACGCCTGCGGCGGATGCCGGATTGAAGAAGGGTGACATCATTCTCTCAGTCAACGGTTCTCCCGTATGCCGCGAAAAGGGTGATGCCGGAGGCTCTTTCAGAGACATGATAGCCCGGGAAAAGGTCGGGTCGGTGGCTCATCTGGAGATCCTGCGCGGCGGTCTTAGAAGTGAAGTCTCAGCGAGACTTATGGATAGGCCGCTCCATGAGCAGGCCGAGGCGGCGGCGCCCGAATCGTCCCGATGCGCCGGCCGGCCGCCCTCTGCACTCGAAAGGGCGCTGAGGGAACAAAAGTCTCTTCCGGCCTTCTATGATATATTGTCTGGGCTTCGTCAGGCATCAAACGAGGTCCATAACGCGGCCTGGTTCAGCGACGGTCGGTATAATCCTTTTCAGTTGACAGAATTCACTTATATGATCCGCCATCCGCTGGAAGCGGGAGAGGCTGCCCGTAAGTTGACGGACGGGATGATTGGCGCGGCACATGGCAGGGACATGCGTATGGATTTAGTCGCGCAGAGGGCGGCGGGGCTCCTCGATGCCGGTCTGACCCCGGTGGTCAATGAAGACATCAGCTTTCCGGGATTAATAAAGGCCATGGAGACTGTAAAAGAGCGGCTCGCAAGGCTTTTTGACCGCCTGACGCCGGAGGAGAGGAAACTGCTCAGGGAAAAGGCGTTGAATCCGTGGGATGACAGCCGCTGGAACGATATTGTAAAGGTGTCGGCCGGAATTAACGTCAGGGACCTTCTCGATTGTTTCAGTCCGCTCCTGCCTTTTTTTTCGCGGGAGAACCTGGCTCTCCTGAAGAGGGACGTGACAGCGCGGTTCGGGCAGAATAAGGGGCCGATATTGTTTGAGGCGGACACCCCCGTGGGAAAAGTGATAGTAGGCGGCCCGGGCCGCAACGTTTATAAGAAGGACGCGGCCCTGATTTTAGACCTGGGAGGCGATGACATATATCTGAACAACGCCGGCGGTACGCGGCCCGGACTGCCTGTGGCGATAGTTATAGACTGGGGCGGCAACGATCTCTATCTGACGAAGGAAAATTTTTCACAGGGCGCGGGGCTTCTTGGCGGGGGCTTCCTGTTTGACCTTGGGGGTGATGATGTCTTTGACGCCCTTGACGGCGGTCAGGGCGCCGGTTTTTTCGGCATGGGGATCTTATATCACGGCGGAGGCAGGGCGGTATTCAAGGCCCGGACATACTCGCAGGGGGTGGGAGAGATGGGGATGGGTCTGCTCTGGAACGGCGACGGCGACACCCGCTATCTCTGCTCCGGGAATGGACAGGGTCTGGGGCTCTTCAAGGGACTCGGCATGCTTATGGACGAAAAAGGAAATGATTATTATCAACTTGGAGGACTCGATCCCGATTTCCGGGATCCCTTAAGGTCTACGGTGAGCATGGGGCAGGGTTTCGGGTGGGGGATAAGACCGGAAGGAGAAAAGTGCGGCGTGTCGGGCGGGATGGGCATACTTATCGACAAGGCGGGCGACGATATATATAATGCCGATTATTTTGGACAGGGGGCATCATATTATTACGGGACGGGCATTCTGGACGACATGTCGGGAAACGACCGCTATATCGCCGGACGTTATGCACAGGGCGCCGGTATCCACTCGTCTGTCGGCATCCTGATCGACCGGGGGGGCAATGATTTTTATTATTCTTCCTTCGGCGTATCGCAGGGAATGGGCCACGATTTCGGCGTCGGGTATCTCGGCGACGAACAAGGCGACGACCGCTACGTCGGAGGCATACTTTCCCAGGGGGCTGCGACGCGCGGGGGAATCGGAATCCTGATGGACAGTAAGGGCAAGGACAATTTCATGTGCGGCACAGCATGCCAGGCATTCGCCCAGGATGAAAACTGCATCGGCATACTGTCGGACGGCGAACCAGGGCACGACAGCATGAGCAGCCACGGCAAGCCGGAAGCAGTCAGACTGGGGGTAAAGACAGTAAATAGTGAATAGTGAAAACCCCTATGCCCTATGCCTGCTTTTTTAAAGACCGTGAATAGTGAATAGTGACAGCCTATTGCCCGCCTTAGTGGCTTGGGAGCTTGTTAGCCTGCCAGCTTGCCGGCTTGAAAGCCTGGCCACCATTCACTATTTACTGCTTACTTTTTACTAGAACCTACCTCAGATCAACCTTTTGGTAAAATTCGTCACCCTCGCGGAGGCGGGGGTCCACTCTTAACCCTTCGAAAACATGGATTCCCGCCTACGCGGGAATGACGCGGCTAAACCAGATAATGGCAAAAAATCAATTTTGAGATAGGTTCTATTCACTATTCACTGCTAACTACTTACTACTTACGGTCTTTAAAAAGGCGGGCATAGAGCAAAGGGCATAGGGGTTTTCACTATTTACTATTCACAATTCACTGTCTTTTTAAATTTCTTCCTGAGTTCCTTTTCGACCAGCGGGGAGACGAGTTTCGTCACCGGACCGCCCAGCGAGGCGATCTCTTTGACTATCGTGGCGGTAAGGAACGAATACTCCTCGTTGGGCATCATGAAGACGGTCTCGATCTTTTGGCTCAGGCGCCTGTTCATAAGGGCCATCTGAAGCTCATATTCGAAGTCGGAAACAGCCCGCAGTCCCCTTATTATGGCAATGCCGTTCCGGGCCTCGACGTATTTCACGAGCAGGCCGTCGAAGACCTCGACATGCACCCGCTCATAATCCCTGAGACATTTCCTTGTAAGGGCGAGGCGCTCTTTGACGGTAAAGAGCGGCGTTTTCTTCAGACTCGGCGCTATTGCTACGATCACTTCGTCGAAGATCCTGATGCTTCTTTCCACGAGGTCGAGATGACCGTTGGTAAAGGGGTCGAAGGTGCCCGGGTAGATGGCTGTTGTTTTCTTCATGGGACCTTCCTGAACAATGTGAGCATGGTGTCTCCATATTTGTAATTCCTGACGAGCCTGAGGGACCCGCCGGTCTCCACGAGAACTTTTTTCGACGGGTGTTCTATCATCAGGATGCCGTTCTCCAGAAGTACCGGTCCCTCGTCAATCACGTGAAATATCCCGCTTATCTCTTCGGACCAATAGGGGGGATCGGCGAAGATTATACCGAAGGTCATGCCTGATTTCGACACCCTTCCGAGAAAATCCGATGCTTCTTCCCGGAAGGCAACGGCCCTGTCATCCAGTCCCATTTGTTTGACGGAAGAAACAAGCTCTTTGAAGCGGCGCTGGTCACGCTCCACGAAGCAGCACCGGGCGGCGCCTCTGGAAAGCGCCTCGAAGCCCACCGTGCCGCTCCCTGCATAAAGATCCAGGAAGGCTGCATCCTGAATGTCATGTCTGAGAATATCGAAAATGGCCTCCCTGACCTTGGATGACGTGGGCCTGAAACCCTCATCTCCCTCCCTCTTCGCAAACATCTTCCGCGAGCCTATCTTTCTTCCCTTCAAGAGTCCCGCCGATATCTTCATGAGTTTTCCCCGCCCTCAAGAGGCTTACCAGCTTGCAGGCTTGAAAGCTTGCCAGCCTGCCAGTCTTTAGCTTTTTTTGCCTGTTGCTGATATTTCAATCAGCTTTTTTCATGCTCACCGCTCCTGTTGCGGGGTCGTAATTGTATTTTCCCAGGTCGACGGGTGAGCCCAGCAGGGCTGAGGCATCTTTGAGGTCCTTTGGATACTCGCCGTTTGCAGCACGATAAGCCTGAACAGAGCTTTTGAGCGCTTCAAGGTCGGCCTGTCCGGCGGCGTCCCGCGCCCTGTCGGGCATGTGCACAATAGTCGCGCCGTAGTTTTCGGTTTTCTTCCTGTCACAGGCCGAAAAGAGGAGTCCTGCAACAAAGAACGGCAAGAGAAGTTTCAGTGCCTGTTTTAACATGATGTTATTCTAAAACAAAGTCTTCCCACTGTCAAAAGTGACCATTATGAGTTCATACGGTTAAGTATGGTTGAGTCGCTAAATCGAGATGTAAAAACGTTGAGTAGTTGAGTGGGTAAGTTGTTGAGTGCGGAATGACATAAATCACCCCGGTCAACTCCTTGACTACCCGACGACTCAACTGCTCAACTTATTGACTAGAACCTATCTCAAAATCGGTTATCAGTTCAAGGCTGTCATTCTCGCAAGCCAAGCGCGTCGGGAATCCTTCTGAAAACAAAGAAAGATTCCGGACAAGCCGGAATGACACAAGAAGCGGATATCATAATATTTCAATTTTGAGATAGGTTCTACTCAACAATCTTGGCGTGTGCGGCGCCTTGGTAAAACGCCCGGGACCTTTGTTAGAATAAACAATGGCCAGGATAATAGAGAAGAGAATGATCAGGAAGCCCGATGTCTTCTATTACAGGATTGATGCCCCGTTGATATCGAAGAAAGCAAGACCCGGTCAGTTTGTAATTGTACGCTTAAACAGCAAAGGGGAGAGGATACCTCTCTCCCTCGCGGACATTGATCCTGAGGAAGGCACCATAAGTCTTATCGTGATGGCCGTCGGCAAGACCACTCATGAGATGTCTCTGATGAAGGCGGGGGATGAGATACTCGATCTCTGCGGTCCGCTTGGGGAACCGACCCATATCGAAAAAGTCGGCAGGGTGATTCTGGTCGGCGGCGGCTTCGGAGTCGCTCCTCTCTACCCTATTGCGCGGTCTTTTAAGGGGGCGGGAAATGAAGTGGTGGCCATTATGGGCGCACGGAACTCGGGCCTGCTTATTTACGAAGAAGAGATGCAGCGGGTGAGCGACAGACTGGTCATAACGACTGACGACGGAAGCAGGGGGATGAAGGGCGTCGTAACGGAGGCATTGCAGATCGAGCTTGAGGAGCGCGGAGCAGGGCTGGTGATGGCCGTCGGACCTGCCATCATGATGAAATTCGTCTGCAAAACTACGGAACCTTTTAGTGTAAGAACCGTCGTGAGTCTGAACCCCATCATGGTCGACGGGACGGGGATGTGCGGAGGCTGCCGGGTATCGGTGGGCGGGGAGACCAGGTTCGCCTGCACCGACGGACCGGATTTCGACGGCCACCTTGTCGACTGGGATTTGTTGATGGACCGGCAGAAGACCTACGCGAAGGAAGAAAAGAGGTCCTTCGCGGACTGGCAGCGGGCTCACGAGAATATCATTTGCGAGTAAAACCGGAGGGGAAAATCACCGGGGGTAAGAGCTGTGATTTACACTTCCCGGGGTGAAAGCGGATATCGGCGATGAAAGAAAGAAATAAAAAGCGGGGGATTGTTCCGACCAGGACACCGGCGCCCGAGCAGGAACCTCTTAAGAGGCGCAGCAACTTCGATGAGGTTTCCCTGGGTTATACGCCTGAACTGGCGTTAAAGGAGGCGGGCAGGTGCCTGCAATGCAAGGACCCAGGCTGTATAAAGGGCTGCCCCGTGAATGTGCCTATCCCGGACTTTATCAAGTTTCTGAGGGAGGGAGATTTTGAAGGTGCAATAGCTCTTGTCAGGGAGAAAAACGTATTGCCCGCCGTCTGCGGCCGCGTATGCCCCCAGGAGGAGCAGTGTGAGAAGTTCTGCATCCTGGGGAAAAAGTATGAGCCCGTGGCCATAGGCAGGCTTGAGAGGTTTGCGGCAGACCGGGAGAGGAAACAGTGCTCTGTGAATGTCCCGTCGGTGCCCCCGCCGTCGGGCAGGAAAGTGGCCGTAGTGGGAAGCGGACCTTCAGGTCTTACCTGTGCATATGATCTTGCCAGACTCGGGCATAAAGTGGTCATTTATGAGGCCCTGCACGAGGCCGGAGGCGTTCTTTTTTACGGCATCCCTGAATTCAGACTTCCGAAGCAGATCGTGACATGCGAAATAGAGCTCTTAAAGAAGATGGGGGTTGAGATCGTCAAGAACGCCGTAATCGGTAAACTCATGACAGTCGGAGAGCTCATGCAGGAATATGATGTCTGTTATATAGCGACCGGCGCAGGTCTTCCGAGGTTCATGAATATCGAGGGGGAAAACCTCAACGGTGTTTACTCCTCCAACGAATTCCTGACGAGGACGAACCTGATGAAGGCATATGATTTCCCCGGGCATGATACCCCTGTAATCAGGGGAAAAAGGGTCGCTGTAATAGGGGGGGGCAATGTGGCTATGGATTCTGTCAGGACCGCTCTTCGCCTGGGGGCCGAGGAGGCGATGATCGTCTACCGCCGTTCGAAGGCTGAAATGCCGGCCAGAAGGGAAGAAGTCCACCATGCCGCCGAGGAAGGCGTGAGGTTCGAGCTGCTGACCAGTCCTGTCAGGATTATCGGAGAAAACGGCTGGGTGAAAGGACTGGAGTGCATCCGGATGGACCTCGGCGAACCGGATGAATCCGGCCGGAGGCGCCCTGCCGCAAAGAGGGGATCAGAGTTCAGGATCTCTGTCGATGTTGTGATTGTCGCGGTAGGGACCCGGGCGAATCCCCTTGTACCCCGGAGCACGAGTGACCTTGTGCTTACTGAGGGTGGTTATATTGCTGCGGATGAGGCGACGGGGGGCACCAGCAGGAAGGGTGTCTACGCAGGCGGCGACATTGTGACAGGATCTGCGACGGTCATCTCGGCCATGGGGGCCGGCAGGAGGGCTGCCCGGGCGATTCACGAGTATCTGAACGAGCTGACAAGCACAAGAAAAGAAAGCACAGCGCATAGGGCGTAGCGCAACAGACCTGCGAACAATTGAAGCCTGCTCTGCTCCCCAAGGGATTGCATTTTCCATTTGCATTTTTCGGTTTGAGCGGCCGGAGTTACTGGCCGCGGAGATCCGCTTGGGACTCGCCGGCCTGCAGTTGCTCTATGCTCTATGCTCTATGCCCCTATATCTGTTAGAATACGGGAAACCAGGATATATGGAAGAACTCTACGAAATAAAACTCCCGGTTTTCGAGGGTCCCCTCGATCTGCTTTTGCATCTCATCAGGGAAGCCAAGATCGACATCTACGAT
>JBJKOV010000028.1:0-2833 GCA_046707105.1 Thermodesulfovibrionales bacterium
CTCGCCGTTGGCAACCGAAAGGAGAGTGAAAGCCATACCCCTGGCGTGGTCCGAGTGGGCGGCCGTTCCGGCAGCGATCATCCTCAGGAAATTTCTGGCGGCCACCGTAGGCAGCGTTGCTCCGCAAACGCCCCTCGCTTCTTCCTCCGCGTTCTTTCCAACAAGTCTGCAGGGACCCATATGACAGACCTTGCAGCATGCGCCGGTCGCACCGATGGGGCAGGGTTTCAGCTTCTGCGCCCTGTCAAAACAGGTCTCGATTTTACGGGACTCACCCCACTCGATGATCTTTTCAGCCGACTTGTTCGCGCTTTTTATGTTCTCTGACATATATCCTCCTTACTGCAATTATGTCGTTTGCCCGTCATTCCGGCTTGTCCGGAATCTTTCCGATGGGTTTACAGAAGGATTCCCGACTCCCGAAGGTTTTCGGGATTGCGGGAATGACAGACTTTTCAGCGAATCATACAATTTATACTCGTTACACACTAACTTCTTCATCTTTAGAACATCGGGTCCATTTCGAGCGCCGGATGTCCCACGCTCGTCAGAAACTCAAGTAATTTTTCAGAATCTTCCGCAACCGATTCATCGGCGATCTTATCGAGAAGGTCGGGTGCTCCCTCCTCGGCAGCCCTCTGGTTGAAGGCGTCCTTCAGACTTTCCTTGAGATTCTTTGTCATCCAGACGATCCTCTTCAGCCCTCCGTCGGCGTAAAGGAATTTCTTGCTGGTGATGAAGTTCCTCCCGATACCCATGAACCCCGGGGTCTGCATGCCGCCGCCTACGCTGCCCGCAAGGGTCGAGAACTTCATCCCCGCGGGCGTCATCCCCGTGTGGCCGCGCTGAACAATCATCACGCCGTTTGCCTCCGGCACAATTGCGATGATACATTCGAAGCACCCGCACGAGGTCATCGGATTGTCCATGATCGTGTAAGCGTTCAGCGTTTCGATGGCGCCGCCCGAAGCCTGTGTGAGGTATTCGTCCACTCCGCTCCATCTGCCCTTCACAGAGTCGAGAACCTCGCCCTTTGTGATAGGCTGGTTTCCTCCGGTAGGGTCTATCTCGTACGCGGCCTTACCGTCGAGCCAGTTGTAAGCACCGCACAGACCAAGCCTTTCAGGGGTAATCACGCAGGTATGGCTCGGAGCAAAAGACTGGCAAAGCAGGCATGAGTAAAAGGTATCGACCGACTCATCTGTCATGCTGCCCAGCCTCTGGTCACGCTCGCGGTACGCCGCCCTCGCCTCTTCCTGGAGGGCGAGCACGTCCTTTTCATCAACGTAAAGGGTGACCTGGACCTTATCGACAATGGACTTGAACCTCGCGTGAGTCATCGTAGCCTGGATAATGCCGATGTGCTCCAGATTGAGGCCGTCTTTCTTGGCATTATTGCTTATCCTCACCCAGTTTATGTCACGCTGTCCCATGTGCCACAATCCCTGGGCCTCGTTGAGGTTATGGTGTATCTTCCTCTCGATGACCGACTCGAAGTCCTTCTGCATCTTTCTTCCGGCCACGTCGATCACAATCCCGAGGGGCATCTTGCCGCCCTGCTCGAACCTTTCCTGCCAGTTCTCGCCGACGATCACGACCTTATTGTCCTCTATCTCATCGAGTTCCCTGGTCCTTACCCATTCAAAGGCCGGGGTCCTTTGTCCGCCAAACTCGATAAACATATCCTCTTTTCTGATCCGTTCGCCTTCGAAGGCCGGTCCGTAGGCAACGGGGATGGGAGGTCTCTCGACGACGATCTTAAGGCCCCTGACCTCTATCGCCTTCTGAACGATGTTGTTGTGATCGAACTCCTTGTCGACCTCCTCATAAATACAGACACCCGTCGGATGTATGACAGGCACGTCCGTATCGCATACGGCCGGGAAGCCCATGTTGATCGCTCCGGCACCGGTAGACCATTTGATATCGTCGAGGTCCCCGAGCGCGAGGGCAAAGGCGAAGACCCTGTCCTTCTGGTACTTGAGGTGTTCCTTATAATCGCCCGGCTTCTTGTTTCCGAATATCAGGGACGCCCTGATCGCCCAGTCAAGGGCGTACAATGTGTGCTCGGTATCAGGCCCCAGGGGCACAATCCTCGTTTCCCAACCCAGTTCGACGCCCTTGTTCAGGAGCTGTTTGGTCACGCTGTTTCCGTTGCTGTGCCCGGAGAGGAACGTCAGAATATTCTTCTCCTGCAGTTCCCTGACGATCTTCACGGCGATGTCTTCGTCAGGGGCCGCTCCGATGATGGCTGCAAACCCGGGCATCGTCCCGTCAACAAGCTGGATACCCAGGTTACGCTGAATGGTGTCCGTAATAAAGCCGTTATAGACATAACCGGTATCCGGGTCCTTGCACGGTTCGAGGCCTTCGATGTATCTGAGCGCCAATATGATCTCTTCAGCAAAGAGCGTGAGCATACCAGAATCCAGCGCCTCGCCTAGATAGGGCTTCCAGAGTTCTGCCGCCGGTTCGGGATGAATATAGACCTTCGCGCTTTCGAGCGCCGTCTTCATATCCCCGATGGTCTTGACCGGGAAGCCCGTCATCGCATAAATCATCGGGAGATAGAAAGCAGTGTCAGGAAATTCAAAGGCGTAACTCTCACCATGCGCGGCAATCGCCTTATCAAGCATCTCCTCTGCCCGTTTTACAAGATTGTGGGAACCACGTATAGCCGCCGAGGCTATTAGCTTTGACATCCTGACCTCCTCTGGATAAGGGACGGGGGGATCATGAAGTTGGAATCTCCCATCCTAACTGACTGATATTCTATTTTTTAATTTTTTGCTATATAAAAGCAACCTTCCCCGCATAGCTTCTCTCATTCACA
>JBJKOV010000029.1:0-3751 GCA_046707105.1 Thermodesulfovibrionales bacterium
ATGGAGCCGGTCGAGAGGCTCCTCGACGGCCTGACCAGGATAAAGGACGATCTTGACGGCAGCCTCACCTTCCGGAGGTCCTGTGCCCACGGCATCTGCGGTTCCTGCGCCATGAAGATCAACGGCAAGAACCGTCTCGCCTGCCAGACCCTCGTGAAAGACATGCCGGACAGTATAGTGGTCGAACCGCTGCCCGCATTCCGGGTGATCAAGGACCTTGTTGTGGACATGGACGGCTTTTTCGGGAAAAATGAGCAGGTAATACCCTATCTTATCAACGATGAACCGCCCCCGGAGAGGGAGAGGCTCCAGAGCGCCGAGGACCAGCACAGGATACTCCAGTCCATAACCTGCATCCTCTGCGGGTGCTGCACTTCCTCCTGCCCCGTGTATTGGGCCGATAAGGACTATCTCGGCCCGGCCGGGATACTGAAGGCGGCGAGGTTCATATTGGATTCGCGGGACACCGCGACGGTGGAACGGCTGAAGAGTATCACCGGAGAGCAGGGCATCTGGAGATGCCACTCCATATATAACTGTGTCGACGTCTGTCCCAAGGAGATAGATGTGACCGGCCACATATCGAAGATGAAGCGGCTTGCGATAAGGAAGAAGCTCAAATCGTGAGGCCGTTTTTTTACGGAGGAGGACCCTATGGATTACCGGACAGAGCGTGATTCACTCGGCGAGGTGAAGGTCCCTTCGGAGATGCTTTACGGTCCGCAGACGCAGCGGGCTGTCGAGAATTTCCCGGTGAGCGGATTCCGTTTCCCCCGGGAATTCATCAGCGCCCTCGGTCTGATCAAAGCGGCTGCCGCCGAGGTCAATGCGGAACTCGGCCTCATCGGAGACCGGAAGGCCCCGGCCATACGCCGGGCCGCCGAAGAGGTATCGGCAGGCATCTGGGACGGCCACTTCCCTGTAGATATATTCCAGACGGGGTCCGGCACGTCGACCAACATGAACGCCAACGAGGTCATAGCAAGGCGCGCGATGCAGCTGCTCGACGAACTGCATTCGCCTGCTCGTATCCATCCCAACGACGATGTGAACAAGGGACAGTCGTCGAATGACGTCATCCCTTCGGCGATCCATATAAGCGCATATGTCCAGGTGAGGGAGTTCCTCCTGCCTGCTCTGGCGCATCTTGAGTCCGCTCTTCTTAAGAGGGCCGGGGAATTTCCCGGTGTTATCAAGACAGGAAGGACTCATCTGATGGACGCCCTTCCGGTGAGCCTCGGCCAGGAAATAGGCGGCTGGGCGGCCCAGGTAAAACAGGGCGCCGAACGCGTCGGGTCATGTCTTCCGAGACTTGCCGTTCTGGCACTCGGGGGTACCGCCGTTGGAACGGGGGTGAACACCCATGCCGAATTCGGCAGAAGGGTCGCTTCCAGGCTCTCGGAGAAAACAGGGATTCTTTTTACCGAAGCCGGGAACCATTTCGCCGCGCAGGCGTCCATGGACACGGCCGCTGAATTGAGCGGCCACCTGAAGTCCGCCGCATCGGCACTCATGAAGATTTCCAACGACCTGAGGCTGATGAACAGCGGACCTTATGCCGGCCTCGGCGAGATCAGCCTGCCGGCACTTCAGCCGGGATCGAGCATCATGCCGGGCAAGATAAACCCCGTGATCTGCGAGGCTGTGATAATGGCCTGCATCCAGGTTCTGGCCAACGATGTCGCGGTAACCATCGGCAACGCCGGAGGGAACTTCGAGTTGAACGTAATGCTTCCCCTTATAGCCCATAACCTGCTGCAGTCGATTATGCTCCTCGGGAACGCATCCCGTCTTCTCGCCGATAAGGCGGTATCCGGCTTTACCGTCAACAAAGATAGAGTCGCCGGCGCCGTTGAACGAAATCCGATCCTCGTGACATCGCTTGTCCCCTTGGTCGGATATGACAAAGCGGCTGAGATCGCGAAGAAGGCCTATGCCGAAGGAAGAAGAATCAGGGATGTGGCCGCCGGGATGACGGACCTTTCTCCGGAGGAGCTGGACAGGCTGCTCGATCCGAAGGGCATGACAGGGAGTGGGGGATAATGAGGTACAAACTCCGGACAGGCTCCTTTGCGTGGCTGACCCACAGGTTGACAGGCATTGTGCTTGCTCTCTACATCTTTCTCCATCTCTATGTCCTGGCCCACCTCAAAGATCCCGCGAGGTACGCCTCTATCATGAAGGTGATGCAGAGCCCCCTGGTGAAACTCAGTGAAGCCGGCCTCCTCGCCCTTGTGATCGCCCATGCCTTCAACGGCTTGAGGCTCACCCTGCTCGATCTTGGAATGCCGACCGGCCTTCACAAAAGGGTCTTCTGGTCGGCTTTTGCGATCGGGGCCGCAATTACTGTACTTGGCGGCGTGTTTATCGTCGGGGGCATCAGGTGAAATACGCGGCCGGATGGCTGTTTCAGAGGGTGACGGGGGCATTTCTCCTGGCAGGAGTGCTTTTCCATTTCTTTTTCATGCATTTCACCGGGCCGGAAAAGATAACCTACGATATTGTAATCCAAAGACTGTCGAGCCCCTGGTGGAAGGCCTTCGACATCGTATTCCTCTCGACTGCCATCTTCCACGGCTTCAACGGGCTTTGGGGGCTTGTGCTCGAATATATCCACGGCGAGAAACTGCGGGGGACCACGCAGGTCCTTATACTCGTCTCAGCCGTTGTGCTCTTTGCAACGGGGATCTATATCGTCATGCTTTAGGATATCCTGCTCCGGGACGGCCAGGGACTTCCTTAGTCCGCTGATCAAATCGTCCGCCCCTCGCTCTCCCTGAGGGGCAAGCTGCCGGTATTTGACGAAAGCATCGAGGGCCTTCTCCTTTTCATCCAGCATGGCAAGGACGAGGCCCATATTAAAAAACAGGTTTGGAAATTCGCCTTCGATTTCTGAGGCCAACTCATAATGCATCCTGGCCAGGGGCAGGTTCTCTCCGTCGAAATAGAGATTCGCCAGATTGTAATGCGATTCGAAATGTCTCGGATTGTGCTCCAGTGACCTTGTGAAACAGTCGAAGGCCTTGGCCATCCTGCCCCCCTTAAACTCGATGATGCCCAGATTGCAGTAGGCATCCGCTATCTGGTCACCTTCCAGGATCGCTTTCTGGTACAGATCTTCAGCCCGGCCGTCATCTCTCTCGTCCAGCAGAACTGCCTCTTCAAAACGGCCAATGTTTGTCGGAAGACGCAGTACCTCAGCCGATTTTTCAGCGAACAGGCTCAACTGGTCGGGGTTTTCCTTCCTGCGCCTTCTGGCCCGCTGAAAACCGAACTTCTGCGGTTTTTTTGGAGGGAATGGAACGATTTCACCCATGCTCTATTTTACCTTAACCCGGCCGAGCCGGAACTATCCCGCCGCCCTTGATTTCGCCTTTTCTTCCTTTGAGACAGCCTCTTTTTTTCTGCCCGTTGCCTTTTCCATCGGCTTCTTCTGCAATTTCGCCTGCTCTATGCTCCGTTTCAGGGCTGTCATGATGTCCACGGCCGGCTTCTCCTCCGCTTCCACGGTGATGACCTCCCTGCCTGCAATCTTGGCCTCGATCATCGCCCTGAGGGCATCGTGATACCTGTCTGTCAGATCGATCTTGTCCATCGTAGTGGTCATTGAAGCAACAAGGCTGCGCGCAAGCTTCAGCCCCTCTTTATCTGCCGGTTTTCCATCAAGCTGGGGAATCTCCTTTATGTTTCTGATCTCCGCCGGCGACCGCAGCCGGTAAAGCACCACTGCATTCTCATAAGGTGCTATCAT
>JBJKOV010000030.1:0-5207 GCA_046707105.1 Thermodesulfovibrionales bacterium
CGTCGAGTTCGATCCCGAAATAACGTTTCAGGCCCTGGCGGTATTCCGCCTCTGAACCCAGTTCCCTTTCACGTCTGACCGCACCAGCCCTTATGGAAAGGCGCCTGTCGATCAATGTCACGCACCCGCCTGAAGTCGCAATTGTTGCCAGGCGCCTCCTGGTAAAAGGGGAAGCCGGCGATGTCTGATGATAACGGTTCATGCCCTCGAATTCCGACCGTACACGCGGGACTGCACTGAAAATGAAACGTGCCGACCAGTCCGCCCGCGATCGTCTGCCGTACAGGGCATAGTCCCTGCCGTGCCTGCCGACCTTATAATTACAGTCCTCCGAACTTGAGGTGACAGCGCCGTCAAGTGGGAGAGGCTCTCTCGGATAAGCGCCCCTTCCGACATCGACTAGATAATCCCGGTCGAGGGCCACAAGGAGCACCATGTGATCATATTCCGGTCCCACTCTCAGCCCCTTCACAATTCTGGCCGAAAGATACTCCACCCGGTAGCCTAATGCTCTGAGAAGCTCATAAAACATGATGTTGTTTTCGTAACAGACCCCGCCTCGTCCCTTCCGAACGATCTTTTCGAAGATGCCTTCCGGATTGAGGGTGATCTCACTGCCGAGGTAAATGTCGAGATTTTCGAACGGGACTTTGAGCATGAAGGCCAGCTGCAATGCCCTCAGGGTCGTAATATCCGGTTTAACCCGGCCGCTGTATCCTATGCGTGCGAGACAATCTGAGACCTTCATCCGTACACCCCGCGCCGCGCGATCCTACAGTCCCGTCTGCTGAACAGCGGGAAAGACTCACCAAAGCCATTCCTATTTATCAAAAGTCCTCCAGAGCGGTCCTTCACGGTGAAAGAACCGAAGGAACCTGTATCCGAGCGTGGAGCTCCAGTCTTTTCGACCCGGGAAAAACCAGTTTTTCCTGCCGGAGGCTGCATCATAAACATATTTTACGAGAGTCGAGGGCCCCATGCCGGGGAAATAGAACCGGGGCTCCAGGAGAGACTCCCCGGACCTGATCACACATTCCTCGATGGCGGTTTTCTCCAGGCCGGTGCCGGGGTAAATCCGGACGCCTGTCATTGCTATAACAGCCCTGGGGCCGATTTCATCCATGAGTTTCGCTGTTTCCAGGATTGTCATGAATGTTTCTTCGGGGCCGCCGAAAATAAGTGAGTGGCAATAATCAATGCCAGCCTCTCCGCAGGCCAGCGACACCTTTCTGATGTCGTCCGGGGAAAAAGGCTTCTGAAGAGATTCAAGAGTTCGGGGAGAACCCGAGTCGGTTCCGAAATCCACGGCAACGCACCCTGCCCGCCTGAGGAGCTTGAAAATACCCGGGTATGACGTCTTAGGCTGGAGATAACAGGAGAACCGGAAAGGCAGGTCAAGGGCCGCAAGGCTTTCCAGGACGCGGACCATATGGTCTTCATCCGCATTAAAGAGGGAATCCACGACAAAAAAGTCCCTGATTCCGAAATCGCAATAAAGCCTTGCCATCTCATCGGCAACAAGCTCCGGAGGCCGTGTCCTCCTCTTCCTTCCCTCGAGCCGCGGATAGGTACAGTAGATGCAACTATTGGGGCATCCCCTGGCGGTCTGTATTCCTATTGTCCTGTATCTCCGGAAGCCCGGGAAAAGTTCCGCAATGTTTCGGGGGAACTCTGTCTCGCCCAGATCAAGAGGGCCAGGGGTTACAATGCCCTGGCGCCCCGCGGTCCTAAAGATCCCTATGCCCTTTTCCCCTTCACCCTTCACCCCGCCGTCCGCGCCGAGACGGGAGAGAATTTCCTCCGGGAAGAGGGTAAACGCAGGGCCCCCGAGGATAATGGGTACGTCGCGAATATGCCTCAGCGAACGCACCAGGGAAGCATACGAAGGGAGATAAGAGCGGCAGCAGGGATATGAGGCATTGTCGATATTCCGGAGTGAAATGCCGATATTATCCGGCTGGAAGTCCAGGACCTCTCTTTTCAGGGATGAAAAGGAGCGGCACCGCCTGACATCCAGTACCCGGACCTCGACTCCGGCCCTCGCCAGGGCGCCGGCAATATAAACCGCCCCTAAGGGAAATACAGGCTCGGGAAAAGACTCCCTGTTGGCCGAAATCAAAAGGGTGCGCATCTCAGCCTCCCCAGTTTTTCAAAGTATATCAGTACCATAAGGATTTCGGAATAGCGGGGAGCCTGCGGGGGTTTACAAAATGCCGCGGTTTATTCACAATTTCTTCACGATTCGGGAATAAAATTAATTAAAGAAGCAATTTGAAGGATAGAAAAACCGTTCTGCTTTTCGCGGGGCAGATTTCGGGTAATACGAGATAGATCGAATGCCGGGGGGAATGAATCGGCATTTTCGGAGGAGAGAAGTGAAGAATAATCGGGAGTATTCCCTGCATCCAAACAGGAAGTGGTTTGTCCTTTCGACGGTCCTCCTGGGCGCGGCATTGTCCGCCCTGGACATAAGCATCGTTAGCGTGGCGCTTCCTACGCTCAAGAGAACGTTGGGTGTGTCGGTGGCCGGGGTCGAATGGGTCGTTATCTCCTATGTTCTGGCACTGGCGGTCTCCCTGCAACTCTTCAGAAGGCTGTCCGTGAAATACGGCAGATCGAAGTTCTATATTTTGGGCCTGGCAATATTTTCTTCAGGCTCAATGTTTTGCGGGATGTCGGCCACGGCCGGAGTACTGATCGCTTCGCGCGTCATCCAGGGGCTTGGGGCAGGACTTTTGCAGGCGAACTCCGTCGCCCTGATCAGGGAAGAATTCCCGTCAAACCAGAGGGGAAGGGCTGTCGGCGTGCAGGGAGTTGTCCAGGCCGCGGCCATGGCCCTCGGTCCCCTTGCGGGCGGCCTGCTCATAGCTTCTGCGGGCTGGCGGGCCATATTCTACTTGAACGTTCCCATAGGAATAGTCGGCGTAATCGCCGCCCTCTTCATTCTGCCCCGTGACGTAAAAACCCTGGAAAAGATCAAGATCGACTATGCAGGGGCCGGTTTTCTGGCAGCCGGACTTACCTTCCTGCTCCTGGCTGTAAGCGTGACCTTTAACCTGGGAGGGGTCTCTCAGGCGGTCGTTTTATACTTTGCGGCTGCGGTCGTTTTGTTGTCCCTGTTCGTCGTCACGGAACTGCGGGCGGAAAACCCCGTTATTGTCTTCAAGGTTTTCAGGAACGGGGCCTTCCTGGCCGGGAACCATACCGGCATGTTGTCCTACTGCGTGCTGTTCGCTGTCATGTTTCTGATGCCCTTTTATCTTGAGAGGGTGGACGGCTTCGGGGTCCTGATGACGGGCCTGGTTCTCACCCCCCTCCTTTTGACGATGGGAGCGGTTGCGCCTCTGTCGGTCCGCGTCTCTGACAGATACGGCCCACGGGTGATGACCACAACAGGCATATTCATCTCGGCCTTTGCCTGCCTGTCTCTCCTTTTGGCGGGACAATCCGCCGGGACAGCAGTATTGGTCTGCGCCATGACCCTGTTGGGTCTCGGAATGGGGCTTTTCACGCCGTCCAATAACAGCGCGATCATAAACTCCGCCCCGGGCGGCAGTCTCAGCATGGCCGGCGACATTCTGAACACGTCGCGCTCACTGGGGCTGGTCCTTGGGGTCAACATATCCGGGGTCATGGTAACCGCGATGCAGCACGGATACCTTGCAAAAAAGGGATATCCGAATATTCATCATGTATTCAGCAACGGCATAATCCCTCCTTCCATAAGGGACGGCGCTTTCATGCACGGATTCGTTGCGGTGTTGGTGGTCCTTCTGACTGTCGATGTGCTGTCGGCTCTGCTCTCGGCCTTCAGGAAAGTCAGGGCCTCCGAGATCATAGATCAGGAATCGGCCGGGACAGCGGTTGTCTCTGCGGGCTTTTTCAACGGCTTCGGCCGGGAGAGCGCCGGTATGTCGGTATTTATGACGGTCCTCCTCCTTGCCGGGCTGGCGGGCCTTCTTGTCTCCCCGGGAATGCGGGGGAGGAGTCCTCTTTTCCCGGACAGCGGACAGAGCGCTGCTTACGGCCGGGCAGGCCATGTCCATGGTAATTCGCAGACCGCTCAAGAGGCCGGGGAACTTGCCCTCGCGTACTATGCCCGAAAATATGGCGACAGGGATGTCTCGGTTGAAGTTAAAGCAGGCGATAACAACACCGAGGAGGCCTACGTGAGGAAGAATGGGTTCCTGGTCAGGAAACTATCCGTCCGCGGCAACAAGGTTGTTGAAGAGAAGACAGGACTGCGCGACTGGGCCTTTGATCTTCTGACAAATGTAAATTGAGGATATGAGATCTCATGGCATAAACTCTCCCCATCTGCCGCTTGCAAGGACCTCATTCGGGCGGAAAAATTTTTTAGGGGAAATCTTCCCGGAAATAAGACGGCCCGGGGGCATCCTCCTTATCCGCCTTTCGTGTTTCCATTCCTTCTCCTCTCATCGGCCTCAAAAAAATTGCTTATTTTATTTTACCCGCCATCTGTAAAAAAAGCCTGACATCTCCGGCAATAGCGGATATGATAGAAGCCACATAAAGCGGGCGCGGAGGGAATAATTGCCTTGACAATTTTTCCTTCTGTGATAAGTTTTAAAAAGGTAATTCGGGATGAAAAACATAACGTCGGATACTGTTCTCCTTTGGCCCATGGCTGTATATTTTGCGCTGGTATTGCTGGTCGTCGGGGGGATGCTTTTGATGTCCTACCTCCTCGGCGAGCGTCACCGCGAAAAGCAGACAGCCGAACCGTACGAATCCGGCATCGCCTCGACCGGGACGGCGAGGATGCGCTTCGATGTCAAGTTTTACCTGGTGGCGATGTTCTTCGTGATCTTCGATCTGGAGTCGGTCTTTATTTTTTCCTGGGCGGTTTCGATCCGTGAGACCGGCTGGGCGGGCTATGTGGAGATGCTCTTTTTCATCGGCGTTCTGGTTGCCGCCCTCGGATATCTTTGGCGGACCGGGGCTCTCGACTGGGGAACTAAGAAACAGAAGATGCGAACATAGAAAAATTGAGAGGAGGAAGACCCGGGAGATAAAAGATAGAATGGACTGGTCGCTTGAAAAAACCTACGCACCAAGAGACGGGGGGAAATCCATAGAAGATGCCATAACCCGGTCCGTGCTTTTTACAAAGCTGCAGGAGATCGTCGCATGGAACCGGAAGAACTCGATCTGGCCTTTTAATTTCGGCCTTTCCTGCTGCTATG
>JBJKOV010000031.1:0-5329 GCA_046707105.1 Thermodesulfovibrionales bacterium
CTTGAGGATGCGTCCAACAATACTTACGCGCGGGCCGATGGAGCATACGGCTACGGCTATATAGGTGTATGTTATAACCCGTCCACAGGCGCCTGGAACGGCCAGTGCGTCATCGATGAGCAGGCGCATTACTGCGCGGGGATAGGGCAGTCGCCGGTGACCGACCCTTCATCGGGGTCGCAGATAACAGGGACGCAGCTCAACGTCCCGGGCTTCGTGATCGACGCCGGAGTTACGGCGCTCGGCCCTGCGGCCGGCACCTTCTTTGCCAAAGTGGCTGTCTCTTCTCCGCCGAAGGGGCTGATCGACAGATATTCGGGCTCGATCCGTTTCGGCGCCATGACCTTCAACTATGACGGCTCCGCCTCCGAATGCGGGCTTGCAGGCTCCGGGATCAGCTGTCCCAAGAACTGCAGCGGCCATCCCGACTCTCAGTGCTTCGCCGATTCCGACTGTACAAAACCGCCCTATAGCTATACGGGAGCGGAGGCGTCCTGCGTGGCAAGCGGCAACCTCGATGCCGGTCAGATAATATCCTATATCGGCTACGACCCGGTCGGAGACCACAATTCCGGGCTCATAAACAGCATCGACAACATCAAGGCGACCTCGTGGACCCCCTTCTCAGAGGCGTACTATGACGCCATCGGCTATTTCGCGAGGACCAATGACTATACGACCTCGCCCGGGACGAGCAGGGGCGTCGACACGGTCAACGCCAGCGGCGCCACAATCTCAAAAATGAGGATCAACAACTCCGACTACGACAATAACAAGAACCCGTCGCAGTACCGCTGCCAGAAGAACAACATTCTCATTATCACGGACGGCATGACCACGGCCGACCAGAAGCCGGCGGTTACCTCCCTGGCGTCACTTTACAGTTACGGAGGCTCGGACCAGACGGGCTATGACGCGACGAACGGCTGTCCGACTTATTCCGGCAGCATGAACCTGGACGATCTATCCTGGCTTGCATACCACAGGAACATCAAGACCCTCTCTACGACGACGGCGAGCACGGATGTCCCGGCGAACGGGAGTGAATTGATCACTACATACGTGGTATACAGCGGACCTGCAACCAGCGCGGAGCCCGGCCAGTGCGATCCGTCCACGCTCATGAGCGCGACAGCCACGGCAGGCGGCACCAGCATGTTTGCGGCCTCCAACCCGGCGCAGCTGCAGACAGCCATAGGAAATGTCTTCCAGCAGATATCGGCCAAGACCGCGTCCGGCACGGCGGCCTCGGTCCTTGCCTCCGGTGAAGGCTCGGGGGCGAACCTGATCCAGGCAATCTTCTACCCAACGAGAACAATCGCCACCACGAACATAACATGGACAGGACTTATGCAGAACCTCTGGTATTATATCGACCCCGCCCTTCAGTCCAATACCATAAGAGAAGACACCGTGAGAGACAACTATTTAAATCTGAAACAGGATGACATCGTCAGCTTCTATTTCGATTCGGTTGACAATAGCACCAAGGTGAATCTCTATGCCGACGCCAACGGCGACGGAGTCGCCGACAGCACGACCCCGACAGCCACCAAGGCATTCGAGAACCTGAAGTCCCTCTGGGAGACGGGCAGCCTATTGTTCGCGCGGAGCGCCTCGAGCAGGAAGATCTATACGAACCTCAACAACGACAGCACTCTCGACCTTTTCGACAGCACCAACCTCGGCCCGCTACAGCCGCTTGTCAACGTCAACGTCAATGTGCCGGTCGATCCGCCGCATACCGAGACGGCGAAACTGGTGAGCTACGTAAGAGGTGTCGACGATTTAAACGGGGACGGCGTGCTGGACAGCAATGACAAGATAGATAATATGCCGACGAGGAAAAGGACGGTAACGATGAACCTCTGCTCGGACACGCACCAGCCCTGCAGCACAAACTCCGACTGCGCGACGGGTACCTGCCAGGCCGTGACCAACACATGGAAACTGGGCGACATCATAAACTCGACCCCGAAGATCCTCTCCTGGCTTCCCCTTAACGCCTATGACAAGGCTTACGGAGACGATAAGTACAGTAATTTTACCGGATCGGACAATTATAAATCGCGCGGCATGGTCTTCACCGGCGCCAACGACGGCATGCTTCACGCCTTCAGACTGGGTACGCTGACGATCTTCAACGACCCGAATGTGAAGGCGCAGCTCACGAGGACATGTTCGTTCACCACGTCCACTGTCTGCACCCAGGATTCGGATTGCCCTTCAGGCGAAACCTGCCCTGCCCTCGGTCAGGAGATGTGGGCCTTCATACCAATGAACTCACTCCCATACCTGAAATATATGGCGAACCAGAATTACTGCCACCTCTATTATGTCGACCAGACCCCTCTCCTTGTGGACGCCAGTATCAATGCGGTGACGTCATGCACGTCGGCGAATTACTGGGATTGCCCCAATACAACCACGTTACACAGCGGAACAAATAAGCTCGATCTGGCGAACACGAGCTGGAGGA
Organism: Thermodesulfovibrionales bacterium; assembly: GCA_046707105.1. Lineage (GTDB taxonomy): Bacteria > Nitrospirota > Thermodesulfovibrionia > Thermodesulfovibrionales > UBA6898 > JARRRD01. The sequence goes on from JBJKOV010000031.1 coordinate 2,480, forward strand.
CGATCCTGATCGGAAGCATGAGGGAGGGAGGGGCCTGCAGGAACAGCACTTCCACCTGCACGGAGTGTGTGAAAACGCCTGTGAACGGTCTGGGATATTCCACTTACTTTGCACTGGACGTGACGGACCCGTACAATCCCAAATTGCTGTGGGAGTATGCGAACCCCGCGCTCGGGTTTTCGACAACGGGCCCGGCCCTCATAAGGGTAGGAGGCGACAAGACGAAGAACGGAAGGTGGTTCGCGGTCTTCGGCTCGGGGCCGACAGGCTATATCAGCCCCGGCACACATCAGTTTCTGGGCATTACGGAACACATAACCAACGGCGACCTCACGCTGTTTGTAGTCGATCTCGCGACCGGCGCCACGGTCAGGACGATAGATACCGGTGAGTATGCTGCCTTTGCCGGTTCTCTCCAGGGCTCGTCAATCGATTTCAACGGCGATTACCAGGACGATGCCTTTTATGTGGGCTATACTGAAAGGTCGGGGTTTGCCGAGTCGAGCAGCGCAACCGGGGCAGGCACGGCCGGCACAAGCAACTCGATAACCCTTGCCTCCGGCGCCAACTCAACCGATGACTATTACAAAGGCGATTTTATCCACAACGCCAGCACGCACGAAACGAAGCTCATAGTGGCATACAACGGGACTTCGAAGATCGCCACCGTGGATTCCAACTGGAACAGCACGCCTCCGTCATCGGGGACGTCTTACGACATCTTTCCCGGCTGGACCACGGGCGGGGTGATGAGGGTTTATACCCATGACGATACGAACCCCAACAACTGGACCTATTCAAAGCTGATCAGCGGCATCGGCGCAGTCACTTCCGGGGTTACGAAGTTCCGCGGGGATGACGATGTGGTGAGGCTGTACTTCGGGACTGGACGGTTCTTCTACAGGATCTCTGATATCATAGACGACGGGAACACTCAGCAGGCGATATACGGTGTGAAGGAGCCGTGCTATGTCCCCGACAGCTCGGGCACAAGCCACAACATCGACTTTACCTGCAACACGACCGTCTCGACCTCCTCCCTCGGCAACGCAGACAGCATCGCCGGGTCGTCGGCGACGGCGGGGTGGTATATAAACCTCGATGGATGCAGTGACGCGAGCGAGAACGTGGTCTCCTGCAGTGATCCTACGGCGGTGTATAAGGCTGAACGGGTGACGACGGACCCTCTGGCCGGCTCGAACGGAGTGGTCTACTATACTACGATGAAGCCTACTGCGGATGTCTGCTCTTACGGGGGCAAGACACATCTCTGGGCCGTGCGTTTCGACAACGGCGGAGCGCCGGTCAAGTATGATTCGGACGGCAACGTCAGCAGCATCCTGAAGGGCAAGGCCCTTATCCAGCTCTCGACGGGCAGTATCCAGCAGATAGATTTCGCAACTGCCTTCACTCAGAGGCATGACAAGAGGAGTGCGGACAATCTGACAGGCTTGTCGAACATGCCGCCGCAGCTGACGGTGCCGCCTTTGCCGGTAAACAATATTCTGCACATAAGGAAGAAATGACGGAGAGGGGAGTGACGCTGGTGGAGCTTCTGGTAGTCGTCAGTATCATCGGGATACTGGCGGTGGCCCTTGGTTTTTCGGTGGAGGGGTGGCTTGGGAGGTACAACGTGGAGAGCGCTACGAGGCAGCTCTATGCTGACATGCAGGATGCAAGGACAAGGGCGCTGGAGGGCGACAGCGAGTATTTTGCGGTCATAAGCACTACCCCTGCAAGCGGCAGCACCCCTGGAAGTACGACCTACAGTATAATCGACGACAAAGATAATGACGGAAATCCCAACGACGCTCCAATTGCCACTTTCCCGAAGACCGTTTCGTACGCTGCCAAGGCCTACGACTCAGGCAATGCGGCTGTGGCGTTTCCCATAACCATTACTTTCAGCAAACGGGGGATTATAACGCCAAATCCGGCTGCGACCGGCGAAATAAATATTGTCGCCGACAATCTTTCCGATTATAACTGCACCACAATAGGTCAGACCATGATCGGCCTGGGGAAGATGGTATGCTCCAGTGATGCGTCAAAAGCCTGCCTCAAAGACTCTGATTGTTCAGGAGGGTCATGTTCGGTATGCCAGGTAAAATAGGAGTAAGAGGAAGCATGCAGGCAGCAGGAGCTAAACGACCCGGAAAGGAGTCCCTGCTGTCTTCTGCCAAAGGCGTGACGCTCATCGAGGTGATGATCGCCCTCGTCGTGCTGCTCATCGTCTTTATGGGCCTTATACAGGCGGCCCTCCTGAGCATCGACCACAACCTCCGCAACGAGGTGAGGGACGAGGCGGTCAGGATCGCAGCGGAAGCGATGACAAACCTTAAAGCGGAGGGTTTTGGCGGTGCCGATCTGGCCGACAACAGCGGATCTCATTACAGCTATGCGGGTATCTCCCCCGACCCTCTGGGAGCGTTGCTGCCGGCGGCGGTCAAGCCCGGATCCACCCCCAGCAGGAGCTTCCGGAATTTTTCTCAGCCATATACTGTTGGAATGGAGGTGCAACCGCTGGACAGTAATAACAAGCAGGTCACGATAAGAGTGCACTACACATATAGGACGGATAATCCTGTGACTTATACTATCAACTCTGTTATCGTGAACCCGGCGGCACTTAACTGATGATCAGAAAACACGGTGGATTTACGATGGTTGAGCTCATGATCACGATGGTCATCTTTGTGGTAGCCATCGCAGCGGCCTCCAACATATTTACCGGACTGCTGACCCAGTTCAAGCAGCAGAGCAGCATAGCCGAGACGAACATACAGGGGCTTACAGGGCTTGAGATGCTGCGGTTCGATATCGAGCAGGCAGGGTTCGGGCTCCCCTGGG
>JBJKOV010000032.1:0-4714 GCA_046707105.1 Thermodesulfovibrionales bacterium
ATATCCGCTTCTTGTGTCATTCCGGCTTGTCCGGAATCTTTCTTTGTTTTCAGAAGGATTCCCGACGCGTTCCACTTGCGTGAATGACAGCCTTGAACCGAGAACCGATTTTGAGATAGGTTCTAGTAAATAATAAGAAGTAAGTAGTGAATAGTAAAAGGTGAATAGTAAAAGGTGAATAGTAAAAGGTGAATAGTAAAAGGGGTGAATAGTGAATGGTGAATAGTGAATGGTGAATAGTCACGATCCACAGGGGGAGGCGGGATGACAGGCGGTCAAAAAAAGAACAGGTACCGGCGATCAACCGTCAGCGGTCAGCCAAGCTAATGCTCATAGGATGGGGCGAGGCTGGAGGTCGGAGGGTCTTTTCTACTTACTATTCACTATTTACTATTCACGGTCTTTAAGCGGTTCCCTGAATCTCGCGCAGCCTCTCCTCAAACATCTTCGATTTCGTATCATGTTCACCGGTCAGTTCTTCCAGCTCCACGAAGAGGACTTCTATCTCCTCCTTCGCCTGATGGATGCTCCGGGACGAGCTTCTGATGGACTCGGCGTCCGACGCCGTCGACGCCTCCAGAAGGACCCCCGTTTCTTTGTCGATCTGCTGTTCCAGGCCCATGATCGCCTTTTCGACCTCCGCGATCCTTTTTTGGAGCGGACCGATAGTCCGGGACCTCTGGTCTATGATCTCCGCCTTGGCCCGGCGGATATCCTTCCTGCAGGCGGCCGTCCCCTGTCCGTTATTGCCGGAACCTCCAGTCGGCCTGTATTCCACATCGTCCTTCCATCCCCCCCTGTCGAGGAAATCCCGGTACGTCCCCTCGAAGACACGCACGTCGCCGGCGTCAAAAACAACCAGCCGCTCCGCAATCGCATGAAGGACCATCTCGTTGTGCGTCACGATCACTACCGCCCCTTCGAACGCCTCCATAGCCTCGATCAAAGAGTCAATGGATTCCATGTCGAGGTGGTTTGTCGGTTCGTCGAGAAGAAGCAGATTCGCCGGCTTCACAAGAAGTTTGCCGAGCAGCACCCGGCTCCTTTCTCCCCCGGAAAGAACGCCGATTTTCTTCAGTGCGCTGTCGCCCTCAAACATCATTGCACCGCATATCGTTCTGGACGCGCCCCGGCTTCCGTCGGGATGCACGTCCATGATCTCCTCCTCGATGCTCTTCGAGGGATCGAGACGCTCGATGTTGGTCTGTCCGAAGTAGGCGATCCGGAGATCCGGATGCCGGGATATTGCCCCTTGCACAGGGGCAAGTTCTCCCGCCAGAAGACCAAGAAGGGTTGTCTTCCCCTTCCCGTTTTTTCCTATGACGGCGATCCTGTCCCCCTTTCCGATGGACAGAGTCACTCCGTCGATAAGAGGCGGAGTAGCCTGATCGAAGGCGAAGACGAGGCCTTCCGCCTCAAGCAGCCTCTTGCCGGTAAACGGAGCTGAAGTGAATTCGAATTCCAGGTTCTTTATCCCTGTCAGTTTATCGAGTCTCTCCTTCTTCTGAAGGGCCTTGATCCTGGACTGGACAGCCTTTGCCTTGTTTGCCTGCGCCCTGAAACGGTTTATAAACCTCTCGGTTTCCTGCCGCTTTTTTTCATCGTTAATCCTCGTTTTCTCGTAGATCTCCTCTTCCTCCAGCAGCTGCTGATAAAGTTTCCCCGTTGTGCCGGACATCTTCCTGATCTTGCAGCGGTGGATACCCATTGTATGGGTCGTCACGGCGTCCATAAAGTCCCTGTCATGGGTAATGAGAATCATTTCCTTCCCCCAGCTTCTCAAGAATTGAGTCAGCCAGCGTATCGACAGGATATCGAGGTAGTTTGTAGGCTCGTCGAGCAGAAGCAGGTCGGGATCTGACACAAGCACCCTCGCCAGGTTGAGGCGGACCTGGTATCCTCCGGAAAGGTCCAGGGGATTGCGGACAACATCTTCGCCGGAAAAACCGAGGCCGAAAAGGATGGCCTCGGCCCTGAAGGTCTCGTCCCTGCCTTCCACCGGATTCCGAAGCCCAAGACATGCCTCTCTCAGCACCGTATCTTCGGTAAACCGGATGTGCTGAGACAGGTGACCTATCCTGTAATCCTTCGGGAGGCTGATGACGCCCGAATCGGGGTGCTCCTCCCCGAGGAGCATCCTGAAGAGGGTGGTCTTCCCGTGGCCGTTCCTGCCCACAAGGCCCACTCTCTCGCCGGAATTCATCGTAAAACTTACGTCGTCGAAGATGACCTGCAGGCCGTAGGCCTTGCTCAGATTGCTGACGTTGACCATCAGTTATTATGACAGGGGATCAGCAGACCTTTCAAATTAAACGCAGAGAAAGAACGGCTTGGCCCAGGGACTTGTCATTCCGGCTTGTCCGGAATCCTTCTACGCTTTCACTCAGGAGCGTATCGTATATACAGAGGGATTCCCGACGCGCCTTGCTTGCGGGAATGACAACTGGATCCCCCAATTTGACAAAAGACGGCCTCGCCGCTTATTCCTTCCTGCCGCTTTCAACCATAAGCCTGGCGACCGACCTGGCGAAGGCCGCTGGGTCCTTAAGTTTGGAGCCCTCAAGAAGCAGGGCCTGATCATAACGAAGCTCTATGTATTCATCCAGGATGCCTTTTTTCTCCTCTTTTTCGATTATGGCATTCATGGTCTCCATAACGGGATGGGAGGGATTGATCTCGAGTATGCGCTGGCCGGCCGGAACTTCCTGGCCCATCGCCTTCATAAGACGTTCCATGTTCGAGTCAAGCGCCCCCTCTTCCGTCACCAGACAGCATGCTGAATCCCTCAGCCTCCCGGACAACCTGACGTCCTTGACATCGCCTTTCAGCCGCTCCTTCATGGCCGCGATCAGTTTCTCATATTTTTGAGCAGCCTCTTTCTTTTCCTCTCCGGCCGGTCCGTCGAGGGATATATCCCCCTTGACCACGGACTTCAACTTCTTCCCCTTGTACTCGAAAAGACTTCCCATGATGATGTCATCGACTTCATCGAGCATGACAAGCACCTCGTAGTCCTTGTCCCTGAAGGCCTCCAGATACGGTGATTTTACTGCGTCTTCCATGCTCTCAGCGGTTATGTAATAGATATCTTCCTGCCCGGGCTTCATCTCATCCACATACTGCTGCAGTGTGGTATATTTCCCCTTTTCAGTCTTTGTGGACGAGAAGAGCAGAAGGTCCGCGATCTGTTCTTTCCTTGATAAATCGTAGTGTATCCCTTCCTTCAGGATCCTCCCGAACTCTTTATAGAAGGCGAGGTATTTTTCATAATCGTTCTTCTTCATATCACCGAGCGTATCGAGGACCTTTTTTGTGAGGCTCTTCTTTATCGTTTCTATCTGCCGGTTCGACTGTAATATCTCCCTCGAAACATTCAGAGGAAGGTCGGACGAATCGACGACCCCCTTGACGAACCTGATATAGGGCGGGACCAGTTCCTCGCAGTGGTCCATGATCTGGACCCGCTTCACGTACAGGGCGGGGCCGATCTTATAGTCCTTGAACAGGATCCCCAGAGGAGCCCTGGAAGGGATAAATAAAAGCGCGACGAATTCGGAGGTGCCTTCCGACCTGTAATGAATCACCTCTGCGGCATCCCCGAAGTCGTGTGAGACGTGCCGATAGAATTCTTTGTATTCATCGTCCGTCACCTCGGCCCTGTCCTTCAGCCAGATAGCCTTCCGTGAATTCAGGACCTCATCCTGCTTCACCTTGATCTTCTTTCCTTTTTCGGATTCCAGCTCGGATTCCTTTTCTATTTCCATCACAACGGGATGCTCGATGTAGTCCGAATACCGTCTCACGATGCTTCTGATTTCCCATTCTTCGAGATATTTCATCTCCTCCTCCTTCAAATGGAGGATCACATCCGTGCCGGCCTTTTCTCTGTCTGTTTCTTCGATGCTGAACGTGCCGTCGACGGTCGACTCCCACTTGACCGCCTTCGCATCAACAGACCCGGCCTTTTTCGATATAACAGTGACCTTGTCCGCCACCATAAAGGAGGAATAAAAACCGACGCCGAACTGACCGATAAGTTCCGGCTTCTCCCTTAATTCCTTGCTCTGAAGCGCTTTGAGGAACTCTTTTGTGCCCGAATGAGCGATGGTGCCGAGGGAAGCTACGATCTCCTCCCTCGTCATGCCGACGCCGTTGTCGCTCACCGTAACAGTCTTTGCCGCCCTGTCGGGAGTAATCCTGATCTTCCATTCGCCGGCTCCTTCCAGAATCGCCCCGTTCGTAAGAGATTCATAGCGCGCCTTGTCGATGGCATCCGATGCGTTTGATATCAGTTCCCTCAGGAATATCTCCTTATGAGAATAGAGGGAGTGGATCATGAGATCCAGAAGTTCCTTGACCTCTGTCTTGAACTCGTATGTCTCTGCAGTCATGTTTTCACCTCGAAAAGAATTGTAACCACTCATAAGTATGGATATTTTTTATAGTATAAAACCCCTGGGAAAGTCAACATTATTCCATTAAATCAAGAGCTTGGGGCTTTCTTCAGGCGGACTTGCCGTACATGGGGAGGTCTTCGTAACAGAAGCCCCCCTGCCAGGCAAGGGGGCCTCTCAATCTTACACCTTTACGACGTTTATCGCTTTCGGACCCTTGGGGCCTTTTTCGACATCAAAGCTGACTGCGTCACCCTCGGCAAGGGACTTGAATCCGTTGCCCTGGATGGCGGAATAGTGGACAAATACGTCATAGTTCT
>JBJKOV010000033.1:0-10892 GCA_046707105.1 Thermodesulfovibrionales bacterium
TGCCCTTCACTTGGAACGTTGCCCGCTGCCACCGGACGGTCTATGCAAGTGCAAGGACCGGGCTTCCCTTTATACGGAAAGGAATATCCTTTATTAGCGTGGGGCTGATCCCGACTCATGACGTCGGGCCGACCTTCTTGAATACCGCAAACCGGAAAGTTTCGAAATAGTAGAATGGTGGAGCTGACCTCGACTCACAACGTCGGGACGACCTTCTTGAATACCGCAAGCCGGAAAGTTTCGAAATAGTAGAATGGTGGAGCTGAACGGGATCGAACCGTCGACCTCTTGAATGCCATTCAAGCGCTCTCCCAACTGAGCTACAGCCCCAAGCTCTAATAAAATAACACATTTCAAATAACGCTTACAATAGATATCGTCACCCGGCCGGCTATAATGTGAGGTTCTTGTCAGGCAGTTGGCGATTACACGAAATGTACCGCCTCTGGCCGTAAGAGGAGATCAAAAGAGCACCCAATAACGCCGAAAGGCTCATGGTTATACTCCGCCGGGCTTCCCTGATGTCAGGCAACCAAGGGATCTGGTTTTATCAGACGGGCTTGATATTTCAAATAAATAATGATATATTCATCGGGTTTTTGGATATAGCCAATAAATTATTCAAGACGGAAAGGGACCAGATGTCTAAACAAATCAGATTGCTGAGCTTTTTTGTCTTTTTCGGCATTGGCCTCTTTGGCTGTGCGAGTCCGCAAACGACCCATAACACCCCGCATGTATTCGCACGGGCGAAGGCCGTGTTACAACAGAAATCACCGGCAGAGCTTAAGGAATCATTCTTGGCGGACGTGTCTCAAAACTCACAAGAAGCAAGAACGGCACTATCCGGGCAAAACATTCCGATAAAATCAGAGTCTTAAAGACATCTTCCGGTGCGGAGTATTCCCCGGCATGAGAAAAAGTGCATATGCCGGCTAAACTTCGAAAGCATCTTTGATGTGCTGGATCCTGTGAGTTCCCCCCACCCTCTCGATGCTCAGCACATCGAACCGCGCCGGGACCTCTTTTCTGAGCTTCTTCATATAGCAGAGAGCAACCTTTCTGATCTTCTCTCTTTTCCTCCGATGCACCGCCTCAAAAGGTGTACCGAACGCGTCGTCGGTCCTGGTCTTTACCTCTGCAAAAACAAGGACATCCCCGTCCCTGGCTATAATATCTACCTCTCCGAAAGAAGTCCGGTAGTTCTTCTCCACGATACGGTAACCCTTTTTCCTGAAGAACGCCAGGGCGACATCTTCCCCCTCCCGGCCGACGGTATTCATTCTGTCATCCCACTTTCATCAATTGGCCGCAGTGACCCTTCCAGCCGCATGAGCAGCTTGGGTATCCCTTCAATGTCCTTTATGTCCTTCTGGCAGAGGACCTTCAGGATTCCCCTGAACGAGGAAAACTCCTCACAATGGCCGGCAAGATGCCTCGAAAGCGTCCGCTGAAGTGCCTCGCCTTTCGCGTCCCAGTCCATCAGCACGATCACTTTGACGAACCGGTCGACAACGTCCTCGCAGAAGTCGTAAAGCCCTTTCCCGCTGTGGAGGGTTATAATGTCCCCTACGAGACCGATCTTCCTCAATGCGGCGATGTCCTTTTTGCCCTCCACAATTATCGGGAATCTCTTGTTCGCGTCGTAGAGCAGGCCCAGCACCTCCCTGAGCCTCTCGCCTCTTTCCAGTTCGGTTGTTGAAGGCATCTTCTTTTCAGTGTGCAGCATAATGTCTATATTTTATCACTACTGTCCACAATAATTAGTAGCCGGACCGCCTGTCCCTGTCAAGGTCCGACAGAGGAATTTTCAGGCAATCAGGCTCATACAATTACGGGATTGCAAATAACCCTCCCGGGCTGCCAGGGATGACTCCGGATAATTCGCAAATGCCTTCGCCCTCAAAAGGGCTTATTTTGGCGACCCGGACATAAGAATTACGCCTTTTCAGAGGGGCTCTTCTACCCGGTCCCGTTTATTGACAATAGCTACGATTTCATATATTTTAGACGTATGGCAGTGAAATTAGGTCAGTTACTGACAGCCTCAAGTATTATCTCAGAAGAGCAGTTGAAACAGGCTTTAAACGTTCAGAAAAAAGAAGGCGGAAGGCTCGGGTCAAATCTTGTCAAACTCGGCTTCATTACTGAAGACAAACTTGTCTCATTCCTCAGTAAGCAGTTCGGCGTCCCGGCCATCAATCTTGGCGAGTATAACATAGACCAGTCGGTTTTAAAGTTAATACCGGCGGATATGTCGAAGAAATACCTTATCATGCCGATCGCCCGGGTCGGGGCCACACTCACCGTCGCCATGGCGGACCCGTCGAATGTATTCGCAATCGATGACATCAAATTCATGACGGGATACAATGTTGAGGTGGTTGTCGCCAGCGAATCGGGGATCGCGGGCGCCATCTCGCGCCACTACTTCGGCAGGGGCGACTCGGCGCTTTCACCCACCGAGAAAGAAGAGTCTCCCTCAGCCGCTATCCAGGCGAAAGATTACACGCTCGGAGATGATGACCTTGCAGGGGATGGCCAGTTTGGCGCCGGCGCGGATGAAGGACCGAGTGTCAACGTAGAAGAATTCGACAAGATCGTAGGCAGCGCCCTTGACAATGTCGATGTGCTGGAGGAGAAGGAAGACTCGGAGGTAGTCAGAGACGTCGAGGCGCCGATCGTGAAACTGGTCAACGGCATCTTTGTCAACGCGATAAAGACAGGAGCGAGCGATATCCACGTAGAGCCGTATGAAAATTCGCTCAGGGTGCGGTACAGGGTAGACGGAGTTATGTATACCGTGATGAACCTTCCTACGAAGATAAAAGCCGCTTTGACGTCGCGCATAAAAATAATGTCGAAGCTCGATATTGCCGAGCGGCGGCTTCCCCAGGACGGCAGGATAAAACTCAAGCTGGGCAAGAAACGGGACATAGACTTCCGGGTTTCGGTCCTCCCCACTCTCTTCGGGGAAAAGACGGTCCTGAGAATACTCGACAAGGCCAACCTTCAGGTTGACCTGACAAAGCTCGGGTTCGAGCAGGGTGCGCTCGACGATTTTATGGAATCGATTACCAAGCCTTACGGCATGCTCCTGGTTACAGGCCCGACCGGAAGCGGCAAGACGACAACCCTGTATTCGGCGCTCAACTATCTCAACAAGCCGGATACAAACATCATGACTGCGGAAGACCCTGTCGAATTCAACTTCATGGGGATCAACCAGGTGCAGGTAAGGGAGGAAATCGGGCTCACCTTTGCGGCGTCGCTGCGTTCCTTTCTGAGGCAGGACCCTGACATTATAATGGTCGGCGAAATTCGTGATTTCGAGACTGCGGAAATAGGCATCAAGGCAGCACTTACGGGCCATCTCGTCCTGAGTACACTGCACACGAACGATGCGCCCGGGACTATAAGCAGGCTGCTGAACATGGGGATCGAGCCCTTCCTGGTGTCGTCTTCGGTCATTCTCATCGTGGCCCAGAGGCTCTCACGACGAATATGCGAGAAGTGCAAGGAGGAGGAAAAGGTCCCCGTTCCCGCCCTCCTGAAGATCGGGTTTTCCGAAGAAGAGGCCCAAACGGTGAAATGTCTGAGGGGCAAGGGCTGCCCCTCCTGCAACGGTACCGGCTACCGCGGAAGAGTGGCGCTGTACGAGGTGATGCCGATAAGGGAAGAGTTGAAGGAACTCATACTCGAGGGCGCGTCCACCGCCGAGATAAAGAAAGCCGCTATCAGACTCGGGATGAAGACACTCCGAATGAGCGGGTTGACGAAGGTGGCCGAAGGAGTGACCACAATGGAAGAGGTCATGCGGGTGACTTTCAATGACTAAAGGAGAAACAGATGGCTAGCATCTATGATCTGCTGAAAATAATGATAGAAAAAGGGGCGTCGGACCTTCACGTGACGACCGGAAGTCCTCCAAGGCTGAGGGTAGACGGAAAACTCGTCCCCCTGGACTATCCGAACCTGTCGCCCACGGAGACAAAATCTCTCTGCTACAGCATACTGACTGACAGCCAGAAACACCGTTTTGAAGAAAACAATGAACTCGATTTCTCTTTCGGGGTGAAAGGGTTAAGCAGATTCAGAGGAAACGTCTTCATGCAGAGGGGGGCCGTAGCGGCGGCTTTCAGGACGATCCCTTTTGAAATCAAGAGTTTTAATGAATTAGGGCTGTCTGAGATAATCAATGAGCTGGTGAAGAAGCCCAGAGGGCTGATACTGGTCACCGGGGCCACCGGAAGCGGCAAATCGACGACACTGGCGGCCATGATCGACAAGATAAACTCGGAAAGATACGACCACATAATAACCGTGGAAGACCCGATAGAATATCTGCACGGACACAAGAAGTGTCTTATCAACCAGAGAGAAGTGACTTCAGATACCGCTTCTTTCAAGACGGCGCTGAGGTATGTCCTCAGACAGGACCCGGATGTCGTGCTCATCGGGGAAATGAGGGACCTTGAGACGATCGAAGCGGCCCTCACCGTGGCTGAAACAGGTCACCTCACCCTGGCGACACTGCATACGAATTCTGCCGTCCAGACGATAAACAGGATTATCGATGTATTTCCGCCCTTTCAGCAGGAACAGATCAGGGTCCAGCTCTCATTTGTCCTGGAGGGGATAATAGCACAACAGCTGATACCCAGGAAGAGCGGCAAGGGGCGGATACTTGCATCCGAACTTATGGTGCCGAATCCGGCCATCAGAAACCTCATAAGGGAAGACAAGATACATCAGATATATTCCATGATGCAGACGGGGCAGTCCAAATTCGGCATGCAGACAATGAACCAGTCTTTAGTGGAACTCTATACCAAGGGGTTGCTTTCCTATGAAGATGCGGTCGCCAGGTCGTCGGTGCCTGATGAAATAATCGTAATGCTCCAGAGGTTGACAAGTTCGACCCCTGGCCGCGGGAGGTAATGGACACAATGGCAAATGTCTTTGAATGGTCCGGCAAGACAGCCAGGGGGAATATCGAATCGGGCGAGATAACCGCCAACTCAAGAGAAGAGGTCATATCACAGTTGCGGAAACGCAATATCAACGCAACACTTGTCAAGGCGAAAGAAAAGAAGTCCCGCTTCGCTGATCTGAGTTTCGGAGGCACGGTCAAGGACAAGGATATCGTCATTTTCACAAGACAGTTTGCAACCATGATCGACGCCGGTCTGCCGCTGGTCCAGGCCTTGGAGATATTGTCGACCCAAGTGGAAAACAAGATGCTTGCTAAAACGCTGGCGACGATCAAGTCCGATGTGGAATCGGGCTCTACATATGCCGATGCGCTCAAAAAACACCCCAAGGCCTTCACCGAACTTTACGCAAATATGGTCGCGGCCGGTGAATCGGGCGGTATACTCGACACCATACTGAACAGGCTCGCGGCCTACATCGAGAAGTCCATGAAGCTAAAGAAAAAGGTGAAAGGGGCCATGGTATATCCTGTCGTGGTTACGACCATCGCGGTACTGGTCATTGCCATCATAATGATATTCGTGGTGCCCACCTTTGCAAAAATGTTCACTACCCTGGGCGGGGTCCTTCCCCTGCCCACTCGCATAGTCATGATGATAAGTCATTTCCTCGCCGGCATAGGAGGCCTGATTATGCTTGTGCTCATTGTTGGGTTCTTTGTGGGCCTCGCCCAGATAAGGAAAGTCGAGCGGGGCAAGGCCGCCACTGACGCAATCATGCTCAAGCTTCCGGTTTTCGGCATTCTCCTGAGGAAGGTAGCCATCGCGAAATTCACGAGGACCCTCAGCACACTTATAAGCAGCGGAGTGCCGATACTCGACGGTCTCGAAATAACTGCAAAGACTTCCGGCAACAAGGTGATTGAATATGCGGTCATGGACGTCCGGGCGGCGGTTTCCGAAGGCAAGACCCTGGCCGAGCCGCTGATGAAGGCGAAGGTGTTCCCCCCTATGGTAACGCACATGATCGCCGTAGGTGAATCGACCGGCGCCCTGGACACTATGCTGGGCAAGATAGCGGATTTTTACGACGACGAGGTGGATAACGCCGTTGCGAACCTCACGGCGATGATGGAGCCGATGCTCATGGTCTTCCTGGGGGGCGGGGTGGGATTCATTGTTGTAGCGATGTACCTTCCGATCTTCAGAATAATGACACTCATCAAATAGAGGAATGGCGGAAGAAGATGGCTTGACCTCCCGGCTGAAGGCACTGATCAGTTTCAGGGCCTTATTTGTTACGCTTCTCCTGGGATCCTCTTATCTCTTCAAGACCGAATACTTTTACGCCCACGCGCGGGCCATTTCCTTCTTCATCATCTCCCAGTACTTTCTCACTATCGTATACTCCCTCCTTATCGGAAGGCTGAACAATCTCTTCCTTTTTACCTATGTCCAGCTGGTCGTGGACGTTCTGTCTGAAATCTGTCTGATATATATTACCGGGGGAATAGAAAGCTGGTTCTCCTTCATGCTGATCCTCACCGTCCTGTCTTCGAGTATCATCCTGAATAAGAAGGCAGGGTATGTAACCGCGAGTCTCAGCAGTATCCTCTACGGAGTTCTCCTGGACCTTCAGTTTTACCAGCTGCTGCCCCTCCGCTATGACGCCTCGATTCCCGAAAAGGAGTTCCTCTACAACATATTTATACATATCCTTGCAATCTACGTCACAGCCTATCTAAGCGGATACCTTTCCTCCAGCCTCGAAAGAACCGAGCAGGAACTGGCCGAAAAAGACTGGGACCTGAAAGACCTCGAATTCTTCAACATCAAGATAATAGAAAGCCTGCCAAGCGGACTTTTCACAACCGGGATGGACGGCACCGTCCTCATTTTCAACCGTGCGGCTGAAAAGATCAGCGGTGTGCGCAGAGAGGCGGTGATAGGCTCAAAAATCGAGAATGCCATGCCCTTTCTTACTTTCCCTTTTTTGGAAGGCCGCCGGGAAGGGATACTGGAGTCGGACGGAAGCGGCCGCAAGATAATCGGGATAACCGTAACAGACCTCATGGACCTGAGCGGCAGACAGACAGGCTTCATCGGCGTGTTCCAGGATCTGACACAGATAAAACAACTGGAAACCGAAATCAAGGAGAAGGAGAAGTGGGCCACCATAGGCGAGCTGTCGATGAACATCGCGCATGAAATCAGAAACCCCCTTGCGTCGATGAGGGGGTCGATCGAGATGTTGAGGGAAGATAAGATGCCGTCACGGCACAAGGAGCAGCTTATGACCATCGCCTTGAACGAAATGGAGCGGCTAAACATCATCATATCGGACTTTCTCACTTACTCCAGTTCGCGGCCTCCGGAACTGAAGGAAATCGACATTCATCTGCTCCTGGATGAAACCCTCACGCTCCTGGAGAACATTGAACAGAACAAGGGCGATATCTCGATAAAGAAGGAGTTCGGGGGCCCTCTCCTCGTGGTCGCCGATCCGCAGAAGATCAGACAGGTATTCTGGAACCTCGGGGTAAACGCCATCGAGGCGATGAAGGACGGGGGAGAACTGGCGGTATCGACAAGCAGCGACCACAACTCCGTCAGGATCGTCTTCTCCGACACCGGCGGCGGCATAG
Source organism: Thermodesulfovibrionales bacterium (assembly GCA_046707105.1). Taxonomy (GTDB): domain Bacteria; phylum Nitrospirota; class Thermodesulfovibrionia; order Thermodesulfovibrionales; family UBA6898; genus JARRRD01. Next base: position 7,580 of record JBJKOV010000033.1, read on the forward strand.
ACCCTTCCATCGCAGAAAAGATCTTCTATCCCTTCTTCACCACAAAAGACAGAGGAACGGGTCTTGGCCTCTCGATAGCCTACCGCATCATCGAGGATCACGGCGGGCGGCTCAGCGTGACCAGCGTTCCTGGCATTAAGACCGTCTTTGAGATTATACTACACAGGAAAAATGGAAAACGCAAAGGGGAAGATACTCGTCATTGAAGACGAGAGGAGTATGCGGGAAGTACTCAAGATACTTCTCGAAGAGGAAGGCTATGAAGTGTCGGCCGCCTCGGACGGCCTCGAAGGGATGGAGGCGATCAGAAGCAACATCTTCGACCTGGTGATAACCGACATCAAGATGCCGGGGGCGGACGGCTTCGAAGTTCTGACAATGGTGAAAGACGTGTTCCCCGGAACGATCGTAATCATGGTGACGGCTTTCGGCACCACCGAATCCGCGATCGAGGCGATGAAAAAGGGCGCATACGATTACATACACAAGCCGTTCAAGATCGACGAAATACGACTGATCGTAAACAAGGCCCTGGAGAAGAAAAAGTTAAGCGAGGAACTCTCTCTTCTGCGCGAAAAGTTCCAGTCGTCCTCCAGGCTGGAAAACATCATAGGAAAGAGCAACCGGATGCAGGAACTCTTCAAGCTGATCCCCAGGGTCGCACAGAGCAATTCCACTGTGCTCGTCACCGGCGAGAGCGGGACGGGAAAGGAACTCGTAGCGGCGGCCCTCCATAATCTGAGCCCGCGGAAGAACAAGAATTTCGTGACCATCAATTGTGCGACCTTTCCCGAGGGGCTCCTCGAATCAGAGATGTTCGGACATGTAAAAGGGTCGTTTACAGGAGCGGTTTACAGCAAGGCGGGATTGTTCGAAATAGCAAACGGCGGAAGTTTTTTCCTCGATGAGATCGGAGAGATGCCGCTGTCCCTTCAGTCAAAGCTGCTGCGGGTGATCGAGAACGGCACCTTCAGGAGGGTCGGTGGGACTGCCGACATCAAGGTCGACGTGCGTGTTATCTGCGCTACCAACAGGAACATCCCGGAAGCAGTCGCCACCGGAGGCTTCAGGGAGGACCTGTACTACCGGCTTAACGTCATCCCGATCAATGTGCCCCCGCTCCGGGAAAGAAGGGAAGACATCCCTCTTCTGCTTGAGCATTTCCTCGGCAAGTTTTCCGGCAATTCGAAGAAGATTTCACCCGAGGCCCTGCAGCTCCTCATGAAACACAACTGGAAGGGGAATGTACGGGAACTCGAAAACATAGTCGAACGCATGGCCCTGCTCTCAGACAGGGAGATAATACTGCCCGATGACATACCGGAGGAAATCAAGGGCATACCGGAGGCATCGAGGGGCCTGCCTGACATAGAGGGAGATTTCGACCTCGAAAAATTAATGGAGAAGATTGAGAAGGACTATCTTCTGCAGGCGCTTGACAAGTCGAGGGGCGTAAAAACCGAAGCCGCCAGACTTCTGAATCTGACTTTCCGCTCCTTCCGGCACAGATGCTACAAGTACGGGTTGAAATAAAGGCATGAAACTCGGAGAAGCCCTGGTCAAAGAAAGCCTGATAACACGGGAGCAGCTTAAACTTGCGCTCGAAAGACAGGTCATATTCGGGGGCAGACTGGGAACAAACATAGTTGAACTCGGCGTGCTGACTGAAAAGGACCTGCTTTCTTTCCTGAGCCGACATTTCAATGTACCGCCGGTGGACACGGCCAAACTCTCATCGGTCGACAATGAAACGGTCGCCTGCCTGAGCAGTGAAACTGCCGAGAGATACAAGGTCGTTCCCTTCCGGAAAGAACGCAACAGGCTTTACGTGGCGATGATGGACCCAAGGTCGATGGCACATGTCGACGAACTGAGGTTCATAACAGGATTCGACATTATACCTCACGCCATTACGGAGCTGAGACTGCTCTACGCACTCGAAAAATACTACGGCGCGGAGAGGGACCTGAGGTATATCAGCATATTCGGAAAAGAGGAAGAGAAGGAATCCACGCACGATGAAACGAAGGAGCAGCTCCGGAAGGTCAAGGAAGAGTTTGCGAATGCGAAGGAAAAAGAGGAGATCATCGGGCTTCTTCTCAACCATTCCAAGAAAATTGCGAGGCGCGCCGCTGTTTTCATTATCAAGGGGGACAACCTGGTGGGATGGAAATCGAGGGGCATAAATGTCGATAATGCCGCTCTGCCGGTGGGGGCTAATTCGGTTTTCTCCGATGTCATCAGGAAGAAAAGCTATTACAGGGGGCCCCTCCTGAAGGTGTCCGACAACGAGCCCCTCATATCGATCCTCTCAGGAGCGCCCCAGGACTGTCTGGCATTCCCGATACTGATAAGGGAGAAGATTATCGGTATTCTCTATGCCGACAACGGAAACACCTCTGTCCTGGACGCCGGGCTTAATTTTATCAGCATGCTTGTCTCAATGGCGTCCATCAGCTTCGAGATCGCGATCCTGAGGCGCAAGATACAGGAACTATAGAAGATATATTCGTCAGTTGAAAGATAGAGGCTGCACAAAATCACGCAAAAACCATAATTTACCGCAGAGACGCAGAGTTCGCGGAGATTAAGTGAATTTTGTTTTCCGGTGAGAGGCCGGAAAACAAAAAAGCCTCGTATGGCAGTTTATATATTTCTGTCCTCTCAGCGGAAATATATAATTACACTTCTGCGCCCTCTGCGTCTCTGCGGTAAAATGCATTCTGGTCCCGGCTATGCAAGGTCAGGCAGGATAATCCTCTGCCTGCCGGCGTAAACATTCATTCTGTTACCGCGCACGAAACCGATGAGAGTCAAACCAGCCGCCCCGGCGATTTCCACCGCCAGGCTTGTCGGTGCCGCCCTGCTGACAATCACGGGGATCCGGCAGCGGGCGCATTTCGACACTATCTCCGACGACAGCCGTCCGCTCGCAAGCATCATCTTGCCTTCGAAGGGAATATTTTCGAGGAGGCAGTAGCCTATAACCTTGTCAACGGCGTTGTGTCTGCCGATATCCTCGGCAAAGGCGAATATATGGCCGCCGTCAGTAATGGCGGCGCTGTGAACTCCGCCAGTTGTCCTGTATCCCTCGGATTGTTTCTGAAAATCCATGAAGATTCTCCTGACCGTCTCCGCTTCAAAGGAGGTATTATCAGATATCTTCCCCGGGGTCTCCGCTTTCAGACTCACGCCACCGCCGCAGCCGGAGGTGATAGTCCTCTCTCCCTCATTGATCAGGCCCGATGAAGGGACGTCCGCAACGATCTCCTCGCCGTATTCTATGCTGATCCTCTCCGCGCACCACTCGCCG
>JBJKOV010000034.1:0-4042 GCA_046707105.1 Thermodesulfovibrionales bacterium
CGTGACCATAGAGGAAGTCGACGATCGGCTTGCTGCCGTGGAGATATACGAAGACACCCGAAAGGGGGATTTCAGTCTCTTCCTTTTTGGAATCAACGATGCGTATTTTTTCGACCGTCTCATTGCCCCCTACCTCCGAAACCGAACTTCCTGTTATTACCTTCAGGTTTTCAGCGGCAAGCGCCGGATGGCTCTCTACCTTCAGTTTAGGAGTGGGCGAGATCAGATACACCGTTTCGGCGAAGCGGGTCAGATACCCGGCCTCCTTTACCGCCTCCTCGGAATTGCCTATTACACAGACGACTTTCCCCTTGTAAAACGCGGCATCGCAGACAGCGCAGTAACTTACTCCCCTGCCGAGGAACTCGGCTTCGCCTTTGATAGTCGGTTTTCTGCCCATCGAGCCGGTCGCCAGTATGACCGACTTCCCTTTGTAGCTCGTATCCATGGTGAACACTTCTTTGATCTCGTCATCAAACTTTACGCCGACGACCTGGCCCTCCTTATACTCCGCACCGAAGCCCAGGGCCTGGTTCCTGAAGATGTCGAGCAGTTCCTTGCCAGGGATGGGGTTGGTGAGGCCGGGATAGTTCTCAATTACACTTGCATAGGCGAGCGCCCCGGCAGTGGCGGACTTGTCGATGACCACTGTTTTCAGTCCGGCCCGCGAGGCATACTGGGCAGCCGACAGTCCGGCCGGGCCGCCTCCTATGACAATGACATCGTATATGGTCTCCGTACCGGACATAATGGCCTCCTAATATTGAGTTATCAATGCGTAGTATGTATCTCTCTGGGCAGGCGTGAAGCCGGCCGACCTTATCGAATCTATGATGTCCTCCCTGGACACCCGGTAGCTTACGCCCGCAGCGGCCACAACATTTTCCTCGATCATGGTGGAGCCGAAATCATTCGCGCCGAATCTGAGAGCGACCTGCGCAAGCTTCAGCCCCTGTGTTACCCAGGATGCCTGGATATTATCTACGTTGTCCAGGTACAGCCTCGAGAGCGCAAGCACCTTCAGGTACTCGACCGCAGTGGCAGGATACTCAACGGTTTTGAGCTTTGCGTTTCGATCTTTGGATTTTTTTATTTCCGACTTCCGACTTCTGACCTTTGACTTTCGTTGCAGCTCTGTGTTGCCCGGCTGAAAAGACCAGGGAATAAATGCCGTAAAGCCGCCGGTCCTGTCCTGGAGTTCCCGAATCGATTCGAGGTGCAGTATGATGTCTTCAGGTCTTTCGATGCTTCCGAACATCATGGTCGCAGTGGTCCGCATCCCGAGCAGGTGGGCCGTCTCCATCACCTCAAGCCAGCGCGACGACAGAATCTTGTTTGGGCTCAGGATCTCTCTCACTCTGTCCGAGAGTATCTCGGCGCCCCCTCCCGGGATCGAATCGAGCCCGGCATCCAGAAGGATACGAAGCGTCTCCCGTATGGTAAGATCCGTAGAATCGGCTATATAGCAGATCTCGGGCGGAGAAAAACCGTGTATATTAATCGGGAACCTGTCCTTTATCGACCTCAGCAGCGAACAATAGTAATCAATCCCCAGATCCGGGTGCAACCCTCCCTGGAGCAGGATCTGTGTACCCCCAAGGTCCAGGGTCTCCTCGATCTTGCCAAAAAGTGTATCCTTGTCGAGAAGATAAGCGTCAGGGGAGTCCGCATCCCGCCAGAAGGCGCAGAAGGTGCATTTATTGACGCAGACATTCGTGTAATTGATATTCCTGTCTACAACGAAGGTGACGATCTCTTCAGGGTGAAGGGCCTTTCTCACGTTGTCTGCCATCATGCCTACTTCCAGCAGGTCCGCTCCCCTTAAGAGGGACAGGGCCTGCTTATTTGTCAGCCGCTCCTTTGCCGCCCCATTTTTGTTTTTCATGACCGTACCTTCTTATAGAAGGAATCTCTTTCGACCGGGGTTTTTCCGGCTTTTCTTATCATATACGCGAGTTGTTCGGCCGTCATACCCTCGCCCGTCAACGCCCCGGCTGAATGGGTGATCTTTTCCTCGATGATCGTCCCGTCGATATCGTCGGCCCCGAATTTGAGGGCCAGTTGAGATATCTTTTCGCCGAGCATTATCCAATATGCCTTGATATGGTCGAAGTTGTCCAAAACGAGGCGGCTTACGGCGATCATCTTGAGATCATCGATGCCCGATGTATACTTCCCTTCTATTGCGGTGTTCTTGGGGTGATAGGCCAGGGGGATGAAAGCCTGGAAACCTCCGGTTCTGTCCTGCAGGTTCCTCAGTTTGATGAGGTGGTCGATACGGTGGCGGTAACCTTCAATGTGGCCATAGAGCATGGTAGCATTCGTTCTTATGCCTACCCCGTGGGCCGTCTCCATGACCTTCAGCCACCTCGCTCCGGATATCTTTTCCGGACAGAGTCTGTTCCTTATTTCCGGATCGAATATCTCGGCGCCGCCGCCCGGCATCGATCCAAGGCCGCTTTCTTTCAGCCGGGAGAGTGTTTCCGAAAGGCCGAGGCCGCTTATCCTGGACATGTAATCGATTTCAACGGCCGTAAATGCCTTGATATGAAGCCCGGGATAATGACTCTTTATGGATGAGAGCATTTCGAGATAATATTCAAAAGGCCTGTCCGGATGCAGCCCTCCGACAATATGGACCTCCGTGAGGCGTTCCCCCGACGACCGGACCCTCAGCTTCCTCAAGATCTCCCTCGTAGTTAATTCGAAGGCCCCTTCCTGTCCTTTAGACCTGCTGAAGGCGCAGAACCCGCATCGGTTGACGCAGAGGTTGGTGGGGTTGATATGCCTGTTCCTTACAAAATAAGCCTTCCTGCCGTTCTTTTTTTCGGCGGCGCGTGCGGCGAGGATGCCGAGAGAAAAAATGTCTTCGGTCTCAAAGAGACGGAGGGCATCGCTTCCCGTAAGGCGTCCGTCCGAGAGTATTTTCTCTTTTATTCTGCCTGGAATCGATGGCATGGATAATTATAAATCAAAACGTGCCAAAAGACCAAAAAGGGGCCTTTCGGCAGCGGCCCCGGCGTTTGTTGACGGAAGTTCTTCGTCTGTGGTATAAATTAAGACCCCTTGCTCTTCCCGGGTGGAAGGGCTTTAATCCCTGCCAGGGCGGGGAAAAATCCATGAGGAGGTGTTTTAATGAACATCTACGAAAACTTTGTCATTCTCAACGCAGCTCTGTCGGACGACGAAATCAACTCATCACTCTCCAAAATACAGGAGCTTGTTACGAACTCAGGGGGAGAGGTGATCAAAACAGATTTGTGGGGCAGGAGAAAACTGGCCTACGAAATCAAGAAGCAGAACAAGGGCATGTATGTCCTGCTGATTTACAAGACCCCGCCGGAAACCGTGAAGAAGCTTGAGGAGTTCTACAAGGTATTCGATCCTGTTATCAAGTACATGGTGATAAAAATGGGTCCGAAACAGGTCAAGCAGTTTGAGAAGATGCAGGCCGCGGAGCTTGAACAGCCGAAAAGCGAGGGCTAAATGTACAACAAGATAATTCTGATAGGTAACCTTACGAAGGATCCTGAATTGAAGTACACGCCCCAGGGTACCCCGGTGGCAACCTTCAGACTTGCTGTAAATTACCAGTACAAGCAGAGTGACGAGATGAAGAAAGAGACGACCTTTATAGATATAGTGGTCTTCGGAAGACAGGCCGAATCATGCAGCCAGTATCTGAACAAGGGAAGTTCGGCCCTTGTCGAGGGAAGGCTGCAGGAGAGGAGATGGGAATCGGAGGGCCAGCAGAAAAGCAAGTTCGAGGTCGTTGCCCAGACAGTCAAGTTCCTCTCTTCCAAGAGGGGCGGCCAGGGAGGTACAGGCGCCGGCGACGCGGAGTTTTCCCCGCCGGAGGAAACGACGGACCTGGAGCCTTTTTAGATGCAGCGGTCGTCCGGACGTGAAGGCTTTAAAATTTAAGACAAACCGATATATCGAAAGGAGCAAAGATGGCGTTTCAGCAGAAGAGATTTCAGCGGAGAAAATTCTGTAAGTTCTGCTCTGAAAAGACGGAATTCATAGACTACAAGGACATCAG
>JBJKOV010000035.1:0-1997 GCA_046707105.1 Thermodesulfovibrionales bacterium
GGCCGGTTTTCTTTGATACGCGCCCTGAAGTACCTACTCAAAATTGATCTCTAGGACCTCGTATTCAATCGTCCTTGCGGGCGCCTTTATGACCGCTGTGTCTCCCACATCCTTGCCGAGCAGCGCCCTTCCAACCGGCGAGCTGATAGATATCTTGCCTTTTTTCACATCAGCCTCCTCCGGCCCCACGAGGTTGAAGACATACTCCTCATCCGCATCCACGTCCAGCACTTTTACCGTGGCGCCAAAGCCGATCTTCGTCTGTCTGATCTTTGAGGGGTCGATCACGTCGGCAAGGGCTATCTTGGATTTGAGCTCCTGTATCCTGCCTTCCAGGAACGACTGTTTTTCCTTGGCGGCGTGATACTCCGCGTTCTCCGAAAGGTCGCCGTGGGCACGCGCTTCCGCTATGGCCTGTATATTCTGAGGACGCTCCACTTTCAGGAGCCTTTCCAGCTCCTCCTGTAACTTCTGATAGCCCTGGGGTGTAAGCGGTACCCTCTGCATGTTTGACTCCTTCGCCGTAAGATAACGTAATTTAACACTTTGACGGCCCTTTTTTCAAAACCTTCGGCTTCCGAGCTCCTCATCGTCGCGATCCATTTTTTGGGCTGTTCCGGCGATACATGAGCCTTTCACGCCGGGACGCACCAACCTTCCCGGCCATCTTCAGTTGTGGAAAAATATTGGCAAAAGATAAACTTATCAATGCAATATGAAGAATATGAGATGACAAGCCGGGCGGAAGGGAATGCCCGGAAGGGCATTCTTGATGGGTAATACATCAAGGCCTGGCAGCAGGCACCTTCCAAAAGATGTCGGCATACTTTACGAAGACAGCGACATTCTGGTGGCAGTCAAACCGCCGGGGCTTCTGACAATGGGCACGGAGAGGGACAAATCCCGGACACTCTACGCCATGCTGACCGCATATGTCCGGAAGGGTTATTCCAGGTCCCCCAAGCGCATCTTCATAGTCCATCGGCTCGACCGCGATACATCCGGGATAGTCATTTTCGCCAAGAGCATTGAAGCCAAACTTCGGTTGCAGGGCCGGTGGGAAGAAACGGAGAAAAAATATATTGCAGTTGTTCACGGCAGGTGTGAGAAAAGAGAGGCTACTATATCGACATACCTGGCCGAGAACAAGGCTCACGTTGTATATTCCACTACCGACCCAACAAAAGGGAAATTGTCGCGTACTGCTTACAGGGTGCTGAAGGAGACGAAAGACTGTTCCCTGCTGGAGGTAAATCTTCTAACAGGCAGGAAACATCAGATACGTGTGCATCTCGCTGAGATCGGCCACCCGGTCATGGGAGATGAAAAATACGGAGAGGGAAAAAAGACGTGCAGTCGTTTGGCGCTTCATGCTAAATCTATTTCCTTTACACATCCGATAAGCGGCAAACGGCTTACGTTCGATACCGGATTTCCCGAATATTTCAATAGACTGTTCCGAGTCCAATAGAGCATGCTTCGATCTCCTGTTCTCCTGTTGTCATGCTGTCTTGTTATATTTGCCCTTACCCGTGATGAGATTATGAACTTATCACAAATTGCAATTGGTGGCAATTGGGGTCAGGTCTATTTTCTTGGCACTCGTCTCCGCATCAGCCTGCTTATTGAGGTGAAGTGCATGCCAAGGTAATCGGCTACTTCCCTCTGGCTGTATCCATATTCCTGGACAGCTGCTGCTATCGCTTTATTTCTCTTCTGCAGACTATGAAGTACCTTATACCCAAACAGACTGTCAAGGGCTGGCCGCTTAAGAAAGCGCTGTGTCTTTGGTATCTCGGGAATATCCCGATACCCCTTAACATAATCGCTGAATGTCTCCGTGAATTCTTCCTCACCAAGGATGCTCTGAGCCTTGACATCCTTCCAGATGGATTCCTGAGCAATCCCCTCGCTCTTTGGAGTTCTACCGGAATTCGACAAATATTAGCTTGACCAATTGTGCGAAAAGTATTTTTACGTTATCAGTTGTATCAATA
>JBJKOV010000036.1:0-22286 GCA_046707105.1 Thermodesulfovibrionales bacterium
CGAGTGTCTTCCATTCAAGGGACCTTTCCAGCACCTGGACCTTTTCGTCTCCCTTAAGCCTCTTGACAAGACCTTTACTCACAAGGGCCGAGAGATCATCCTGCCTGCCTGCTTCCGCGTATTTGACCGCCTCAGCCAGCGTCTCATTATTCACGGCAGCTATGCCGCCATCATTCGTAAGAAAGAACATGTCGACCTGGCAGGCCACCGAGGCCGCGCTCAACGTAAAAAGCGTCAAGGCACAAACAACAAGACAGATACTCATTTTGGAAATCCTGTTCATCATCATCCTCCAGGTTAATGCCGCTTCATGCGACAGGTGGGCGGGCCTGCGATGCCAGCTCCGCCTTGATCACCTTCTTTAATGTTTCCACTGCAGGAACATTCGAGAGTCTTCCAGACTCGTCACTGAACATCCTTCATGAAAAACCTACTGTCCCCTGCGGCTGAAGTTCATGACTGTTGATAAACACCGACGGAGAACCGGTCAATCCGAGGGCAGCCGCCTTCGCGTCATCGATCCGGTGGAAGTTCACGCTTGCCTCCGCCTCTTCACCGGCTAATGCAAGGGAAATGTTTTGGCGCAGGGCTTCCTCTGAACCGCAGCCCTTCGACATATAACAATCAATATTCATAATGCCGGCACCTCCATTACAGATGTCTTCTCTCATAATTGCGGACAGTGTCGATGTTCACATCAGTCTCTATCGCCGCCTGTCCCTTCTTCAAATACTTCATCTGTTAATTATTATAACCTTTTGACCGATAACCGGAGTCAAGTGTTCCGTTGAAGACGGGAAGAGATATTTCCATTTGATTTAGAAGTCTTTCAGGCGGGACCGGATTTGATCCTTGAACTTCCTGCCGGCAGTGTGAAATAAAAAGTCGCGCCCCGGTCTTTCTTGCCCTCCGCCCAGACTCTGCCGCGGAGCTTGCTGATATAACGCTGGACGATTGCCAACCCGATGCCCGTACCATCGAATTCCAGGGAGGAATGCAGCCTTTGAAAGAGGCCGAACAATTTATGGGCGTATGCTTCATCGAAACCCGCACCGTTGTCCCTTATATAGTAGACCTGCTCTTCTCCACGTTCTTCGGCCCCCACCTCGATCTCGGCGACCGCCTTAGGCCGGGTGAATTTTATCGCATTTGAAAGGAGGTTGAAAAAAACCTGTTTTACGGCCGTCCTGTCGCCGTATGCAGGGGGAAGCTCTCCGATGCGGAACCTCACGTCGCGCCCCTTACAGCCCTCTTTCAGCTCCTCCACCACTGACCAGGCAAGATCGCACATGTCCAGCATGGTCAGCGACAAATCTTTCGTGCCGGCAGAGGAAAAGACGAGCATGTCTTCTATCAGATCCCGCATCTTCTGTGCGTTATCGGTCAAGGCCCTCAGCAACGTTTTCCCTTCGTCGTTTAACTTCTCAAAATAGTCTTCAAGGAGTATCCTCGAAAAGCTGTTTATCGTTCGGAGGGGCGACTTAAGGTCGTGGGAGATGGAATAATTGAAACTCCGCAGGTCGGAGTTGGCCTCCTCAAGTTGCGCGGTGCGCTCGGCAACGCGGCGTTCCAGATCGCTGTTGAGCCTTTTGATCTCCCTTTCAGCCCTCTTTCGTTCCTCTATTTCGGCAAGAAGCGCAGAGGTCCTCTCCTCCACTTTCTTCTCGAGGGACTCGTTCAGTGCTGTGAGCTCTTCCTGGGCCTGCCTCAGTTGCTGGTTATTCATGACGGCGGTTTCATAGGTCGAAAGAAGGATATCGAGGATCTGCTGCCGTCCCGAGGCGATAAAGTATTTTTCGCCCCTGAAAAAGATTTCGTCCCCCGCCTTGACCTTTGATTCTTTGCGCATCTCGGCGTTGAGCAAAACATGATGAACCCTGGCCAGCAGGTATTCTTCGTCATAGGGTTTAATGATGAAGTTGTCAGCCCCGCACTCCAGTCCCTTGAGGACATCTTCCGGCTCGGAAAGAGCAGTCAGTAGAATAACGGGGATGTCTCTGAGCCCTTGGTCGGCCTTCATCTTCCTGCAGAGTTCGAAGCCGTCCAGTGCGGGCATCACGATGTCGCTCAGAACCATGGTCGGCCTGTAGCCGCCAAGCAGGTCCAGCGCCTCTCCACCGTCGGCGGCAATGCGGGTGCGGTAACCACCGCCTTCGAGGATATGGTTGAGTTGTTCAGCCTGTGTAGGACTGTCCTCTACGATGAGTATCTCCACCGTTTCCTTCCCCGTCACGCCTCTCCTTTCATCTCTTCTTATCTTTATTCGTCATGGCTATAAGTGCGTCAGCGATCTTCCCGGGGGGAAGGACATACGACGCCGCCCCTATTTCCTCCGCTACCCCCGGCATCCCATAAACCGCTGAGCTTTCCCTGTCCTGTATGATTGTCACCGCACCGAGGTCCTTCATCAGCTTCAGTTCACGCGCCCCGTCGCTGCCCATCCCGGTCAGCAGTATGCCGACACCTTCGCACCCGTAGACGTCCGCAACGGCGCGAAACAGATGGGACACCGACGGACAGGCATTATTTTCTTCACCCTCCCCGGAGAGCAATACGGTATTGTCACTTCCGACCCCCATGTGCCTCCGTTCAGGTGCAAAATATGCGTGCCCAGGAAGGAGATCCTCTCCGTCTGAAGCTATCTTTATTCTCAATCTGCTGGCCCCCGAGATCCAGTCGACCATACCCCTGGTAAATCCTGGGGCAATATGCTGCACGATCGCAAGCGGGACAGGAAAATCCTCCGGAAGGGCGGTAAGGATTCCATACAGCACCGGCGGGCCGCCGGTTGAAGCACCGATTGCCACCACCTTTATCCCGGGAATGTCCGCTCCCGGCATTGCCCGACGGACTTCGGACGAAAGCTCGCCACACTGCCCCTTATGATATACGGGCCCGTCCGTAGTCCATCGTCTTCCGCCCCCCGGATATCTCGGCCAGCGTCTGACGAGTTTGATCTCGGACATGAGTTTTACTTTCTGCAGCAGTTCCCTGACCGTTGCCTCGTGATCGGGGTGACCGATGCCCTGAGGTTTCTGGACCACAGCTAGGGCCCCCGCCTCCATGGCGCGGAACGTGGTCTCCACCTCCCTGGGATTCCAGATTCCGCTGACGATGACTATCGGCACCGGCCGAGTCTCCATGATCCTCCGCGTGGCCTCGATCCCGTTCATCCTCGGCATGTTGATGTCCATCGCGATCACATCGGGCCTCTCGCGATCGACGAATTCGAGCGCCTCCTCGCCGTCCGCGGCAGTCCCGATAACCCGGACCCCGGGTGCTGAATCCAGTATATGCACCAGAAACTCCCGCACGACCGGAGAGTCTTCAACTACGAGTACTCTGATCATATGAGCCTCTTCATCGCTTCAAGGAGATTGCTCTGGTCGAAGCTGCTCTTTACGATGTATGCATTCGCTCCCACGTCAATACCGCGCTCTTTATCTTCACGGGATTCGAGGGCCGTGACCAGTATCACCGGGAGATCGGCCAATTGCCTGTCGGAGCGGATTTTCGCCGTGAGGTCGAAACCGCTCATCCTGGGCATGTCGACATCGGAGACGACGATGTCCACAGCTTCGGTCCTGAGCAGCGTAAACGCATCCATACCGTCCACAGCGATCCGCACCTCGTAGCCGGCCGCTTCGAGAATATTCTTCAGGAGCGTCCTGGCGGTGATCGAATCTTCGACCACGAGGACTTTCTTTGCAGGCCCGGCTCGTTCCGGGACGGGAGTTCTCGCCGTGGAGACGCCCGCCTTGACCGCCGATCTCATCAGGTCCGTTACATTGAGGACCGGCACGACCCGGCCATTTCCCAAAACGGTGGCGCCGGAGACGTTCCTTACCCGGCTCAACTGCGGGCCGAGCCCCTTGACAAGGACCTCTTCCTCGTCCATCACCTCATCCACGCTGAAGGCTATACGCTTTCCAGCGGCGGAAAGCACAGCCGCATGCAGGAATTCCTCGTCGTTCTTTTTCTCCTTTTGCGCAAGTTCGAGTAACACCCGGAGAGGCACAAGCGGTATAGTCCTTTTTCCGAGGACTATCGTCTCCCTGTTTTCAACAGTCCTGATCTCGTCCCTTGCAATCCTTACCGTACGTTCGAGATTCATTGTCGGGACGATAAAAAGATGTTCGCCGACCCTGACAGCGACACCGCGGAAGGCTGTGAGTGTCAGCGGCAGCTCGATGCGGAACGTGGTACCCCGGTCCACATGGGATTCACATGATATTGTCCCGTTTAACCTGTCGACTTTTTCCCTCACTATCGCAAGCCCGAGCCCCCTGCCCGAAAGATCGGTAATAATGGGGCTCGTGCTGATGCCTGACTGAAAGATGAGATCAAGTGCAGCCACATCGTCGAGTGCTGCAGCCCCTTCAGGGGAAAGGGCACCCGCCTTTACCGCCGAGGCCTTCACTTTTACCAAATCGATGCCGCCGCCATCGTCGGAAATCGTGAGCGTCACCCTCTTGTTTTCCGCATGGCCGAAAGAGAGTAAGATGGCGCCCTGGCGCGCCTTCCCTTTTTCCTCCCTATGTTCCGGCTTCTCGATGCCGTGGTCTACGCAGTTGCGGAGAAGGTGTATCAGAGGGTCTTTCATCTCATCGAATATCCTTCTGTCAATTTCCACGTCACTGCCCTGAACAACAAGTTCCGCTACCTTGCCCTGGGCATGAGAGAGGTCCCTGACAAGTTTCGGGAAAAGTTCAAGAAGGGCTGAAAACGGGATCATAAGCACGCTTCTCATCGTCTCGTTAAGGTTGTCCACCATTAAGCCGACCACGCGGCGGTCGCGGTCGGCCGACTTTTCCATGGCGACGATCCTGGAACGCAGCGACGTGACAAAATCAGAGTTGGATTCGAGGAACTCAAGAAGTTTCATTATTACGGCTGCTTCCCGGACCGGCAGACGGCCTCCTTCCATCCTTTTCAGCGCCTGACCCGCCGCCCGCATATCCGGCCTCAACTTTCTCAATTGCGCTTCTCTTGTTTCAACAAGTGCGTGGAGTTCTCTGAGTTCGGCCATTCTGCGGCCTGCTGCCAGCTTTTCGGAGAGGAATTCTTCTGACTGAAGCAGGACGGACTCCAGCTTTTCGGCGGCCATTCTAACCGTCCCCGAGGTCGGTGGCTTCCCCTCGCCAGGGACCTGCGTCTCAGTCTTCTCCCCGACCGGAGCAGCGTTGTCCCTGGCGGGATCAGACTCCTTCCGGAGCAGTTCCCGACCAGGGTCGCCTTTTGATAGTCTTTCCAGTTCGTCGGCCAGGACTTTCATGGCCGCTCTCTGATCGGAAGTCCGACCCTGACGGAGAGATGAAAGACATTCTCCGAGGAAGTCCACCGTGCGGTGAAGAACGTCGAAATGTTCCCCTGACGGCGCGATATCTTTTTTCTTCATCGCTGCAAAGACGTTTTCCAGAGACTGGCACAACGACTCGATGTCGGTGTTGTTTACGGAACGGGCCGCCCCTTTCATGCTGTGGGCCTCGCGGAAGACACGCTCCACGACCCCGGCCTCTCCTTCGGTACTGGAGGACCTTTCAAGATCAATAAGGCCCCGCGATATGGCCGAGAGATGCTCCGCTGCCTCGACCTTGAACGTCGCCAGAAGTTTGTTTAAGAAGGCTTCGTCTTTACCGTCCATCATCTCGTCCGTTATTTTCCCGCCATTGAGGCATCTTACCTGATAGTGGCGGCCTGGTCGCCCCTCATAGGGTCGCCTACACCTTAAACCGTTCCACCAGCCCCTTCAATTTTTGTCCCAGCTCATGGAGGTTCTGCGCCGCCGTCTCCGTCTGTCTGGTGCCTGAGACGTTCTGCTCGCTAGCCTGCCTGATATTGTCCATGGCCGTTATGATCTGTTCCATCCCGACGACTTGCTGCTGGCTAGAAGCCGCGATCTGTGTCGCCGCCTGCGCAGCCTCGGAAATGCTTCCGGCCAGCATCCTTATCGCCTCGCCCGCCTGGGCGGACTGCAACACGCCCGCCTCCACGGATTTGCCGCCCTGTTCGGTAGCCAGGACCGCTGCGCCCGTGGCCTTCTGTATGTCGCCGAGAATCACCCTTACCTGTGACGTAGCCTGCTTGGACTGCTCGGCAAGACTCTTGACTTCCTGGGCCACAACGGCAAATCCCCGTCCCTGCTCTCCTGCCTTCGCCGCCTCTATCGAGGCGTTCACCGCAAGGAGATTTGACTGTTCCGCCAGATCGTTGACGGTCGCGATAATCTCCCCGATCGCCTGGCTCTGCTCGCTCAGCCTTATGATACTCTCCGCAACGGCTGTCATCTGGTCCTGTATGCGGTTCATCTTGTCTATCGTCTCCTGGACGGACTTACCCCCCGACTGCGACACCTGCACTGCTTTTTGGGCAGTCTCGGAGACATACTTAGCCTTCTGGCTCGATACCTGTGATGTCTGTTTTACCTCTTCGACAGTAGTGGTAGTCTCGTTTACTGCGGTTGCCGTCTCCGCAGCAGTTGAAGCGACTTCGGTAGTAGTTGAAAGAATCTCGCTGGTCGAGGATGCAAGGACGTTTACCGCCTCCTGTATCTCTTTCGTAACTTCCTTGAGGTTCTCGGCCATCTTTGAAAAGGCGTTGCCGAGGATGTCTTTTTCGGAATGAGGTTGCATCTCGATTTTCAGGTCGCGCCCGGCGATCCGGTCTGCGACCCCCGCCATGTTCCTTAAATATATCGTCATGTCCTGCATGGATTTCCCCAGGATGTCCTTGTCGGATCTGGGATTGACCTCGACCATCAGATCTCCCTTCGATATCCTGCTGGCGATCACTGCCATCTCCTTGACAGAGCCGACCATCTTGTCCATTGACTTCAGCAATACCCCGGTCTCGTCATTTGCGACATCGCCGGTCTCCGCCGTCATATCGCCGATAGACATCCTGTCGGCTACCTCGACCGCCTTACTCAGAGGAGTGGTGATGCTACTCGTTATAAACAGCGAGACAGCAACTGCAATAGAGACGGCGGCGACAACTAATATGATAATGAAGCGTAAGGTCTGGGCCTCTATCTCCAGTGAATTGTTGTAATAGGAAGAAGCCTTATTCATGGCAAATTCTATGATATCGTTCATTTTCCTCTCTGTTCGTGACACGGCTTCTGCAGCCGTCCCGTTGTATTCGTAAAGGGCTCGTTCTTTCTTGTTCTCAAGCATCAATTTTATTACCTCCGCCCGGACCGGCTTCCACGCGTCGAGCTCCCTGACTATTGCATCTACATCTTCTTTATTCCCCAGATAACGTATCTTCACAATCTTAAGGCTCTCGTAAGCCTCCTTCTCGCTATCGTTCACTGTGGTAACAGCCGTCTTGAGTTCTTCGTTGTTCGTGGACATTACTATGTCTTTCATACCCCGGTCCATCCTTATAATATCTGTATTGGCTGTTCGCAAAGCATTGCTCACAGTAAACGGATGATTGTAAAGATTCGTAAGCAACTCCTGCTCGTCTTTTATTTTCATCACGGCCATAATGCCAACCACCGTGAGAAAAAGTACAACCGTTCCGAACCCCGCCATCAACCGAGCCCTTATACTGATATTTCGCAGCATTTCATCTGCCTCCTTGCCCCTGTATTTCTAAATGTCCACTTCTTCATCAACTACGATACTCTTGTCGGAGATTATCCTTCCTGCGTCAAGAATCACCGCCCTATCGGCGGTGATACCCTTGAGATATTCCCTGCGCAGTCCTGTAAATGTAGGTGGAGCCCCCTGCAACTCCTCGGTCATCAACGACCTTACGCCGACAATAGCATCCGCCAGCACTCCAAATTCCATCTGTCCCGATTTCAGGATTATAAGCTTATTGAGGTCCGTCAGCCCCTTTTCGGGGAGGTCGAAGAGCCTCTTGATATCGATGACCGAAATGATCCTGCCGCGGACGTTGACTATGCCCAGGACAAAGGCGGGCGTGCAGGGGACCGGCGTCAGGTCCTTAAGGGGGACCAACTCCCTGACATAGGAAGATTCGATGCCGTATTTCTCATAGGCAAGAAGGAACTCGACCACCTCCATCGACTCCCCGGCCGGCGCCGTCTCGGGCTCCCGCGCCAACTCCCTCGCCCTTTCCCTGAGAATTTCTCTTACTCTTGCCGGGACCGGCTCGCCCCCCTGCTCGACTGCCCTGCGGGCAGCTTCTGTCCGGCGATAAATCTCCCGCCAGTCAGGGCCCGATATTTCATCCGGCGTCTTCTTTGCGTCTTTCATACCACACCCCCGGCATGTGTTGTAGACTCAATGATTTCCATCAGCCTGCCCGCCGTGATTCCGTCGGTTTCAGCCAGGACCTCGTCCTGGTCATGTTTTTGTAAAAGCGCTTTGGCGTTCTTGAAATGCCGCGATGATTCCGCCAGCTTGCCCTGTCTTCGTGTCAGGTTTCCCAGTGCGAAATGGGCCGGCACGAAATCCTGGTCTATGTAGAGAGCCCGCTTAAGAGCTGTCGCCGAATCTTCGAGATTCCCCTGTTCCTGGAGTATCATGGCGAGAAGGTAATGGCTGCCTGAGTTCATCTTTGAAGCTGCCACGGCCCTTTCGCACCACACCAGTGCCTCATTGAGCCTTCCCCCGTTGGCAAAGGCCCTTGCCAGGAGCTCCATGGCCCCTGCGTCTTTTTCCGGCAGTGAGGGAGATAAGAGGACCTTTTCTATGGCCTCGGCATAACAGCCCTTCCCGTATAGCGTCCTGGCTTCCTCCAGTGTGACGGGAAGCGGGGGAGACTGCTGCTCGTCGGTAGCCCGCCCGGGGGGCAGTGGTAGGGCAACAGAGACCGCGGGCTCAGGCTCAGGTACAAAGACGAAAGACTGATCACCGATTTGCCGTCTGCTGTCACCCGTTTCGATTCCCTGAGTTATAATCTCTGCCTGATCCCTGCATTTCCTTCCGTCTTTCCTGTAAAAAGTTGCGCCCGATTCACCGACCGCAGTGAAATCCCGGAAAAGTTGATGTGACATCTCGCTGGGGCTCACGATAAGCCAGCCCCCCTGCTTGAGGCAGCTGTGGAGTTTTCGGATGACCTTCAGCTGGACCTCCGGAGAGAAGTACATGAGCACGTTCCTGCAGAGGATGACGTCCATGGCGTTCGTATTGTTCGAGAGGGAAGGATACGTGTCTTCGACCAGGTTGTGGTAGGAAAAAGTCACCATCTTTCTGATATGCGGGAGAAGTTCCCACTTTCCCCCCTTCGTTTGGCTGAAATAGTATTCCCTGATGCCGGGTAGGACGTCCCGGAAAGACCACTTGGTATATGTGCTCTCTCCCGCCTTCCGCAGAAAAACAGGGTTGATGTCAGTGGCAAGGACCGTTATGTTCCAGTCATCTATATCGCCGAGCATCCTTCTTAACAGAATAGCGATCGAATAGGCTTCCTCGCCGGTGGCGCACCCGGCCGACCAGATGCGAAGTGCCCGTTCTTTTTCACGACGGGATGCGATCAGCTCGCCGAAAATGCGGTGTTCGAGGGCGTCGAATGTCCTCCCGTCACGGAAGAAGTAAGTCTCGCCGACCGTGAGATAACTTGCCAGCACTTCGACCTGTCCTCTCGTCAGCGGCGATGTCAGGAGCCATCTGACGCAGGAGCTGGCATCATCGAACCCGAATTCCCGTGCGGCCGACGTGATACCCCGCTCCAGATCGCGCAAGCGTCCTTCGGCAAAGTGGAGGCCCATCCTGTCTGCTACGAAGTCGCTCAGGGCGGAGAGCAGTTTGTCATCGACCTTATTTTCGCTCTTCATCGTTTCTTTCTTTCATCGCGGCGTCGAGCTTCCGTTCTTCGTCGATGGAAAGGAACGTGTCGAGGTCGTGAATAAGCACCAGACCGTCCTCCTGTCTGACAACCCCCATGACATATTCCATCTCCGGAAGGATGTCTGCGGAAGGCACAGGCTTGCGCTGATCACTCTCTATCACCCCTTCCACACGTTCCACCGACAGAGAGACGGTGCGTCTGGACGTAGAGGCGATGATCATATGGTCGCTGAGTGCTGTTTCCCGCTCCGGCAGACGGAATCTCCTTCTGACATTGAAGACAGGGATGACATGCCCCAGCATGTTGATGACCCCCATAACGATGTCAGGCGCCTTCGGCAGGGGAGTAATTTCGACGGCGTGGACGACCCTCTTCACTGAAGAAAGAGAGAGAGCATATCTCTGCCCGTCAATTCTGAAAACCAGGAGTCTGCCGGGATTTTTCACGTATCCGATACCCCCATAATAGATGCATTATATCCCTTTGGCGGGCTCTTTCTCAACCAAAAAACAAAAAGCGTGTTTCCTTGTATTCCTTGGGCTTGTCCTGCACTTGATATATGTTTCAGACAGTGATAAGCTTTCTTCATAATATCCCGGAATCCGGCTTGGGGGGCTCCGGGCTCCGATATTAACTCGGGGAAGACTGAAGTAATTACCTAAAATGGGGATTCATAATTTAAAGGGGAATTTTAAGCTGATAACCGCTGTCTGCCGTAGAGGGCTGTCTGGTCCGTAAGGAAGAATGCACTTAATGGCAATGCATGAGATCTTGATTATCGAGGACAGTCCCACCCAGGCTGAACAACTTGTCCATACACTGCAACGGAACGGCTATAAGGTAACGGCTGCGAGAAACGGGAAAGAGGCGCTCGAACTCCTGGACCGGCTCAAGCCCACAGTCATTGTCACTGATATCGTAATGCCCGAAATGGACGGGTTTACGCTCTGCAAGAAGCTTAAAGACAATGAAAACCTTAAAGATATACCGGTTATCCTCCTGACCGCGCTTTCTGATCCTGAAGATGTCCTCAAGGGGCTGGAGTGCGGGGCTGACAATTTCATCACAAAGCCCTACGATGAACATTCTCTCCTCACCAGGGTCCACCATATCCTCGTCAATTCGGAACTTCGCAAAGAGTCAAAGATGCAGCTGGGCGTGGAGATACTCTTCAGAGGGAAAAAACATTTTATCACAGCCGAAAGGCAGCAGATCCTCGATCTCCTCCTTGCCTCTTATGAGGCTGCCGTCTCCAGAAGCCAGGAACTCGGCAGGGCCCGGAAGGAGTTGGAAGAGCTGAATGCGCAGCTCGAAGAAAGGATCAACGAGAAAACGGCTTCTTTAAAAGCCGAAATGGAAGAGAGAAGGCGGGCTGAAAAGGGGATCTACTTCCTTGCTTCAATCGTCAGAAATATGCCCGATTCTGTATGTTCAATTGACCAGGACGGGAATATCTTCTCCTGGAATGAAGCCGCCGAAAAGATGCTGGGGTACACGAAGGAAGAAATATTGGGGAGACATGTCACGGCCACCATCCCGGAAGAACTGGCCCTGAAGGAAATGGGACACTGCATGAACATTTTAGATACGGCGGGCTTTTTCACGGGGTATGAATCCACGAGAATCGCCAGGGACGGAAAGAGGGTGCCGGTGGAAATCACGGCAGTGGCGTTGAAAGACGAGAGTCAGAATGTTAACAGTTACAGCTTTATAATGAGAGACATAAGCGATAGAAAAAAACTGGAAGAACAACTCCTGCAGGCACAGAAGATGGAAGCGGTGGGGCAGTTGGCTGGAGGTATTGCCCACGACTTCAATAATATCCTCTCTGCAATAATTGGGTATGCTCATCTTCTTCGCGACAAGCTGGCCGATGACCCTCTGCTGGTCAACGCGGAGCAAATCATTGAATCGGCCGAAAAGGGGGCCGAGGTCACCCATAGCCTTCTTGCGTTCAGCAGAAAGCAGATGATAAGGCCCACCCTGATCAGGATAAGTGACATGATAAAGCGATTTGAAAAACTGCTTTACAGGATTATCGGCGAGGATATCGAGATAAGGACAACTCTTACGGATAGAGATATTTGCATCATGGCGGACTCCAGCCAGCTAAACCAGATGCTTATGAACCTGGCAACCAACGCGAGAGACGCGATGACTGACGGGGGTATTCTCGCCTTCACCACGGGTATATCAGTGATCGATGACTCCTTTGTCAGAAACCATGGATACGGGTACCCCGGCGATTTTGCGCTTATTACAGTGTCTGACACAGGCGTGGGCATGTCAAAAGAGACAACGGCGAAGATATTTGAGCCTTTTTTTACCACTAAAGGACCGGGGAAAGGGACGGGACTGGGCCTCTCCATGGCATATGGCATTATCAAACAACATGACGGCTTTATCAACGTTTACAGCGAACCGGGTAAAGGTACGACTTTCAGGATCTACCTGCCGTTGATCAGATCCCGGAAAGAAATTTCTGTGGAAAGCCCTGTTGAATCCGTTATCCGGGGAGGCAATGAAACTGTACTTGTTGCCGAGGATGACAGTAAGTTGAGGAAACTCGCCGAAATTGTGCTCAAAGAATATGGGTACAATGTTATCCTCGCTGAAAACGGTGAAGACGCCGTGAACAAATTTATTGATAATAAGGATGCCGTTCAACTGCTGCTCTTTGATATGATAATGCCGAAAAGGGGGGGGAAAGAAGCATACGAAGAGATAAGAAAAATCAGGCCTGATATCAAAGTCCTTCTTGTCACCGGATACACGGCCGACAAGATAATCGGTAAAGACAGCCTGCTGGACGGATCCCTGGATTTCGTCCTGAAGCCCGTGTCGCCGAAGGATCTCCTGATTAAGATAAGGGAAGTACTCGACAAGCCTTAAGGAATCCTGCTTCGCCGCTGACAACGGAAGCAGATGCTTTTTTCAGCCTTGACCAAGCCCCTTGGACCTCTGAAGACCTCAGGAGCCACGAAGCCGAAGCGTTGCCTTTGCAGTCTGATGTCCAGGGAACGCCTTACCTCAGATTCCAATCCGATCACGCAAGCGGCATAATCCTAAAAACGGCAAATGGCCACAGAAGGCACAAAAATAATATAGAAAAAACAGGAGGTTGAAAGGGGGGAATTGCTCATCAATTGGGTGAAGTATTTCACTAACATAAGTTTTTGATTTTTTTGTGTTCTATGTGCTTTTTGTGGCTCAACTGCTTTATTTAGGATAATATAACATTTCAAAGAAATATGAAGACAAACTGTGTCCCATCTTTACATTCTTTTTTGGTGACGGGCGCCTGAGGGGGGAGCGGTAATGCCCGGCCTTAACCGGGACTTCGTCTATACGCTTCCGCGCAATATTCTCCGCTCCTTGTGGGGGCGTAACGCGCTATGGCATATTCTTGCCATAGCTGCAACGTGGCTCATCGTCAACTCCGGCTTTGATTGGTTTTACTTCGAAAAAACCAGGCCGTTTGCCCGGTATCTCTTTTCCGCCGTCTTTCTTGGCTGGCTGGCACCGGTAGTATTTCCGGTCGCAGCGTATATAGTCGGCGCTGTCCGTAAAGACCGGCGGGTTATCTGCAGCGCATATTCAGCGGCGCAGGCAGCCGTCATCGGTCTCTTCATCTCTTCGTTCTATAAGGCATTCACCGGAAGACCCGGGCTCAGACACGCATCGGTCTGGATGGTGGATACCAGCAGGGAGTTTCGTTTCGGATTCCTGCGTGGAGGTGTCTTTTTCGGCTGGCCGTCTTCACATACCACCGTCTCATTCGCGATGGCATCAGCAATATGGAAGCTATATCCGGACAGCAAAGTGGTCCGATGCGCCGCCCTTCTCTATGCCCTGTACGTAGGGGTCGGGGTTTCAATGACCATCCACTGGTTTTCGGATTTTTTTGCGGGCGCGATCATTGGAACGGTAATCGGATTGACCGTCGGGGAGGCATTCAGAGATCGTCCGATCCGCGAGAAAAAAATGTGACGCTTTCTTTTAGAGAGGCAGTTATGCGGAGGGCTGGACTACATCGGCAGGACCCCGCCCCAAACTCCCCTATATACTCCGGCCGCGTTCGCCCTTAAAGCTCCCGGCTATTACTTCCCGCCTCTTCCCACCCTGTACATTCTGGCGGCGGACATTCCATATCTTGCCAGGAGGTTAAAAGGACGCGCCAGGTAATGAAGAAACATCATCGCCGGGAAATGTGAAGCCGGATATCTCTCGGACATTTGCTGCCGGGAGGGAAATATCGCAGGCAGAAGGTACCTTATCTTCCCTGGGAAGTTATCAAACATCATGGACTTCAGGAGATGCGGGTTTATCGGAGCATTCCCGTTATTCGCAAAAAGACTGTTTTCCAGTACCCTGAGGAAACGGCGGTCTGCATGATCCAGAGTAATCGGGACAAAAGAGTCATCCAGGGGGGCGTAAACCTTCCTTGCCAGATGCAAGGTTGAGTGCACCTGCTTTTCCACCCCCTGTTCTTTTATCTCGCCCTGCAGCAATTTCCAGTCGATTTCATCCTCATAGTGCCCCAATGTTTCGAAAATATCACACAGGCACTTCAGAACAAGGCGATTGTCATAGCCGTGGTTAAACAAGTGAACGGAGAGATGGATCAGCATATCTTCGGGGGAAGGGACGAGAGTCGGGTGTCCCATAATATCCCTTGCCGCGGCCCTTCCCCACCATTTCAGGATATCCATACCGCGAGAATCAGCGGCAATATGCCAATGAATTTCGACTATCACCGGCTTCCTGACATGCCGATAGGGCGGCAGGTGAAAATGATTCTCCATAAACCACTGCCGCGATTTCAAGCCGTGCACCTCCGAATAGTCCAGACCGGCCATGACTCTGTCAGCCGGAGCCAGTTCATCCTCCTTTACGAGAAGATCGATGTCGAGCATTGGCCGCAGCCCGATATCGGGATAGACAACGCCCGCCAGGGCCGCACCCTTCAGAGTGATGGCCTGTAATCCCGCGCTCCGGAATGCGTCCAGGATAGTCTGCAGTTCGGCATAAAGGCACATATTTCTGGCGATGGTCTCATGGTAGGCCTTCTTTGAGTCCTCAATAAGGCGGGGAGGTATAAGGCTGCGGTTGGACAGTCCCTTCAGGTTATGATATAAGAGCTGAAGAATATCGCCGGAGCGGGCGGCCTCAGAAATGAATTCCCAGTTCAGAGGACCTGGAAGAAGGCTGTCCAGTTCCGCGGCATTTTCTCGGGAAACACTGGCCCGCGAACAGTAAAGCAGCAGCCTGTTTTCACTCGACAGACCGGCAAAGTCTTCATATGATCCGTCTATCCTCTCAGTCATTTTAAATGTCATTGACTGTTCACCCTACAGTTACATAAATCAGCCCAAAAGGGGGCGGCCAAACGGAGACAGGTCCATATAACGAGCGGCTCCGCGATCTATGCCGAGGCCGCTGAATACATAACTCTACTCATAAAAGAGTTGTGCAAGACTCATACCAGCGCAACCGCTGAGACAGAGCGCGTCCATATACATAATGCCGTATTCCGGCCTTTTATAGCAGAGGGAAGGCATCACAACCGGACCGCCCGTAAAGGCCGCGCACGATCGACCTTCAGTATGTACATTCCCGTTGAAATACTCTATAATACGCAATTGATGGGGACATCCGAGATCTCCGAGAAAAAATTTTCCATCCTTAAAGAAATATCTAACGCCATCATTGCATCTGAAGATACCACCGCTATCGCCAACCTTATGCTCGACCTCGCAATCAGCCACACCGACGCGGAAAATGGCTCGCTTATGCTGACAGACAATAGCGACGAACTCTACGTCTTTGCCGCAAGGGGAATTGACGCCGGTTTCGTGGGGACCCACCGGGAAAGAATAGGCGAAGGGATCGCGGGTACGGTGGCCGAGAACCGGCGGGCCGTCGTAGTGGCCGATATCGATTCCGACGAGCGCTTTAAAGGGAAAAAGAGAGGCCATTACAAGACGAAATCCTTCATCTCCTGCCCGGTTTTGAGCAAGGAGAAACTGCTCGGCGTCCTGAATATTAATGATAAAAAAAACGGGAGTTCTTTTTCCGAGGATGAACTCATCCTCCTCCAGACTATCGCCAACCAGGCCGCTATAGTTCTCGAAAATACTTTTCTCCTCGGCCAGTTAAGGACCAAGGCCGCAGAGCTTCAGGAGATAAACAGGATGCTTATCGAGAGTGACGTTGTTAAGACCGAATTTATAACCCGGATCTCCCACGACCTGCGCACGCCCCTCAACTCGATAAAGGGTTCCATTTACTATCTCCAGGTATATGAGAAAGACAGCAAACCGGAACAGAGAGAATTCTATGAGATCATCTCGCAGGAGACCAGCTCACTGATAAATACGGTTGAAAAGCTTACCGATTTCGTCAGAAATGAGGACGAAATAGGCTTCGTCAGAAAATCCATGATCAGTCTGACAGAAATCCTGACTGAGGCCTCTGACCAGAGGTTCGTGAAGAGCGCGCTTGCACGAAAGAATCTGACGCTGGTTCTTGATACGCGTGGGTGCAAAACGGAAGTTTACGCGGACCGGATCAGGGCCATCCAGCTTTTCATCTATCTTATAGAGGCGCTCAGTCACTACCTTAAAAACGGCGACGGAATGCGTATCACAGTGACTGAAGATAAAACAGTAAAGGTAACATTGACCATCCCGGGAAGGTCTTCTGCTCTTATGCAGCCGTTCCTCTTCAGCCCCGGTCCTTTCTTTTTCTCAGAATCCGAGGAGGAGGAGCTGAAGCTCCATCTCGCGGGAAAGCTCTCCGTACTGCTCGGATGGGAAATTACGGCCGAAAAGGATGGCAGTTACCTCCGCATCACGATCAGCATCCCCCTGGGAGTGGAAGACGCCTAGGCCAGGGCCGGAAACGGGCGTCAATCCGGTCTTTCGGGATATTCAGAATGTATCCGAAGGAAACAGCCCGAATATCCGGCAGTATCCAAAAGATACAGAAAATATAAGATGAAATCTCCCCGGGGCCCCAGGCCTCCGGGATAAAAGCAGGCAGGGCCTTTCTTCACGTCAGGACTACCGCTTCGGCCGTGGCACAGGTTTTGCAAAATCAGACATAACTAGGAGGTGCGCACGGATTGACCAGTCCGACGCCTTGGTTATGAGACATAAGGCAAAAGTAATCCTGACAAACGACCTCTTCCGCAGCGTTATCGTTTTACTTGTTTTTGTCATCCTGTTGTTGACGTCCTGTGCGAGCAGTGATACTCGCGCTCAGGCATTGCTTGCGCAGCACGAGGCCGTTGTCTCGGCCTCCGCCACCGATAAGCTCAACTCGGAAATCGCCATGAAGAACGTGGAACTGAGAAAAACCGTCTCTTCCGCCGATTACAGGATAGGTGCCGAAGACCTGCTCGAAATCGACGTCTTTCAAGTCCCGGATTTGAAGGCTGTCGAGAGGGTCAGTGCAAAGGGGTATATAAGGCTTCCCCTCGCCGGCAACGTCGAGGCATCCGGTCGCACGGTCTCGGAACTCGAAAACCTGATAGCGGACAAATTGGCGAAGTACGTAAAGGAGCCCCAGGTAAGCGTGTTCGTCAAAGAATACAGGAGTCAGCAGATTTCGGTTTTGGGGGCGGTTAAAGACCCGCGCACCTACTACGTCTCCGGGCAGAAATATCTCCTGGACATGCTCTCTCTGGCCGGCGGGCTGACTCAGGAAGCAGGCAGCATCTGCATAATTCAGACAGCGTTGACCGCTTCTCCGGAAAGCGGGGCCATGCAAAAGACGGTTATAGATCTCGACGAACTGTTAAAGAACGGGAGGACCGCCCTTAACATACCCATATATGCGGGAGATGTTATTCAAGTCCCGAAAAAAGGTATATTTTTTGTGGACGGGGCCGTCAGGAGCCCCGGTGAATTTCCGATAAACGGCAAGACGACTCTCACGGAGGCAATCAGCATAGCAAAAGGCTTCAGCTTTGAAGCCTCCCGTTCGAATATCAGGATTTACAGAGATACCGGTAAGGCCGACAGGGAGATGATAAGCCTGAACTATGATGACATCCTGGCCGGAAAGAGCCGTGACTGCGTCATTAAGGACAAGGATATCGTACTGGTCTCCGTAAACGGCTTTAAAAGCTTCCTGCAAAATTTCTCGGGCGTTCTCAATCTGGGGGGGTTCAGTCTTGGAAAGGGGGCACTCTACTAAGGAGTATAAAATGCCCGACAACAATCAGGACCGCCGGAATAATCCGGACATGCAGTACCCTGTCAGGCCCTACGAGGTGAACCTGCCGCCTTCTACTCACGTCGGATACGCCTATTATGAACCGCGGGAAGAGGTCCACCTGAAAGATTATATCGGTGTGGTCCTGAAGAGAAAATGGATTATCCTGTCCTTCCTGGTATCCGTCGTTATCACCACCATTGTTTTTACCGCACTGACGGTCCCTCAGTACAGGTCCACCGTAGTAATAAAGATTGATTCACAGAGTCCAAATGTTCTTTCTTTCAAGGGGGTGACAGAGACGGAAGGTTCTGACTATTATCAGACCCAGCAGGAGATACTCAAAAGCCGGGCCCTCGCCGAGAGAGTGATCAGGAGGCTCCATCTGGACAAAACAAAGGCTTTCATACCCCCCCCCGGCAAACTTGCCGCTGTGGTCGGCATGATCACTGGCCCGATAGAAAATGCAATAGCCAGCCTTATGCCTTCCAGGTCACGGGATAAAAACAACCCCGGCGCGAACGGAGAGGCCGCTGCCTCCAACTCCGAGATACCCCTGTACCTCAGCAACTCCCTCATCAGCAGACTGGAAGTCACACCCGTGAAGAACTCGGAGCTTGTCACAGTGAGTTTCTCATCACAGGACCCGGAAATCGCAGTGAGTGTTGCCAATGCGGTGGCTGCTGAATACATAAGCTATGATCTCGACAGCAGGGTCAACGCCGGCAGGGAGGCAAAGGAGTTTCTCGGGAAACAGATTGAAGACGCAAAGGCAAAAGTGGAGGCGTCCGAAAAACTGCTCAACAATTATGCCTCACAGAACGGGATCATATATCTCGACAGCGACAAATTGAGCGTACTCACAACCAAACTTTCAGAGATATCCTCTGCCCTGAGCGTGGCGACCACCGACAGAATGCAGAAAGAGGCCCTCTATAGACAGATCAGGGAGTCCGGCACGAACAATCCCGCCATTCTGAACAATTCTCTTATCCAGGGACTGAAGAACCAGTACGCGACTCTTGAATCTGAATACCTTAACCTGTCGAGGACCTTTACCCCCGACTATCCGAAGATGAAGAACCTCAAAAGCCAGCTGGATTCACTTCGAAACAGCATCGAGACGGAGAAGTCCAACCTCACTAAATCGGTCCAATCCGATTATGACGCCGCTCTTAAAAAAGAGGACTATCTCAGGGCTGCCATGAACTCCCAGGAAAAGAAAGTCCTCGATTTTCAGGGAAAGGCGGCCCAATACCAGACCTTGAAAAGAGAGGCGGACATTAACAGGGCGCTGCATAATAATTTACTTCAGCGGTTTAACGAAGTGGGAGTTGCTGCGGTCAGTAAAGCGACGAATATCCAGATCGTGGACAAAGCTCTGTACCCAAGGTCGCCATATAAGCCCGACAAGCCGCTTAATTTCCTGTTGTCGGTCTTTTTCGGGCTGTTCGGCGGGGTCGGTGTGGCCTTTTTGGTGGACTACTTCGATGCCAGCGTAAAGGACACGGATGAGATCGAAAGAAGGATGCACCTCCCTTCCCTGGGAATGATTCCCTTTCAGTCTCAGCTGCCCCAGGGGAAGAGGCCAATGGCGTTCGCCTCGGACTTCAGGAGCCCGGTGGCCGAGGCTTTCCGTTCCATAAGCACCTTTATCGTGCTGTCGTCATCCGTAAAACCTCCGAAGACGATTCTTGTAACAAGTCCGGGAGAAAAAGAGGGGAAAACGACCGTATGCATAAATGTTGCATCTGCGCTCGCAGAGTCACTGGGAAAGGGAATTATTATCGATGCAGACATGAGAAAGCCCAGACTTCACCACTGCTTCGGACTGGATAACAAAACGGGCCTCTCAAACTGCCTTGCAGGCAACATCGAGTTTGACGGCGCAGACAGCAGATTGATCAGGCCCACTTCCTTTAAAGAACTAAGCATCATAACATCCGGACCTCCTCCGCTTAATCCGTCCCAGCTGCTCCATTCTGCAAGGATGAAAGACCTGATTGAGGCACTGTATGCTCTCTATAACTTTATTCTTATCGACGCTCCCCCTTTGATGGGAATGCCCGACAGCGTCCTGCTCAGCAGCATGGTCGACGGCACAATCCTGGTTGCCAAAGCCGGTGAGACGCCGCGCAACGCGGTAACGGCCGCCAAACAGATATTTCAGAGCGTTAACGGCAACCTGTTAGGGGTCGTGTTAAACGGTGTAAAGAAAAATGACCTCAAATACGGCTCTTATTCCCAGTATTATTCTTCTTATTTCAAGGAGTAGCGCGTATCTGCCAGGTGAGCAGGTCGCGTTCACACAACCGGGCATATTGCAGACGGAGATGGCGACCTATGGCCGACTTCCATAAGGGTGCTCACAGCGACGGAGACCGCGAGTTCAATTCACTTGTGGCGGCAGGACTCATTTGCGGATTTCGACAGAACTCTCCCCCGGAGGTTTATGAAAAGGCCCTGAAATGCTTCGATGTCCTCCTGGATATACTCGAAGATTCCGATACCGCCGAAAAAATCTCGGCGATCATTAACAGCCCCGCCGCAGCCGTAAGGCAGTCAGTGCAGACCATAATCGACCTTCTTCTGTTTAACGCCGGGAATGATCCCTACATGTCACTGTGTCTGCCCAGGCATGCCGATGAGGATGAGGTTAACAGAAGATGGAAGCGCCTCATTGTCTCTTATCACCCCGACAAATATCCCGGCCGCCGGGAATATGAGGAAAGGGCCAAGAGGATCAATGAAACCTATGAAACGATACAAAAGGCGGGTGAAGGCTTTCATGTCGATGAGGCCCTGCGCACTATCATCAAGAGGAACGCGGATTATGCATCCCTCAATGACGAGATAATAAAACGGCTCACAAGGATGGAAACGTCGCCAGCCTACAGATACCTGAGACGCCTGCCGGCAGTCATATGGCTTTCTTCTCTTGTAATAGCGATTATTTCGATATTGATTTTTATTTATGCGGGTTAAAGATGGCAATAATTACATATAAATATTCGTCATTCTCCGGGTCCGGCCTTCTCTCCAAAGATGCGGCCATGACGCTCGAAACAGGGAGTCTCCGGACGCCCGCAGAACGTCAGGCGAAAATGTGGAACCGGGAGCCCGCATGCGGATTTTTCGACATACACTGCCATGTCCTCCCGCAGCTCGATGAGGGACCCCGGACGGTGGAAGAGTCCGTGAGGATGCTTCAAATGGCATGTGACGACGGCATTTCCGGAATAGTGGCGACGCCGCACATCATAAGCGGTATTTACAACAATACGAAAGAGATTATTGAGAGGGCGATCGCCGAACTGAAAGTGTCGGTAAACTCTGTCGGTATCTATACGGGAGCCGAGATACGGATAGTCAGAGACCTCGCGGCGCGGATCGACAGCAGGGAGTTTCCGCTCATAAACAACAACAATTTCATTCTCCTGGAATTGCCGACTTACCTGATACCGCCGCTGCGCGAGCTGGAAACTATCGTAAAGAGCCTGAGAAACAGGCAGATAAACCCCATATTCGCCCACCCTGAGAGGAATGTCCCGATCATGAAGGATTTGTCTATTATGGAAAAACTGATAAAATGCGGCGCACTTTTCCAGATGACCGCAATGAGTATAACTGACAGCGTCATGCGGAGATCCGCGCTGAAGATGATCAGGAAGGGTTATATCCATGTGGTTGCGTCCGATGCCCATGACACGCGGAAAAGGCCGCCGATCCTCTCTGCGGCGCACGAAATGATTTCAAGGAAACTCGGCAGGGAGATTGCGGAAAGGCTGTTCACCTCGAACCCTTTAAAAATAATAAGGGGAGAAGACATCCGATAGGGTTCCCCCGGCGGGTCTGGTGCGCTCTGGGCCGTCCTCACACCACGATTAATGTTCGCAGTCTTTCCAAAATGGTCGTTGTGAGGTCTAACCCGGCGGCCGCCATGCTCAGGAATTCATCCGCTTGACTTGGACAGCTTTCTTATCATATAATCGTATCTCCATATGTTTATATGAGTTAATTCAACTTCACTGGAGGATTCGATGGATAAGAAGAAATGGATTTTTCTCCTTTCTCATGCAACCGAAAGCCCGCTGGAGGCAATCGTTCTAATGAAGATCGCCATCAACATGAAGGCATTCGATGACGAGGCCGAGATCGACTTTTTTCTCATGGGGGAAGGGGTCCAGCTGGCAAAAAAGGGGATGGCGGACACAATTTCCATGGAATTGGAGGGTCAAAAGGTAGTGGTCGGCGAAATGCTGAAAACCTTGATCGAAGATTTTGGAGTGAAGTTCTACGTA
>JBJKOV010000037.1:0-1829 GCA_046707105.1 Thermodesulfovibrionales bacterium
AACATACCCGATAATGGCAAAAAATCGATTTTGAGACAGGTTCGGGGCAGAACGCAGACGTGGCGAAAAGACAGGCGAGAGGCAACGGAATGTGAATAGTGAATGGTCAGGCTGAGAAGCCTTCAAGCCTACAAGCTGGCAAGCTAACAAGCTATCAAGCCACAAAGACAGGCGAGAGGCAACGGACTGTGAATGGTGAATAGATCACCCTCAAATCAACCTCTTCGGGAAAATTCGTCACCCTCGCGAAGGCGGGGGTCCACTTTAGACCTGAAAAAAAATGGATTCCCGCCTGCGCGGGAATGACGCGAACATACCCGATAATGGCAAAAAATCAATTTTGAGACAGGTTCTTTCACCATTCACTTTTCACTATTTACTTGCGTAGTTTCAGCTCCTTCAGAAGTCTGACCATGTCGAATTCCTTCTCTACTATCTCCCTGGTCTTCAACACCTTTTTCTGCTCCCTGATCCTGATCTTGCCCAGGACGGACTCGATTTTTTCTACTGTGGTGAAGGTATCGTCATGGACCGATATGATGGGAACCCCGCACATTTTCGCCTTGCCGATGATAACGTCGTTGGTGTACATTCCGCCGGTGAGTATTATGCACTTTGTCGATGTCTCGAGTGCGGCAAGCTGTATGTCCGACCTGTTTGCCCCGGTGATGACTGCCTTGTTCGGGGTCCTCCTGAAGTACTTGATGGCGCTGTCCACATCCATCGCCCCGATAGAGAAGTTCTCTATGAAGTCATCGAGAGCTTCTTCGCAGCAGAGGACCTTTCCGTTGAGGATCTCGTTCAACTGCCTGACGGTGATCGAGTCGAGGAGTATGTCCCTGTGGAGCGACGCGAAGACGCTTATCTTTTTCTTCTCCAGGAAGGGTCTCACAGATTGTTTTATGTAGTCGTGGGCGCTCTGCGGCACCTTGTTGACAACGGCCCCCGCAAAATGGTTCCCCAGCAATTCCCTCGCTCCTATCAGCGCGTCAATGGAGCTTTCCCCGCTCCAGGGCTCGACGACGAGAGTCTTTGCGTCGAGATGAGAAATGAGTCTAAGGCCGTTTATACCGAACAGAGAGCCCTCCAGGAGGTTTGCGCCTCCCCCTACAAGTACGACATCCTTGTCCTTTATTGAGTCCAGCGCCTCTTTCACGATACCGAATCTGTCAGAGGGCCGGCCCCTCAGGACCTTGTTCTGGATCTCATATGTGACAACGAAGGGCGAGACGACATCCGGTTCCTCCGGCAGGTTAAGGGCCTTCCTCATGAATTCGGCATCGGCATCGATCAGCAGGTTCCCCTGCTTGAGAGGAATCTTGCCGAGGGGCTTTATATATCCTACCTTGTAACCTTTTTCTTTCAGCAGCAGGCCAAGACCCAAAGTGACAAGGCTTTTACCGGAAAAACCGGACATTGAAGCGATGTATAAATATACCATTCAAACCTCCTCTCTTAACCGGCCTTGCCGGAACTGAACTATTCATACCCCAAACTGAGCGATTCTTTACGCAATGTATTCATTTTGCCCTTTGTAGGGGCGTATTGCAATACGCCCCTACAAAGGGTGTCATTCCCGCAAGCAGAGCGCGTCGGGAATCCTTCCGAAAAGGCAGGAAAGATTCCGGAATGACGAACTGGAGAATCGCTCAACTTGGGTCATATTGTAATAGCCTAATCGCCGATTATGATCCTTGTATCCAGTGCTGTCGCGTCTTCTTCTGTTACTACCAGGGGGTTGATGTCGAGCTCCTGGATTCCCGGGAAATCCGAGGAGAGGGCCGACAGCCTCAGTATTGAATCAACTATGGCGTCAATATTGGCCGGCT
>JBJKOV010000038.1:0-1194 GCA_046707105.1 Thermodesulfovibrionales bacterium
CACAGGTCCAAATTTCTGTCATTCCGGCTTGTCCGGAATCTTTCCGGAAGGATTCCCGACGCGCTATGCTTGCGGGAATGACAATGAAAAATAAACATTCAAATAATAGACGCCCTGCGGTCTCTGCTGCAGGGTTCTTCACATCTCCGGGCCGGGCCTGTCCGGGCAGCAGGTTCAAATAAATCGATTATTTTATTACCCTTGTTTGTACTATAATATAAAAATTGGTTTCGGACAGAATTTGACTTTTGAAAGCTGATTTTTTAAATTCAAGAAGCGAGGCGAGGTAACGCAATGAAAGAGTCGGTTTTGACTTTGGTGCTCCAGGCAGGGATAGTCGTAAAATGTGTGCTGCTGATCCTTTTTTTCTTCTCTGTCGTGTCCTGGGCAATAATATTTTTTAAGCAGAGGTACTTCCTGAAGGCAAACAAGGAGTCCGATCAGTTCCTGCGCCTTTACAGGACCAACAGGATCCCCCGGGAGCTCTTCAAGGCCACAAAAGGCCTCTCGCTGAGTCCGATAGCGAACGTTTTCAAGTCGGTCTACACGGATGATATAAGAAGGGACCAGAGTGAAGTTAAACGTCTTCTAAGAAGATACGGGACCCTTGAATCGGTGAAGCTCGAAAGGTATCTGAATTTTCTCGCTACCACGGGCTCAACCGCCCCGTTTATAGGGCTCTTCGGCACCGTCTGGGGCATCATGACCTCGTTCCACGGCATCGGCTTCGCGGGCTCGGCGTCGCTCGCGGTCGTCGCTCCCGGGATCGCCGAGGCCCTTATCGCAACGGCAGTGGGGCTTGTTGCTGCGATACCCGCCGTCATCGCCTACAATTATTATCTCAGTATGGCCAGGAAGATGATCATAGAGATGGAAGACTTCTCCGAAGACCTGCTTGAGCTGTTCAGCAGGGTGGACGAATGAAGGCGAACAGGGACAGGGGAGTACTCTCCGAGATCAACGTCACCCCCTTTGTGGACGTGATGCTCGTTCTGCTGGTTATATTCATGGTGACCGCGCCGCTCATGCAGCAGGGAATCGACGTCAACCTGCCGCAGGCGAAGGGTAAGGACCTTCCGCCGCAGGAGCGGATATCCCTGGTGGTGAAAAAGGACCGGACCATATATATCAACGATACGCGTTATACGCTTCCGGAATTAAGGAAAAAGCTCGATGCGATGAGCAAGTTGAATC
>JBJKOV010000039.1:0-10099 GCA_046707105.1 Thermodesulfovibrionales bacterium
CAAGGCGTACACCTTCACTAACATCTATTTCCCACCAATGGGTAATAAGATATTGGATGCCGCCGTCGAAGTTATAGCCCGCCCCCTCGTCGCGTGCAGTTTTCGTTTGGCCATAGACCTCGCCATATAATTGAAGCCGCTCCACGGGATCCCAGGTAGCGGTAAGAAACTGGTTAAAAGTCGTGAAGCGCCCGCCTCCAGCCGAGACCGGGTCGGTCTGAGAGCTTACGCCGAGTTGTAGAGACAGCCCCACCTGATCGCTGAGGGAATACGCGACTATCCCGCTCAATGCAGCGCCCAGGCCCCGCCACCCAAAGGCATCATTCCCTACGGGCAGGGTCATGACGGCCTCCACCGAGCCAAGCCATTTATTGGTATAGCCCAGCTCGTGCTTAAAACCGATGCTGGTAGCCGAAAGACCTGATGACGCTTCCCTTGGGGTCCCCGACCTCTGGCTTGTGTAGTCGGACGCAAGGACTTTAAACTCATTCCGGCATGGAAGTACGTATCGCAGCTCGGTCTCGGGATAGTTGTCGGCCGTGCCGCCTCCCTCGCCCCTGACATTCGCGTGCATAAAGCCCGACTCCAAAACGGCGCTCCCAAAAGGTACAGAGCAGGCGCTGTCGGAGAAGGTTGGACGGTCCAGGAGGGAAAGAAAGGCGGATGGGTGCGAGGCTGAGCAGGGATCGGGGATTTCAGCAACAGGCTCATTCTGGGCAAAGGCGTTTTTCCGGCCTGCAAAAAAGACGAGCGAAAACATACAAAATGCGGCAAAAAAAAGAAAAAATACCTTCTTCACGGAAACACTCCTCTCTTTAATTTCCTGGTTATCTTCTACAGTGACTTTTTTATTCTGTCTGTTTGGCGTGGCCCGGAGGTACGTCCGGCACAGTGTCACTCCAACCTTTGCTCTTCATATATACTCCTGAATTGCCACGGTCTGCCCCAGGGGCAAGTATTTTAAAAACGAAAATAATTATATTATAACCAGTAGCGACCCGAGAAATTTCGGACCGGCTCAACGATCCTTCCTGGACCTGTCGTATTTTTGTGACCTTCAACAGCATCTGTCAGCACTTTTCTCAACTTCTTCCTCATCATCAAAGACGAGCTGCGCGTTTGACTTGCGTCTCCCTGTTGGGGTATAAAAGTACATGACCTGAAGGCTTAGGAGAGTTCTAGTTTCTTCGAATGCAAACAGCTGTCAGCTTCCTTCAATCCCGCGGTCTGCTCTGTTAAAGCTATTTTATTCATGAATCAAGCCATGGAAAGATGATAATCGCTTCAAATAACAGGAGAATTTTTAAACTGTTCGTCATCGACGGCTTGAGGGCCAAGACTACAGGTCATTAAATCGAACATAAGCAAGGGAGGTAATCTGCTTTATGTGCACTATTTGCGGACACTTCACGGAAGGCGCCGGCAGGGTTTCGACCGACATCTACGACATGCTGAAAAAAATGGAGCACAGGGGGCCCGATACACACGGCATCTACCTCGACGGCACCACGTTCCGGGGTGAGGAGATCGACGAATTCAAGGGCGTAGTGAAAAAAGAAAGCCATATCGCCCTGGGGCATTCCAGGCTCAAGATAGTCGGCCAGGAAAAAACCACCCAGCCTTATACCTCCTGTGACGGCAGGCTTGCGCTGGTCCACAACGGAGAGATTTACAATTACGACAAGTTGAAAACCCTTCTCCTCCGCCACCATGCGATAAAGACGACGAGCGACAGCGAGATCATCGTGCATGTTCTTGAGGAGACATACCAGGGGGATCTTCTCGACGCGGTGAAAAAAGTCACGGGACTCCTCGACGGCATGTATGCACGGCCACCCTTCCCCCGTGGTACCTGGGTCGAAGTGAAAAGAACGTGTTTATCATTCTTACCGTATCGATGCGGGATTTGGCGTCCGCGGCTGCTAAAGTGGCTGACTGTCTGCCTTCTGCTCCCGCTGGTCCTCATCCTGCCAGCCTGCAAGAAGAAAGAGACAACCGGTACGACAACGATCCGCTTTGTCACCTGGAAACCGAACCAGCCCGCCGTCTGGGATGAGATAATCAGGACGTTCGAGGCCGAGAATCCCGGGATCAGGGTTGAGCGGGAGACAGGGCCGCATTCCTCGACGGGCTTTCACGACCTCCTGACCCAGAAGCTCAAGAACAGGAGTTCGGATGTGGACGTCTTCTTCATGGATGTCATATGGCCTTCGGAATTTGCCGCCGCCGGATGGGCGATGCCCCTGGACTCGTACTTCCCGCGCGGAGAACAGGAAAAGTTCCTTGACGGCACTGTGCTCGCAAACACTTACAAAGGGCATATCTACGGGGTCCCCGTGTTTATAGACAGCGGCATGCTCTACTACCGGAAAGACCTCCTCGAAAAATACGGTTTCAAGCCGCCGAGGACCTGGGAGGAGATGGTGAGCCAGGCAAAAAGGATCACCTCCGGAGAGGCGGCGGAAAACACTGTAATGGACGGGTTTTCAGGACAGTTTAAACAATACGAGGGGCTTGTGTGCGATATGATGGAATACATCCTGAGCAACGGCGGCCACATAATAAACGCCGATACCGGGCAGCCCGAAATCGCCGCGGAACCGGCCGTCGGGGCGGTGAAGTTCGTCAGAGACGAGATGATCGGCAACATCGCGCCGGAAGGCGAGCTTACATATGAGGAGCCCGAGTCGCTGGCGCTCTTCACGCAGGGAAAGGCCGTGTTTCACAGGAACTGGCCGTACGCATGGGAGGTGTCGAACGACCCGGCTCGTTCCAGGATCGCCGGCAAGGTCGGCATAGCCAAACTGCCGCATTTCCCGGGGCAGAAGAGCTACTCCACTCTGGGAGGCTGGCAGCTCGCCATCAGCGGCTACTCGAAAAACAAGGACGCGGCATGGACCTTCATCAAATTCCTCACGAGCAAAAAGATACAGAAGCTGCTTGCAGTAAAGGCGGGTTTTGCTCCCACCAGAAAGGCGCTTTACGATGACGTCGATATCCTGAAGGCCGATCCCCAGTTCAGGTCGATGAAGGACGTATTTCTTACCGCCTACCCGAGGCCCGGAAGCCCGCTATATCCCGCGATATCGAATATCCTTCAGCGCTACTTCAGCACGGCCATATCGGACCGGCATTCAGATATAGAAGGAGAGGCGCGGACGGCCTCGCAGGAGATGGAAAAGATCATTGACCTCACACGGGAGCAAGGCAAACCACAATAGTTCACCGCAGAGACGCGGACGGCGCAGTGTAAATTATATAGGCTCATCGTAGGGCAGTGTGGGTAGTTTCCTGTCTTTTTCGTCATTCCGGCTTGTCCGGAATCCTTCCGAAAACGCCTTTTGCCAAGTAGTCCCTCATGTAAGGATTGCCCTTCCTGACAAGCTCGATCTTGTCCTGAAAGGAGGTCTTGAATTCGCCATGATATATACCGCAAAAGTATTTTCCCTCACGCAGTCAGTATATCAGAAAGATTCCGGACAAGCCGGAATGACATATTACATGATTTTGCCAAACAATTATGTTTTTGCAACGATAGGGTTTATTCAGCGTGCAGGCCCCTTCTTCTTGATCTTTGGTCTTTTTTTTTACTACACTGTTACAATGAAATTGTCCCTTCCCGCCAGAGAGAGGATATTCGCCGTGTCTCTGATCCTGCCATGTTTGCTTTTTGTCGCGGTCTTCGCCTTTTATCCTATACTCTATTCCTTTTACCTCAGCCTGCACAGGATAATCCTCAGTCTCCCCGGGCTGAAACAGCCCTTCATCGGTCTGGCAAATTACCGGCAACTGTTGAACGACTCTGTGGCCCTGCATTCACTCGCGAATACCTTCGCCTTCGTCTTCGCTTCCACCTTTTTTGAGATACTCTTCGGCCTCATCATCGCCCTTATTATCAACAGGCACTTCAGGGGGCGGGGGATCGTGAGGGCGGCGGTGCTCGTTCCCTGGGCGATTCCCACTGTCGTGGCCTCCCAGATGTGGAGGTTTATATTCAACGACAACTACGGCCTCCTGAACTACCTTCTCTTCGGCGCGGATGTGTCAGGTTACAAGGCGTGGCTTGCAGACCCCTTCTTCGCTTTTGCGGCGATAGTCGCGGCCGACGTATGGAAGACTTCGTCTTTCGCCGCGCTGATAATACTGGCAGGACTACAGACCATCCCCGACGAACTCTACGAGGCCGCGCGCATGGACGGCGCCGGGGCCTGGAACAGGTTCCGGAGCATTACACTTCCGCTTGTTAAACCGGCGCTGCTCATCGCTCTTCTCTTCAGGACGATGGACGCCTTCAGGGTCTTTGACCTTGTCTACGTCATGACCCAGGGAGGACCTGCTGACTCGACTAACGTCCTCCAGTTTTACGGGTACAAAAAGATATTCGCGGAGGGGCTGATGGGCTACGGCTCTGCCATCTCGGTCCTCGTTTTTCTCGTTACCTTGTCTGTGTCCCTTCTGTATATCAGAATGACAGGCAGCAGGATCCTGCAGGAGAAGGCATGAAGGACCGGCTGGAGAGGGCAGGTTTTGCAGCTTTGACACTGGTGGTGGTCTGCCTGAGCCTGCTTCCTTTCCTGTGGTTTCTCGATACCTCCTTCAAGACTCAGATCGATATCACGGCGATACCGCCCGCGCTTGTGCCCTCGGGATCGGTTCACTTTTATGAATCGGCTGTCGAAAACTACAGCCTGCTTCATTTTGTGAAGAACAGCGCTATTGTGGCGGGGGCCTCCACCCTCATTACAATTTTTCTGTCCGTCTTTGCCGGATATGCTCTGGCCAGATTGCGGATGAAATACAAGGGCATTATCATGGGAAGCTTTCTTCTCGTTTCCATGTTCCCCCAGATATCCATAGCCGGACCTGTCTGGAAGATACTTCAGTCGGTCGGGTGGCTGAACACGTATCAGGGACTGGTCATTCCCTATATTACCCTGACTCTGCCGCTTGGAATCTGGATCACGGCGAGCTTTTTCAGGGAACTCCCCGGAGAACTCGAAGATGCCGCGAAGATAGATGGATGCAGTCACTTTCAGACCCTTTTCAAAGTGATTGTTCCCCTCTCCGCCCCGGCAGTCTTCACCGCGGCCCTGCTCGTCTTCATTTATGCATGGAATGAATTCTTCTTTGCCCTCCTGATCATGACCGAGAAGAGTTACCAGACTCTTCCAGTGGGCATCGCGCTGTTCCAGGGCCAGTATACAATGCCCTGGGGCGAGATTGCAGCTGCCTCGACCGTTGCGACGGTGCCGCTT
Source organism: Thermodesulfovibrionales bacterium (assembly GCA_046707105.1). Taxonomy (GTDB): domain Bacteria; phylum Nitrospirota; class Thermodesulfovibrionia; order Thermodesulfovibrionales; family UBA6898; genus JARRRD01. The sequence goes on from JBJKOV010000039.1 coordinate 5,256, forward strand.
GTACTCCTTGTCTTCTTTTTTCAGAAGAGGATAGTGCGGGGACTTTCCGCAGGGGCGATAAAGGGATAGACATGGCCGGACTGAGGATAAAGAACCTGACAAAGACCTTCGGCGGCAAGAAAGTCATCGATAGTGCCTCCTTTGAAGTCTCCGAAGGGGAATTCTGCATACTCCTGGGCCCGTCGGGCTGCGGGAAAAGTACGGTACTGAGGCTCATCGCCGGGCTTGAACCCCTGGATAACGGCGAGATATATATAGGGGACAGGGAGGTGAGCGGCCTCAGCCCGAAGGAACGGGACATCGCGATGGTGTTCCAGAGCTATGCACTCTATCCGCACCTTAGTGTCTACGATAACATCGCATTTCCCCTGAAGCTCAGGAAGATGCCGAGACGGGAGATCGAAAAAAAGGTGCAGGCTGCGGCGAGGCTTCTGGATATCGAGTCGATGCTTGGGAGAAAGCCGAAGGAACTGTCCGGAGGGCAGAGGCAGAGGGTCGCCATAGGCCGGGCGATCGTGAGAGAGCCAAGGCTTTTTCTCTTCGACGAACCCCTCTCGAACCTGGATGCACAACTGCGCAGTTCGATGAGAGTGGAACTGGCGGGACTCCACAAGAAACTCGGGATTACCACGATCTATGTTACCCACGACCAGATCGAGGCCATGACCCTGGGGCAGAAGATCGTGGTGATCGAAGGCGGCATGATCCGGCAGATCGGCACCCCGCGTGAGATATACGACAAGCCGGCCAATATTTTCACCGCGTCCTTTATCGGCATGCCCTCGATAAACCTGATCGGTGGACGGATCGCCGGGAACAAAGATGAGATATTGTTCAGGTCGGATGATCTCGAACTTTCTCTGGCGGGCAGGGACTTCGGGCGATATACAGGGGACGCCGTCACCGCCGGCATCAGACCGGAGTCACTCAGACCGGGAAAGGGGCCTGTTCACGGCAGGCTTGAGCATATCGAGCACCTCGGGTCGGAGACCATCCTTTACGTGAGGTCCGGTGATATGAGGATCACGGCCAAGGCCGCCGCCGACTTTGGAGGGAAGATCGGGGAAGACATATCTCTTGCGGTCAACACCGCCGATATCCATTTTTTTCTTAACGGGGAAAGGTTGGATGTTGGACGGTGGAACATGCCGGGATGAGGATGACGGACCAAAAAGGGGCAAAAAATGCGGAATATGAAGAAGAAAACGGGTAAAAGACCGTTGCGGGGCGTAGCCAGCTTTATAGCATGATATCCCGGCAATCAACGAGTTGCTAATATGGGAAACCCGCAATATAGTGAAACCAGGAGGAAGCTAACGAAAGTCCTCCGGGAGGTGAGTATCAATGGCAGGAGTTATTGGCACAAACCAAATGAAGACACAACGAAGAGGCGTATCTTCAGCGCCTGATCCGATGGCAGCCGCACCCGAGAGCTACAAGGTAACGTTTGAGAACGACCTCATCCGGGTCCTCGACATCAATCTCAAGAAGGGGAAACGGTCGGCGATGCATTCGCATCCCAATTATCTCGCATATGCCGTAACGTCGTGTAAAGTGAGGTTCACTTCACCTGACGGCAAGAGCGAGGAGGTCGCCATTAAGGCCGGGGATACCATCTGGCGCGGTGCAGAAGCGCACCAGGTCGATAACGTGGGCGATACCGATTGTCACGTGCTGAATATCGAACTCAAACGGGCAAGCAGGGACCACTGATCACTGGCAGCATGCGGTGGGAAGAAGGATTGGAAAAGCATTTCGATCTCTTCTTCCCAATGGATTGAATTGACCTGACATGTGGCATGTATCGTGCGTGCGCTGTCCCATTTTTTTGGTCTTTTTGTGACACCCCGGACACAACGTCCACAAAGATCATTGCAGACGATTCCGGCAGGTAGTTACAGGAATTCGCGGGCTCCATGCGATTCAATTATCCTTGTCACTTATATGCCCCGCACCCGATGATCACATCATCGATTCTTTTCAAGTAAGCCGTTTTGGCCTCAATTTTCTTTGTTAAATAGTTTGTCCATTTGTAGTCAACCCATCCACCCTCAGGGCCGATCTTAATAAACTCCCGCGCGAAATATTTCCCGTCAGCGTCCTTAACATCGATAAAGTCTTGCCCCACGAGTTTAGGGTCGCCTCCATGTGCTATGATTGTCCCCTCGGGATTGTAGGCAAATATGTAGAGATCTCCCTTAACAAGCAGCCCCCTCGGATTACTGAATTCCGCCAGAGCCTTCTCCCTGCCGTTTGCCTTGTAAAAAATGATCGCCTTCTCAACCAACGCCTTTGCCTCTTCGGGGGTTCCTGCGCCCAAGGCCGGAAAAGTTAGAGTCAAAATCAAAAAAAGGATGCTGCATGCCGTGATGATCAACCAAAGCTTTTTCATCGTAATATCCCTCGCCTCCTTTTTTGTTGGGCAAATTCTACTTCAAAGTACACTATAGAACCAAAACAATGTAACTCTTGTTTAATGTTATCGAGTTTTCCGTCTAACGTGAATCCCCTAATAGGCATTTTACTCTTTTATACTCCCGTCCAGCGCAGCTTGGGCGAACCTCAAGCATATTCCAGACACAACGTCCCAAGAACATTACTATGAACATTTTGAGAGGAAGCTAAAATAATGAAGGGCGAGTTGTCTTCTCTCGCCCTTCATTAAGGCTAAAAACAGCCAAGCTACGCTTAAAGTGTCTTCCGTCTTTTCAGGTAATATGCTGATCCAATTCCGGCAAATATCATAAAGAATATCATCCCCCATTCGTTCATCGTCGGAACAGATGCTGCCTGTAATTGGCTGACCAGTGTCTGGTCATCCGCCGGGTCAGTGCTCCATGTGTCTGTGTTTATGTTTGTGGTGGCAGGGAGGACGAAGCTTGTGGTCACTGTGGGAGCCGTTATCGTCGTCGCGGTTATGGTCGTTCCGGACACGGTGGCCGCGTTCGTCAAGTTTGCCGGTGCGTTGTTTGCAACGTTTACCGTCAGCGTGATGTCGGGGTAACTCGTGCCTGCAGCCAGGGAATCGCTTCTTGTGCAGGTCAGCGTGTTGAAATTGCAGTCCCACCCGGTCCCGCTCATCGCCGTGGCGGTCAGACCGGTCGGGAGCGCGTCCACGACCGTGACGGGAGTCGAATTGACGGTGCATCCATTCCCGGTCGGATCGAAGGTGATATAATCGTATCCGCCTGAGCTGCTGACCCTGATTGTGTAGGTATCACCGATATCGCCCTGCTTGAAGTTGCCGTTATGAGTCTCCGTGAGCTCCATGGGACCTTTGCTGCTGCTGGCGCTGTAAGTGCAGCCACCGCCGATTGCCGTCGCCGCAAACCCCTTCCCGGGCAACGACAAGCATAAACACAACCCAAGAACCGAAAGAATCAGAATCCCGAGTCCGCCCCTTTCATCTGATAATTTGACTAATCCCCTTTCATCCATACTCTCCCTCCTTTGACAGATTTCCGATAATCATGATCGGTGTTATCTTCCTGCTAAAAGCTTATCCCGTCCCGATAACGCAAAGAAATTTGCGTTATTGTATGACAGCAGCCCTGCCCCTTGCAAGAACTTTTTCTTCATAGCATAGTGGCTATCTTTTGGCTTAACAAGCTTTTTTTCTTAGCCGAACAACAGAAAAGGATTTCTGCTCTAATTCAGCGCCTGTCTAAAGACAAGAATTTTGTATGATTTTGACAAAACCCTCGAAGCTGTAATCGGGATCACTTACAAACTTCCTCATCTCTGGTATTCTCTGGCAATGGTAAGGTGATACAGACCTGTCATCGTTGATTAAGAAAACTTAACTTTTCTTTATGCGCGCCATCGTGTATTTTTGTAATAGAAAGTTGATGAGGAGGTGATTTTAATGTAACTCAGCCGCTGAGCCTGCAATAGGACTCACATTTTGAATTGCAAGGGAGGAGAGAAATGTTCAGGAATACGCTTTTAATAGTCTTGTCAGCCGTTGCTGCTGTTTTTGCCTTTGGCACGGCATATGCCGGTTCGGCGCCGACTGACAACCTGGTTTACGGATATTACAGTGTCAGGGGTGCTGCGAACTATATGCCGGCAGTTGAGACGACGACAGCCTGCTCAATCCCGGTCCCGACCTTCAAGCAGGCCTTCACCTACAACCCTGTTGCGGACCCTGTGATCACTTGCGATCCGGCTACCTCGAAACCCATAGGCGTCGGCGACATCGATCAGGGCAGCCTTGATATCAAAGTGGACATCGGCCCATTCGATGAGCCTGTCGACGTTTCGTTCGGCCTGTTTAACGCATCATTCGATGCTTCCAATATATTCTTCCTGAATGTGTTTAATCAGGTCACTTCACTCCAGGACGAGTTTTCAGACGCATCGCAGGTACAGAGTAAAAACGGCACGAACGATCCCCCGGGCCAGACAAACGGAAAGAAGAACTTCAAGGAGCTTATACCATGGAAAAGCGATGTGCTCGAAGTACATGACACAATCGTCTCCGGTGACTTGACCGAGCTCCCGCCTGGTTTGTATGTACTTGTACTGAACGTCACGCGGACAAGCCCCGCGGCTAATAATTTCGACCGCTTTTATCGTTGGGTCACCTATTTCATTGTTCCCGACAATGTCCAGTAGTGGATAGAATTTGTGGTGGGGTGCCCCCCGGGCCCCGCACCCCCAACAAAACCACCACCAACCACAAAAAAAAAAAAAAAAAAAAAAAAAAAAAAAAAACAAACAAAAAAAAAAAAAAAAAAAAAAAAAAAAAAAAAAAAAAAAAAAAAAAAAAAAAAAAAAAAAAAAAAAAAAAAAAAAAAAAAAAAAAAAAAAAAAAAAAAAAAAAAAAAAAAAAAAAAAAAAAA
>JBJKOV010000040.1:0-1797 GCA_046707105.1 Thermodesulfovibrionales bacterium
CTTTTGACGGGATGTACCGACTTTGACTCGCCTGAACAAGGCGTCGAGGGGACAGGAAATGTCTAAAGGCGCGTCTTTTCCACATCCGTATTTCTCTGCACATCCGAGATGGAGGTGGTTCATTCTGACGACCGTTCTGATAGGCGCAACCATGTCCGCCCTGGATGTAAGTATAGTAAATATCGCCATGCCGACCCTCAAGACCGACTTCAACACTTCGCTGGCGACGATCGAGTGGGTCGCTATAGCCTACATGCTTACGCTTACCATCTTTTTGCCGCTCTTCGGAAGGCTGGCCGATATGTATGGCCGGTCCAAACTTTATAATGCAGGGTTCGTGGTCTTCACAATCGGATCTGCTTTTTGCGGCATGTCGCCGTCGGCTCACTTCATGATCGCTTCCCGTACCCTTCAGGCGATAGGGGCCGGGCTCCTGCAGGCAAACTCCATAGCAATAATCACAGCGGCGTTTCCTTCCTCTGAAAGGGGCAAGGCCATCGGCATCCAGGGGGCGGTACAGGCCGTGTCGATGTCAATCGGTCCGTTCGTAGGCGGCGTTGTCATAGCCGCGATAGGCTGGCGCGCCATATTCTATATAAACGTACCGATAGGCATCCTCGGCACACTGGCCGCCCTCTTCATTCTGCCGCGTGATGAGGTGAAGAAAGAGAAAGAGAAGGTGGATTACCTCGGTACCGTTTTCTTTTCGGGCGGTCTTCTCTTCCTGGTGCTGGCCTTTAACGAGGTCGTCAAACTCGGCTTGACATCGCCCAGGATCCTTTTCTATTTCGGTCTTGCGATCGCGCTGCTGGGGCTCTTCGTAATTACGGAACTCAAGGTCAAATATCCCCTTGTAGACCTTGAGATGTTCAGGAGCTTCACGTTCTCCGCAGGCAATTTAACCGGCATGATGTCCTATTACGTGCTTTTTGCGATAATGTTCCTTATGCCTTTCTACCTTGAGAGGGTGGTAGGTTACAGCGTGACGCTCACCGGCAGCCTGCTCGTGCCGATACCGCTTGCCATGGGGGTTGTCGCCCCCTGGGCCGGCAGCGTATCTGACAGGCACGGCCCAAGACTGATGACCACGGCGGGCATGCTTCTTTCCGCCCTGGCCTGTCTCCTCCTGATGCTGCTGGGCGAGTCCTCTCATCTGGTCATGCTTGTGTGCATACTCATAATGCTTGGCATAGGGATGGGGCTCTTTACCCCGCCCAATAACAGCGCGATTATGGGCGCCGCCCCTAGGGACAAGCTCAGCGTGGCCGGCGGTCTGCTGAACATGATGCGCTCTCTGGGGCTCATATTCGGCGTAGATATCTCCGGTCTGATATTCACCAGCCTGGAGGACAAATACGTGATTGACAAGGGATTCTACAACGTCCAGCATATATTTCATAACCGGCTTATACCTGTTTCGGTAAAGGACAATGCCTTCATGAAGGGATACCTTGTCGTGCTGGGAGTGCTTGCGGCGCTCAGTCTTCTCTCAGCGTTCCTGTCGGTCCTGAGAAATGAGAGGCCGGATGAAGAGGCCCTCGCGGCGGCAAAGGAATTAGGCGGGGGATAAGGAAAGTAGTCATTTCCCTAAACTGCGCAGTATTCCCCGTAACATGACGAGCCCAGCCGCATAGGTAGCGTAATCCTGCAGGGCCTCGGTGATATCCTGGACTAGAACCTATCTCAAAATCGGTTCTCGGTTCAAGGCTGTCATTCCCGCAAGCCAAGCGCGTCGGGAATCCTTCTGAAAACAAAGAAAGATTCCGGACAAGCCGGAATGACACAAGAAGCGGATAT